>JANODF010000179.1:0-27057 GCA_031412555.1 Archangium sp. | reverse complement strand
GAGTGGACCCGCTCCGGTCGCCGTCGCACCTGCGGGCGAGCTTCCGACGGCGCTCACCAAGAAGGCGCTCTGCGGCGAGCTGACCCGTACCAGCAAGGAGCTCGCGGCCGCCCGCGCGAAGATCGAGAGCGATCGCAAGGCGGTCGAAGCAGATCGCACCGAGCTGGAGAAGCTCAAGGCCGAGATCGCCCAGGCCCGCGCCGGCCTGCGCACCGAAACCGAGAAGCTCGAGGGTCTGCTGGCCAAACGGGGTGACGCCCCCGCGCCGGTCGCCGAAGCGCCCCAGAAGCCCACCGCCGCCGTGCGCCCCGCTGAACTCGACGCGCTCGCCCGCACCATGAAATCGATGAAGCCCGAGGCCGCCGCGGCCCTGGTGCAGCGCAGTGAGCCGGCCCTGGCCGCTTCGTTGCTCAAGCGCATGAAGCCTGCCGATGCCGGCGCCGTGATGGATCGCCTCAAGCCCGAGCTCGCCGCTGACCTGCTCGCCCTGATGTCCACCATGCCTTCCGCTCCCACGAAGTCTGGAGGCCGCCTGTGAAACTCGACGCGATGATGGGCCTCGGCAAGAAGATCGAAGCAGGCCGCAAGCAGAACAAGGTTGCCGCCGGTTTCGAGACGCTGCTTCGGGCTGCTGACGAGCCGAAGGGCAAGCCCGCTCGTGTTGCTCCTGCTGCCGACGAGAAGAAGCCCCGCGCGGTGTCCAGCACCGATGAGGCCCTGCTCGTCTCCCGCGCGCTCAGCCCTCACGCGCGCCCTGCTCCCTTCATCGTCACGAAGCCCACGGAGCTGAAGGCCCCCGTGGCGCCGGCCGCGAAGCCGGTCACGGCGCAGAAGGCAGTCACCCTCGACCAGCTCGCCATCCGCTCCAAAGATCAGCACGCCCCTGCGCGCGTCACCGGGCCCACCGAGAAGCCGCAGAGCCGCCGCGACGAAGTGAGCCCCGACAAGAAGAAATCAGAAGAGCCCGTGCTCAGCACCGCTCCGAACGGTGCGCCCACGGCCACTCCGGTCGTGGCTGCAGAGCCCTTCCGCCTCGAAGCGCCTCCCGCGATCAAAGAGGCCGCGCCGCTCGCGCCCCTCGCGCCGGTGATGAACGAAGATCCCTCACTGCGCGTGGTGTTGCTGCCCAACGTCGCGCGCATGTCGATGGACACGGGCGAAGCGGGCCGCATCAACGTCGAGCTCAAGGTGCAGAACGGCATCACCGAGCTGCGCGCCACCGGCCCTGCCGCTCAGTTGCTCGAGTCGCGTCAGGGTGAGCTCCGGGTCGCGCTGGCCAAAGAAGGCCTGGCGCTGGGTCACTTCGACCTGACGCAGTCGGGCTCGCAGCAGCGTCACGGCGGCAGCGACCGCGCGGATCTCGAAGTCTCTCCTCCTCCCACGGCCCGCAGGGCCACCTCATCCACCGAACTCGCGACCGAAGACGGCCGCGTTCACGTGAAGGCCTGACCCATGCCATCCGCCATCGAAGGTCTCAGCACCGGTCGCTTCACCCCGCCCACCAGCAACACGCCGACGGGCTCGCGCACGCTGGGTAAGAACGAGTTCCTCAAGCTGCTCACCACGCAGCTGGCCAATCAGGATCCCCTCGCCCCCACCGACAACCAGGCCTTCATCGCCCAGCTCGCGCAGTTCGCCAGCGTGGAGCAGGCCGAGGCCGCCAACAGCCGCCTCGACGCGTTGATCATCGCGCAGGCCGCGAACAATCAAACTTCAGTCGCCAACCTCGTCGGCAAAGAAATCACCTACCGCACCGACAGCGTGACGGTGACCGCCACCAACCAGACGCCGCAGGTGCAGGGCGAGCTCGCGGAAGACGCCACCCAGGCCAACGCGATCATCAAGGATCAGAACGGCAAGGTCGTCGCCACGCTCACGCTGCACGACGTGAAGGCCGGCACCGTCGACTTCCCCTGGGACACCACCAAGCTGCCCCCCGGCAACTACAAGGTCACCCTGACGGCGGCCGACGAGAAGGGCGAGGCGATCAGCATCGACTCCCGCGGCAAGGCGCGCGCGACCGGGGTCACCTTCCAGTCCGGTTACGCCGAGCTGATCCTCAACGGCGTGCGCGTGAAGCTCTCCGACATCATTCAGATCTCCGAAGCCTCGAACACCACCACCCCTTCCACCACGTCGTCAGGAGCTTGAACCCGTCATGAGCCTTCTCTCTGCCCTCAACATCGGTACCGCAGGCCTGCAGTCCAACAGCACCGAGCTCTCGGTGATCGGCGACAACATCGCCAACGCCAACACCATCGGGTTCAAGGCCGGCCGCGCCGCGTTCCAGGATCAGCTGATGAACGAGATCATGGGCTCGGCGAGCAGTGGTCAGGCCGGTATGGGTTCACGCCTGCAGGCAATTCAGCGCCTGGTGACGCAGGGCTCGATCACCCAGACGGGCCTCGCCACCGACCTGGCGATCGACGGCCCGGGTTACTTCGTGCTGCGCGGTTCGTCGGCGGGGGAACAGGGTCAGTTCTACACGCGGGCCGGGCAGTTCCGCGTCGACGACTCCGACTTCCTGACCAACCTCGATGGCCTGCGCGTGCAGGGCTATGCCACGTCCGCGACCGGTCAGGCCCGCGGCAACCTGGGCGACCTGCAGGTCGGCAGCGCCACGGCCGCCGCGGTCGCCACCGGCAACGTGACCATCCGCGCGAACCTCGACGCGAACGCTCCGATTCCCGCAGCGGCCTTCGACCCCAACGATCCCACCGCGACCGCTTCGTTCGCGAGCACCACCACCATCTACGACACGCTGGGCAAGGCCCACACGGTCGACGTGTATTGGCAGAAGACCGCCGCCGACACCTGGGAGTTCCACGCGGTGACGGACGCCGGCAACGTCGGCGGCACGCCCGGTGACGGCGCTGAGATCGCGACCGGCGAGCTCATCTTCGACACCGAAGGCAAGCTCACCAGCGTCACCCAGAGCTCGAACTTCCTGCCCGCTGGCGCCACCGCTCCGCAGGCGCTCAACTTCAACCTGGGCACCCCGGTTCCCACCGGCACCGGCCTCGATGGCGTGACCAGCTTCGTCGGCACGGGAACCACCACCTTCGTCAGCCAGGACGGCAACTCGTACGGCGCGCTGGCGGGCATTCAGATCAACGACAGCGGTGAGGTGGTCGGCTCGTTCACCAACGGCGTGACCCGGGTGCTGGGCCAGGTCGCGGTCGCCGACTTCTCGGCGGCGGATCAGCTCCAGCGCATGGGCGGCAACCTGCTGCGTGAGACGGTCGACTCGGGTCAGCCGACCATCGGTGATGCCGGCACAGGCGGCCGCGGCGCGATTCAGTCGGGTGCGCTCGAGCAGTCGAACGTCGATCTCGCCAACGAGTTCGTGCGGATGATCGCCGCTCAGCGCGGGTTCCAGGCGAACTCGAAGACCATCACCACGGCCGACCAGCTGCTGCAGGAGCTGATGCAGCTCAAGCGGTAAGCGCGTCTGTTCCGTCAGGCGCATGACGCGCCTCAAGTTCGACGGGGATCGTGCCGAAGAGAAAGACAGGGCACCGCATGATCCTGCTGACGAAACTCGACGGACACACCATCGCCGTGAACGACGGACTCATCGTCTTCGCGGAGTCGACTCCCGACACGGTCATCACGATGTCCTCAGGACAGCGGCTGCTGGTGAAGGAGCCGCTCGCCGAGCTGCTCGAGCGAGTCGCTGCCTTCCGACGATCGACCGCCCCTGGAGGGCATCATGGATAAGACGACCATTCCCGGCATCCTCTTCTCACTCGCGATGATCCTCATCGGGCAGAAGCTCGAGGGTGGCCACGCCGGTTCGCTGCTCCAGCTCACCGCCTTCATGATCGTGATCGGCGGCACCATGGGCGCGGTCGCGGTCTCGTACCCGCTGAGCGAGGTGAAGAGCGGGCTGAAAGCCTTTTCCCTCGCGCTCAAGGAGAAGCCCAACGACATCGTGCCGCTGATGGCCCAGCTGGTCGACCTCGCCACCGTGGCCCGCCGCGATGGTGTGCTCGCGTTGGAGAGCAAGCTGGTCGAGGTCAAAGATCCCTTCCTCAAGCGGGCGCTCGGTTTTCTGGTCGACGGCGTGGAAGCGAGCGTCGCGCGGCACACCCTGGAGACCGAGGTCGAGGTCGAGGCCGAAGAAGGCAACGTGAACGCGAAGTTGTGGGGCGACTTCGGAGCGCTGTGCCCCACCGTCGGCGTGCTCGGCGCCGTGCTCGGCCTCATTCACGTGATGGAGAACCTCGACAACCCCTCCGCGCTCGGCCCCGGCATCGCCGTCGCCTTCGTGGCCACGGTGTACGGCGTCGGCGTGGCGAACCTCATCGCCCTGCCCGTCTCGAACAAGATCAAGCGCAAGGTGCACCTCGAGAAGGAGCGCAAGACGCTCATCTGCGAAGGCGTGCTCTCGATTCAGGAGGGCCTCAACCCGCGCATCCTCGAGGAGAAGCTCAAGAGCTTCGCGGGCTCGCATGGAAAGCACGCGGCGCACCCTCCGGCGGCGGCCAAGTAATCACCGGGCCGAGTACCACGCGGTGAGCGCCCAGCGATCAGCGCGCGCCTTCAACACCTCGTGCTCCACCCGCTCTGATCGAAACACCACCAGCCGATCCAGCCTCGGCTCAAGCTCGACCGGAGGCTCGACGTGAAGCCGCAGTTGCCCACCGTGTTCGGGAACCCACTCGGGGTTCAGGTAGACGATCGCGGTGATGCGCCGGTTGTCTTGCCCGGGGAAGGCGTCGCGATGCCGGGCGTAGTGCGCTCCGGGCGCGTAGTGCGCCAGCTGGAGATCGAACGTCCTCAAGCCCAGCCACGCCGCGTCGTTGAGCTCGTGCATCAGCCGCTCGAAGTGCGTGACGGCCATCGACAACGCACCCTTCGTCTCGTCTTTCGTCAGCCAGGCCAGCTCATCGCTGCGCACCGTCTCGTCGAGCTCGTGACCCCGCCGAATGCCCGCCCGCCGCAGGGGAATGGCCTGTGCATCGGTGCGCACCCGCGAGGCCAGCTCGGCCCCCAGAAACGAAGCCCGGGTGAAGTAGCCCTGGCTTCCCAGCTGCTCCACTTCAGAAATCGTGTCGATGAGTGCGTGAGCCATGGCGAAGAAACACAAACACGAAGAGCACGAAAACCACGAGCGGTGGGTCATTTCCTACGCCGACTTGATGACGTTGCTCTTCGCGCTCTTCGTCGTGATGTACGCCTCGAGCCGGGTGGACACCAGCAAGCTGGCCAAGACCACCGAGTCGATGAGGTGGGCGTTGCACTTCAAGGGTGAAGGCGGCGTGACCAAGCTGAAGATCTTCCCCGGACCCCCTTCAGAAGGCGGCTGCGTGACCAGCATCGCCGCTGACGCCGCGGGCCCCACCACCATGCAGAAGAAGGTGGTCGAGAACACCCGCAAGAAGCTCGAGAAGGCGCTCAAGCCCTTTCTGCTGCGCAAGGAGAAGAACCCCAGCGTGAAGATCGAAGTGGAGAACGGGAAGCTGCGCATCCGCCTGGCGGCGCAGGGCTTCTTCGACCCCGCGTCGGCTTCGTTGCGGCCCGAAGCACTGGCGGTGCTCGATGCCATCTCCACGGAGGTGGCCGACTCGCCTCAGCTCATCCGGGTCGAAGGGCACACCGACGACGGCGCGATCACCTCGGTGAAGTTCCGCAACAACTGGGATCTCTCGGCGGCCCGCGCGGCCACGGTGGTGGCCTACCTGGAGCAGGCCCACGACGTGTCGCCCGCCCGGCTCTCCGCGGCCGGCATGGGGTCGAGCCACCCCCTGGTGTCCAACGACACCCCGGAGAACCGCGAATTGAACCGCCGAATCGAGCTGGTTCTGGAGGTCCCCCCGCAGGATCCAAGGGCTTACCTCCCGCCAGCCCCCTGACGCGTCAAGGGCACGTGCGTTGCTCATGGGGTGGTCACCATGAGTGACGAGAAGAAGCCCGCAGCGCCCGCCACACCGCCTCCGCCTCCTGCAGCGGCGAGCAAGTTGATGCCGGCGCTGATCGGCTTCAACAGCCTGCTGCTGGTCGGGGTGATCGGCTTCATGGGCTACCAGATGATGCACAAGCCCGAAGCGGCGGCGCCCACCGGCGAACACCCTGCGGGAGAGGCGAAGCCGGCCGAAGAGCACGCAGAGGCCAAGCCGGCCGCTGAAGGCAAACACGAAGGCGGAGCGGCCCCGGTGGCTGCGGGCGCTTCGGCAGGGCCTGGGCCGATGGTGAAGCTGCCCGACTTCGTGGTGCACCTGCGCAACCCCGATCTCGATCGCTACGCGCGCATCACCTTCGAGGTCGAAGTGCTCGCCGAGGCCGACAAGGAGCGCCTCACCGCGCACCTGCCTCGCGTTCGAGACGCCTTCATCAGCTACCTCTCGGATCGCACCGTGGAAGAGCTGAGCGGCAGCGAGGGTCTGACCCGCACCAAAGACGCCCTGCAGCTTCGCCTGCGTGAGCTGGTTCCGGAGGCGCGGTTCCGCGCGCTCTACATCTCCGACTTCGTCGTGCAGTGAGAGAGGAGCGCTCCCATGGCCGGCGGCGTTTTGCTGAACCCAGACGAAATCAACGCACTGATGTCGGCCATCCAGGATGGCCGCGTGGCGCCCCAGCCCAGCAAGGGCCGTGGAGCCGCGGTGCCGTACGATCTGACCAGTCAGGATCGGGTGATCCGCGGGCAGATGCCCACCCTGGATGCGATCAACGAACAGATCGCCTCACACTTCGCGATGGGCCTGAGCGGCCGCACCCGGCTCGAGGTGCGCGTCAGCTGCGGCCCCGCGTCGTTGCTCAAGTTCGGTGACTTCAACTCGCTGCTCGCGCCGCCCACCACCGTCTGCCTGATGTCCCTGGGGCAGGCCGGGAGCCAGGCGCTGCTGGTGCTCGAGCCCGGTCTGGCCGACGCGCTGATCGCCGCCGCGCTGGGTGACAAACGAACGCACCCCGAAGAGCCGAGCAGCCAGCGCGCGGAGCGGCGTGAGCTGACCACCGTCGAGCGCAAGGTGCTGGGCCGGCTGCTGGGCATCTTCGCCGAGGGCATGGCGATCGCCTGGGCGCCGGTGTTGCCCTTCAGGCCCGAGATCGTCCGCTTCGAATCAGACCCCCGCCTCGCCGCCATCGCCCCGATGAACGAGGCCGCGGTGTTGTGCAGCTTCGAGATCGATGGCCCGATGAAGGGGTTGATTCAGCTGGCGATGCCGTACACCGCCATCGAGCCCGCCAAGAAGGCGCTGATGTCGCCGCCCAAGCTGAGCACCATCTCCGACGTTCGTTTCTCGCACCGCCTCGAAGAAGAGATCGTTCAGACCGAGGTCGACCTGCGCGCGGTGCTGGGCACCACCCGGCTCTCGTTGCGCAAGCTGCTCGATCTCGACGTGGGCGCCGTGCTGACGCTGGGCACCAGTGAAGGCTCGTCGTTGCCGGTCTTCGTGGAAGGCCGCGCCAAGTTCACCGGACAGCCCAAAGTGATCGGGGGCGCGCTGTGCATCGAGATCGATCGAGGCCCGCTCTCCGAGATCCGCCGGCCGTTCGAACAGCCCAATGTTGCACCCGCGAAACACGCTGCCTGAGGACTCACCATGACCGCCGAAACCGCTCAAACCGAAGAAGTCTCGACGCGCCGATTGGATCTGCTGCTCGACGTTCCGCTCGACGTCACCATCGAGCTGGGCCGCTCCCGCATGACGATTCAGGACCTGCTGGCCCTCACGCCGGGCGGGGTGATCGAGCTCGACAAGGTCGCCGGTGAACCGCTGGACATCGTGGTCAACGATCGGCTCATCGCGCGTGGTGAAGCGGTGGTGATCAACGACAAGTTCGGCATCCGCATCACCGACATCATCTCCAAGAGCGAGCGCATCGCGCGCCTGCGCTGAAAGAAGACCATGCTCGCGCTCGCACTCAGCACGCTCATCGCCGCAACGACGCCGTCGACCGCGGAGGGCTCCGCGCCTGCTGTGGCGCCTGCCCCTCCCTCGGCCGCCGACTCCATCGTTGCTGCCGCCTTCAAGCAAGATGTCGGCACGAAGCCGGTCGACCTGAAGGTCGAGCCGTCATTCTCCGCGCAGAACCTGGTGGCGCCGGGGCTGGCGATGGCGGGCCTGGCTGCGCTGGCCTTCACCCTGAAGCGCCGCAAGCAGCTGTCGGGTGGGAGCATTCACATCGTCGAGGCGGCGTCGTTGGGCGAGAAGCGCTCGCTGGTGATCGCCGACGTGCTGGGTGAGCGGCTGGTGCTGGGGGTCAGTGAAGCGGGAGTGACGGTGTTGCTCAGCCGCCCTGCCCCCGTGCCTGAGCCTGCGCCGTACGTGATCCCGGCCGCGGAACCCCGGGGGCTGTTCGAGAGCATCAAACGCCGCGCTCCGGCCAAACCGTTCGATGCGTCTCTGCTCGAGTCGATCGAAGACCAGGAACTGCGCGCCAAGCTGCAAGCGGGAATGAAGAGCGTGGTCCCGTGATCCCCCTCGTGCTCGCAGCGACCGATGCGCCGATGCAGATCTCGGTGGGCGGTGGATCGTCGGCAGTGAAGTTGTTCCTGCTGATGACCGCGCTCTCGTTCGCCGCGGGCGCGCTCATCTCGATCACCAGCTTCACCCGCATCATCATCGTGATGTCGTTCTTGCGGCAGGCGCTCGGTACGCCGTCGTTGCCGCCCAACCAGGTGGTGGTGGCGTTGTCGCTCGCGCTGACCGGCTTCGTGATGGCGCCCACCTTCACCAAGGTGAACACCCTCGCGCTCTCGCCTTACCTGGAAGACCAGATCACCAGCGCAGAGGCCATCGACCGCGGCTCGGCACCGGTGCTCGAGTTCCTGCTCAAGCAGACCCGGCCCGATGATCTGCGGCTCTTCTACGAGCTCTCGGGCGCCGAACGGCCGACCCGGGCCGAGCAGGTGCCGCTCCACATCGCGGTGCCGGCGTTCATGGTCTCCGAGCTCACCACCGCCTTTCGCATGGGGCTCTTCCTCTTCATCCCGCTGCTGTTGATCGACCTGCTGGTGAGCGCGACGTTGATGGCGCTGGGCATGATGATGGTGCCGCCCACCCTGGTGTCGTTGCCGCTCAAGGTGGGCATCTTCCTGCTCGCTGATGGCTGGCACCTGCTGGTGCAGTCGTTGGTGCGGAGCTTCGGATGACCGGCGACTCCGTCAGCGTGTTGTTTCGGGAAGGCATGATGTTGCTCGCGGTGGTGGGCGGGCCGCTGCTGGGTGGATTGTTGCTGGTCGGCCTGGTGCTCGGTGTCTTGCAGTCGGCCACGCAGATTCAAGAACCCTCGGTCGGGGCCGTGCCGCGCATCGCCACGGTGATCCTGCTGGCGATGTTCCTCGGCCCCTGGATGGTCGAGCGCCTCGCCCGCTTCCTGCACATCGCCATCGAACGAATGGGCACGCCGCCGCTGTAGTCAGGGTGAAGGGCCAACATGCTTCCGCTGAACCTCATTCTCGGCTTCTTCCTCGTGCTGACGAGGGTCTCCGCCCTGATGGGCACCGCACCCGTGCTCAGCTCCAAGTCGATCCCGGTGCGAATCAAAGCGTCGTTGGCCTTCGCGATTTCCCTGTTGGCCTTCTCGGGCTCAGGCGCGCCCAGCATCCCCGTGCCCAGCGACTTCGGAGCGCTCGCCGGCCTGGTCATCTCGGAGATGGCCGTCGGTCTCGCCGCCGGGCTCTCTTCCCGCCTGGTGCTCGACGCAGCGCAGTTCGGAGGCCAGACCGCGAGCTCGGCGATGGGCATCGGCTTCGGCCAGATGATCAACCCGAACAGCGGCGCAGAATCCTCCACCGTCGGCGAACTCTACGGAGCGCTGGCCTTGAGCGTGGCGCTCGCCCTGGGCATCCACACCGAAGCGATTCGTTGGATCGTGCACAGCCTCCGCGAAGTTCCTCCTGGCGGCACGGTCGACGTGGTGACGCTCTGCTCGGCGATGGTGCGGCAGGTAATCTTCGCCGTGACCCTCGCCATCCGAGTTGCCTACCCGCTCTTCGCCGCTTCGCTCTTCGGCTACGCGGTGCTCGGCCTGCTGGGCAAAGCATCCCCGCAGCTCTCGCTGTCGAACCTCGGCTTCGGCGTGTCGATCATGTGCGGCGGCGGCGCGCTCTACATCGTGGCCCCAGAAGGCGCTCGCATCTGCGCCCAGGCCGCCCTCACGATCTTCTCCCGGAGCTGACCCATGTCCGACGAGAGCGAATCAGAAGACGACCAGAAGACAGAAGACGCGAGTGAACGCAGGCTGCAACAGGCGTTCGATCAAGGTGACATCGCGCTGTCACACGAGCTGGTGACCACGGGCGCCTTCGTGCTCGGCCTGGTCGCGCTCTACGCGGCAGCCGCCTCGTTCGAAGCCCGCCTGGTTCGCCTGATCGCCGAGACCACCACGCTGATCGCCACGGCGCCGTTCGGCTCGCTTCCGAACATGGTGCTCCCGGTGGCGTTGCCGGCGGTGCTGGTGCTCATCTCGATGGCGGTCGGAGCGATCGTGCTCACCTTCGTGCAGACCCAAGGCAACGTCTGGGACGACCGGGTGATGCCGGATCTTTCGCGGGTCTTCTCGACCGCCCGCCTGACCCGGCTCTTCACGAAAGACTTCCTGATCGATCTGACCCTCGGCCTGCTGAAGGTGTTCGCGGTCGGGTACGCGTGCTGGGGCGTGCTGCGCGGCGAACTGCTCGGCGTGAACAGGCTGGGCCTGGCTGCACCGGGTGATGCGCTGGGTGGGCTCTTCACCAGCTTGTGGAAGATCGGTTCACGCGCCGTGTGGTTGCTGGCGATCTTCGCGCTGGCCGACTTCGCGCTGACGAAGTGGCGGTACACGAAGAAGCACAAGATGACGAAGGAGGAGCTCAAGCGCGAGATGCGCGAAGACGAAGGCGACCCGCACATTCGGGGTGCTCGAAAGCGCAAGCACCGCGAGATGACCAAGCGCAACGCGCTGGCCGAGACGAAGAACGCCGACGTGCTGCTGGTCAACCCGACGCACATCGCGATCGCCATTCGGTACCGCAAGGACGAGGGCGGCGCTCCGAAGGTGCTGGCCAAGGGCAAGGGCGTGCTGGCCGAGGCGATGCGCGCGGCGGCGCGAGAGAACAGCATCCCCATCGTGCAGGACATTCCGCTGGCGCGGCTGCTCTACAAGAAGGTGAAGGTCGGCGGCTCGGTCCCGGCGGATACGTACAAGGCGGTCGCGGCGGTGCTGGCGTTCGTCTACCGGCTCACCGGCCGTGCTGCAGCGGCCACGGCAGGCGCCCCTCCGGCGAACTGAAGAATCGGAAAGCCCAGATTTGTGGGTGAACCACAAATTCGGGTCATCCATTTTTCCCTCCCATGGCGGATAGACTCCGCCCATGCGCGCCTGGGTCGTTCTGCTCGTTCTGGCCAGTTGCGGAGGCGAGCGGCCAGACCTTCGGCTGCTGACGCGTTCTCCCGACAACGGCGAGGTCACAGTGAGCCCCGGTGGCGTCGTCGAGTTGGACGCAGCACTGGCCAGCTGCGTGAAGAAGACCCACCTCACGCTGCTCAACGCAGGAAACGCCACGGCCCGATTCTCGGCATCCAGCAGCTCGCCTGAAATCGTGGTGCTCGATGGTCAGCGCTCGGTGGCACCGGGTGAACGCCTCCCCCTCGAGCTGAACCTGGTCCCTGCCGAAGACTCCGCGAGCATTCTGGACTCAGAGCTGACCATCGACATTGAAGGCGGGCGGCCGCTCCACTTCAAGCTCAGCGCGTTGGTGTTCACTTCCGACTTCGAGCGACCTCGTTTCGATTTCGGCGCGGTCGAGGTGAACACCACGCGAGCGATTGCCTACTCCGGCGGCATGAGCGGGCTGAGCGGTGACTTCTCTTCTGCTCAGCAGGACTGCGTTCGATTCTCACCGACGAGCCTGGGTCCTCAGGTGCAGTGGGGCAGCGCGGACCTTCTGAGCCACTGCGCTTCTCTGGCGCGCACACCGGTGTTGGGTATCGGAGTGACGAGCGCTCTCACCGGCCCGCCAGGCGTGGACTTCGGCGAGGTGGCCGTGGGGCAGACCGCCGAACTCGATGTGACGGTGCAGAATCTCTCGTTCAGCCCCGTACTCCCGGAAGCACCTGGAGACGTCTTTTCCGTCGTCTCCGCAGAGGAAGGCACCGGCTACCGCGATGACACGGGCGAACTCAGAAGCACGCTCGTGAAGTTGCGACTGCGTTTCGCACCGCAACTCGCAGGCGGGCGGACCACGCAGTTAAGGCTCTTCGCCGGCTCCAGCACGTTGCCCATCACCCTCCGCGGGGTGGGCGTTCCCTGACGTGATTTGACCGGGCCTTGTCGCGTTTGGGGACAGTGCTTGCTCCGGGAGGAAGCGAGTTCAGTCTTGCGCCGGGTTCTGCCCTGCAGGGCGCGCGGAGAGACAGCGTCGGCACCCTCGTTCCAGCCTCGTCCACGGTGAGGGTTCGGTTCCCACCGCAGACTGCCGGCGCTGCCATCCAGGAACTCGGCGTCAACGCAGGCGCGCGCACGCTCCTGGTTCCGGTGCTCGGGGTGGGGATCAACTGACCTGCTGCATGGATCTTCGGGAAGGTGACCGATGCCGCGGGTCACTCCGACCAAATGTCGGTCGTTTCGCTGGTGACCGACATTTGCGCGTCGGCTGATGTGTTTTGTGGAGCGGCGCGACTCCACTTTCGCTCTGGGCGCTCGCGTTTCGCGAGAGAAGTGAGGCCGCACGGTCCCAATTTCGGGCCGAAAACGCCCTGACCGACATTTGGTCGGAGTGACGAAAAAGCCGGGGCGCCTGACGTCCGAAGCGTCGTGCAGCGGGTGGACTTGAGCGTCGTGCCGAGAGGCCTCTTCGAGCCGAGCGTGAAACGAGGAACAGAAACCACCAGCGCCTTCGAGCCGCCTTTCCGAGGATGTCAGACCGACCTTGTGATGTGAGGCCCTCACCCCGACCCTCTCCCGAAGGGAGAGGGAGACACGTCAGATGGTCGCTGCGTCGATCACGAAGCGGTAGCGCACGTCGTTCTTCACCATGCGCTCGTAGGCCACGTTGATCTTCTCCGCGGGGATCACTTCGACGTCGGCGACGATCTTCTTCTGCGCGCAGAACTCGAGCATCTCCTGCGTCTCCTTGATGCCGCCGATGCTCGAGCCCGCCAACCGGCGATTGCCGCCGATCAACGAGAACGGGTGCAGCTCGAGCTTCGGAGGAACCCCCACCACCACCATCGCCCCGTACGGCCGCAACAGGCCCAGGTACGAGTTCATGTCGTGCGCCGCGGAGACCGTGTCGATGAGCAGGTCGAACTTGCCCGCCAGCGTCTTGAAGGTCGACCGCTCGCTGGTGAGCGCGAACGAGGTCGCACCGAGCCGGGTGGCATCCGCTTCCTTCGAGCGTGAGGTGCTCAGCATGGTGACCTCCGCGCCCATCGCAGCGGCCAGCTTCACCGCCATGTGACCGAGCCCACCCAAACCGACCACGCCGACGCGATCGCCCTTCTTGCAGTTCCACTGTCGCAGCGGCGAGTACGTGGTGATACCCGCGCACAACAGGGGCGCCACGCCGCTCAGGTCGAGCCCCGCGGGGATCTTGAGCGCGAAGTGTTCAGTCACCACCACCTGCTTCGAGTAGCCGCCGAACGTCGGCGTCTTCCGATCCATCTCCGTCGAGTTGTAGGTGAACGCCGGCGTCTTCTCGCAGAACTGCTCATCACCATGCGAACACGGAGCGCACGTGCGGCACGAGTCGACCATGCAGCCCACGCCGGCGAGCTCACCGACCGCGAGCTTCTTCACCTTCGCCCCGACCGCGGTGACCCGGCCGACGATCTCGTGACCCGGCACCATGGGGAACTTCGAGTTGCCCCACTCCCCGCGCGCCTGGTGAATGTCGGAGTGGCAGATGCCCGAGAACAGAATCTCGATCTGCACGTCGAGCGGCCCCACCTCGCGGCGGTCGATCTCGAAAGAGGTGATCTGCTGGTCTGCGGCCTGAGTGCCCCACGCGCGAGTCTTCATGGCGGCGCAAACTAACCGAAGATTCTGCAGATGCTCTCAAACCGACGCAGCGGTATTGAGCGGCATGACCACCACCACCTATCGGGGCAGCTGCCATTGCCGCCGCGTCACCTTCGAAGCCGACCTCGATTTGACCAAAGGCTCGGAGCGCTGCAACTGCAGCTACTGCACGAAGGTTCGGAACTGGGGAATGCTCCTCGAGCCGGCCGCCTTCCGGCTGCTCACGGGAGAAGACGCCCTCACGGGCTACCAGGGCAGCAACCCCACCGCACACGAGTACTTCTGCAAGGTCTGTGGGGTTCACACCTTCGGCAAGGGTCACCTCGCGCAGCTGGGTGGTGACTACGTGATGCTGGTGCTCGCCTGCCTCGACGACGCCACGCCTGAGCTGCTGATGCAGAGCAAGGTGCGCTACGGCAACGGCCGCGACAACGACTGGATGAACACCCCGGCGCACACTGGCCATCTCTGAGCACTTCACCCGCCCCTCTCGCAGGTCCGCGCTTCGTCGCGCTGGGCACCGTCGTGGCCATCGTGTGCACCACCATCCCCGGCATCGTTCAGGGGCTCTCGCCGCTCGTCGGAGGGCTCGGCCTGGTGATGCTCGTCGTGGCGACCGCGGGCATCGGTTGGGCAGAGCGTCAGGCGCAGGTTCGTCCGTTGAGGTGGATGCTCGTGGTCTACGGCGCGCTCGTGGTGGCCGCGTTGCTGGCCAGCGAGGGGCGGGCCTTTCTGGTCACCATGCCGTTCATCAGCATGCTGGTGCTCTACCTGCCGCTCGCGCGCGCGATGGTGCTGACGGCCGCGCTCAGCCTGGTGACGCTCGCCGCGTTGTCACCCTTGCTCACGAGCCTGTTGGACGTGGGCCGAATGCTCGCCCAGTGCCTCTCGGCGTACGCCTTCGTGGTCGCCTTCTCGCTCATCGCCCGCAAGGAGCGTTACGCCCGCGCGGAGATCGAACGCCTCAGCAGCCAGGTCGCCGAGCTGGCCACGACGCGTGAACGAAACAGACTCGCGCGTGAACTCCATGACAGCCTGGGTCACGCGCTGACCGCGGCGCACATGCAACTGGAGGCCGTGCGCGCCGTGCGTGACGACGCGCGCCTGGTGACCACGCAGCAGCTCTTGAAGCAGGGCCTGACCGAGCTGCGCAGCACCGTGTCGATGCTGCGCGATGAGCCGCGGCCTCCGCTGGCGGAAGCGCTCACGCAGTTGGTGGCGGAATGCAACGCGGCAGGACAGGTGGTCGAGCTCAAGACCCAGGGCGCCTCGCGGCCGGTGCCTCCGGAGGTGGGCTTCACCCTCTTTCGTGCCGCGCAGGAAGCCCTCACGAACGTGCGGCGTCATGCGAAAGCCGGGCGCGCCGAGGTGAGCCTCTCGTGGCAACAGGAAGTGGTGAAGCTCGCCGTGGTGGATGACGGCGTCGGTCCCGCATCCGAAACCGTTCCCGGCAATGGCTTGCGCGGGCTGCGTGAACGCGTCACCGAGTTGGGCGGCACACTGGTGGTGGATGGTGCTCCGGCCGGCGGCTACCGGTTGCAGGTCGAGGTGCCGGCATGATCCGTCTGGTCCTGGTCGATGATCAGCCGTTGTTCCGCGAAGGCGTGCGCGCCGTGCTCTCCACCGATCCCGAGCTGGAGGTGGTGGGTGAAGCGAACGACGGCGAAGAGTCGCTCGCCGTCTGCGCACGCACGCGCCCCGACGAGGTGCTGATGGATCTCCAGATGCCGGGCATGAACGGCGTGGAGGCCACCCGCCGTCTGGGGGTGCAGCTGCCTTCGACCCGCGTGCTGGTGCTGACCACCTTCGAGGACGATGCACACGTGTTCGAGGCGCTGCGGGCGGGCGCGGTGGGCTACCTGCTCAAAGACGTGAGCGGCGCCCGGCTCAATGAAGCGGTGCGGGCTGCGGCGCGCGGCGAGTCGTTCCTGGCGCCGGTGGTCGCCACCCGGGTGATCAATGAACTGCACCGCCTGCAGCAGCGCGATCCGGAGCCCGCGGTGCAGAGCCCGTTCAGCAAGCGGGAACAGGAAGTGATCACGCTGTTGCTGCGGGGTGCGTCGAACAAGGAGATCGCTTCGGCCCTCTTCATCTCGGAGGGCACCGTGAAGAATCACCTCACAGCGATCTTTGCGGCCTTGAAGGTGACTGACCGGACTCAGGCGGCACTCAAGGCTCGTTCTCTTGGGTTGGGGTGAATCTGGTTCGACCCTCACCCCGACCCTCTCCCGAAGGGAGAGGGAGTCACGGTGATCCCATGACCTCGTTTCGTGACCTCTGGCTCGGAGCAAAGACGACGGCTGCGCGCAACACAGGGACATGAACCGAACCCTGCTCTTCCTGACCGCCTTCCTCGCCTGCGCCCCTCCCACCCAAACACCGCCCGCGTCATTGACCAGCGCAGCCGTGGTGCCCTCACGTCCTGAAGACGTGAACGACCCCATGGCCGCCGTCATGTGGACGCTCAACTACGACCTGCGCCGCTTCGACGAAGTGTGGGCCTGGCTGCACGAGAAGGTGCCTGCCGGGGCCGCACGTGCGCGCGCCATTTCCGCCGCCACGTTGCTCGCCGTCTTCGAACTCGATCGCGACGAGTTCATCCCCGAGGGGCTGATCGCCTTCGACGAAGCCATCGCCGCTTTCCCTGAAGACGATCGACTGCCGTTGTGGCGCGCGATGATCTTCTTCGTGCAGGCCCGTGACGCGAATGACTCGACCCGCCTGCAGGCAGCGCTGACCGAGCTGCGCAACACCACGCAGAAGTACCGCGGCTTCACGCTCTTCGGCCTCACCCTCTCGATCGGCGGCTGGGAAGACGCGTCACCCGAGCTCCTCGAAGAAGCCCGCACCGCTTTCGCCGACGTGGTGGTCGACACCGCCGCGCTCCAGCATGCGAAAGGCGGCGTCGACCTCTCGCGCTCGCGGCGCCTGTGGGACACGCCCATCGCGCCGTTCAACATCCCCGCGATGCAGGCGATGATCGGTGACCTCGCGTTGCGCGCTGGCAAACCCGAACAAGCGGCCGTCGCCTACTTCACCGCCCTGCGCGCGAACGGAGCCGCTCGCTGGCCGTGGCGCGCCGAGGTCGAGCGGCGCCTGGGCCAATTGCAAACCGTGATGGCCGGTTTCCAGGCCCGGCCCGCGACCGAGTGGGCGTTCGGTTCACAACACGAAGGCTCGATGGGCGTTCCGGCAGCGCAGGTCGACACCCGCTTCGGCGGCCGCCTCGGCAACGGCTCCTGCACCGTGTGCCACACCCACGTGTCGGTCTTCGACGCGGCGGAAGCACCGGCGAGGGTGGGTTGGGTGCGCGGGAAGATCAAGATCCCCACGGAGGTGCCCAACCTGCAGCCCATCGGCTTTCTGCTGCCCGACGGCAAAGACGCGATCCCCGCCGGCTTCGGCATCGGCCCCTTCATCGATGCCGCCGCGCCCCGCGACTTCGACACACGCGACGAGCTCTTCGACGGCACCTTCCTCATCCCCGCGGAGCCCGGCACCTGGTTCGTCGCGCTGCGCGCCCAGGTCGGAGAGACCCTGTGGCAGGGCCATCTGCCCAACGCGGTCGGCGCGCAGTGGTTCCTCGAGGTGAAAGAAGGCCAGCTGCTCGACGTGAGCGAGGTGGCGATCGAGCTGAAGCCGGTCGCGCCCTGAAGGGGGCGTCGGGGCGTGCCGAAGAACCAGTGCCCTCGGTGTGCTCGTCAGGGCGCTGACGTGGGTCAAAAGACCAGTGGTAAAATTGACGAGAGGTCTTCGGCGACCCCCGATTTCACGGCCCGAAAACCCCCTCAAGCCCTCGGCATCGCTCAGGAAACACGGATGGTGCGGCGCTTGCTCAACAGCCGCACGTGAACGCCGCAGCCCCCGCAACGCCGTCGAAGATTCCCGCCGAAGCGATGTTGGCCATGGGCGTGTTGGGAGTCCTCGCGATCCTCATCGTGCCCCTCCCGGCGGTGATCCTCGACGGCTTGCTGGCGCTCAACGTGGCCACCGCGGTGTTGATGCTGCTGGTCTCGCTCGGCCTCAACAAGCCGATGGAGTTCTCGGTCTTCCCGTCGTTGCTGCTCATCACCACCCTCTTCCGCCTCGCGCTCAACGTCGCCTCGACGCGCCTCATTCTGCTCGACGGTGGCAAGGGCGCCGGCGCCGCGGGCCACGTGATCGAAGCCTTCGGCCGCTTCGCCGTCGGTGGCAGCCTCATCGTCGGCTCGGTCATCTTTCTCATCCTCCTGGTGGTGAACTTCACCGTCATCACCAAGGGCTCGGGCCGCGTGTCCGAAGTGGCTGCGCGCTTCACCCTCGACGCGTTGCCCGGCAAGCAGATGTCGATCGACGCGGACCTCGCGGCCGGCGTCATCGACGACAAGGTGGCGCGCGATCGCCGCACCAACCTCGCGCGGGAGACCGAGTTCTACGGCGCGATGGACGGCGCCTCGAAGTTCGTTCGCGGAGACGCGATCGCCGGCTTGATGATCACCGGCATCAACATCGTCGGCGGCCTGCTGGCCGGCGTGCTGCGCGATCACATGCCGGTGGGCCGCGCGGTCGAGGCGTACACGGTGCTCACCGTCGGTGATGGCCTGGTCACCCAGATGCCCGCGCTGCTGGTCTCCACCGCGGCCGGCGTGTTGGTCACCCGCGTCGAAGGCGCTGATCTCGGCTCGCAGGTCTCCAGCCAGATCTTCGCGAGCCACCGCGCGCTCAAATACTCCAGCTACGTGATGGGCCTGCTGGCCTTCATCCCCGGCCTGCCCGCGATGGCCTTCTTGCCGCTCGCCGTGGGCGCCTTCGTGCTCGCCCGCCGGGTGGAGAAGAAGGCCACCGACGCCGCCAGCGCGCCGCGCAAGCAGGCCACCGATGGCCAGCCCAGGGGTGAGCAGAAGATCACCGACCTCCTCGCGCTCGACGCGCTGGAGCTGGAGGTCGGCTACGCGCTGCTCCCTTCGATCGACCTCGACAAGGGCGGCGAGATCCCCGGCCGCGTCACCGCGCTGCGCAAGCAGCTCGCAGCCGACCTGGGCATCGTGCTTCCTTCCGTTCACCTGCGCGACAACCTGCGCCTCGAGCCCAACGAGTACCGGGTCAAGCTGCGGGGCCTGGAGATCGGCCGGGGCACCGCCCACTTCGGCAAGCTGATGTGCCTCGAGCCTTCCGGTGGCACGCCCAAAATCGACGGCCTGCCCGGCAAGGATCCCGCGTTCGGCCTGCCTTCCGTCTGGGTCACCCCGGAGCAACGTTCACTCGCCGAGAGCAAGGGCTACACCCTGGTCGACGCGTCGTCGGTGCTCACCACGCACCTCTCCGAGCTCATTCGCCGCAACGCGCACGAGCTGGTCGGCCGCCAGGAAGTGCAGGAGCTGCTCGGCGCCTGCGCCAAAGAGACGCCCAAGCTGGTGGAAGACACCGTGCCGGGCTCCATCACGTTGGGCGAGCTGGTGCGCGTGGTGCGCGGGCTGCTCCGCGAAGGCATCTCGGTGCGCGACCTGCGCAGCATTCTCGAGGCCGTGGCCGACGCTGCGCCCCGCAGCAAAGACGCTCACTTCCTCATCGAGCAGGTGCGCCGCCGCCTCGCCCGCCAGATCACCGCGCGCATCTCGGAAGGCGGCGTGTTGTACGCCCTCACGCTCGACCGCCAGACCGAAGACTCGTTGCGCCAGTCGCTGGGTCACAACGACGGCGAGCCCACCCTGGCGCCCGACATCAACACCGCCCGCGCGCTGATCGCTTCGTTGGAGAACCGCGCCGCCGCGCTGGCTGCCCAGGGCCGCTCCGCCGTCATCCTCGCTCCTGCAGACCTGCGCCGCGCGCTCTTCGAGTTCGCCAGCCGCTTCGTGCCTGAACTCTTCGTCGTCTCCGCCCGCGAGCTCGCGCCGGGCACCACCATCGAACCCGCCGGCACCATCACCCTCACCTGAGGATCTGACTCATGAGCAACTTCCGAACTTTCCGTGCACCCGACACCCGCAGCGCGCTGGCGATGGTGAAGGCCGCGCTCGGGGCCGACGCGATCATCCTCGCGACCAAGGAGGTCGACAACGGCCTCTTCCGCGCCAAGGAGATCGAGGTCACGGCCGGGCTTCCCGAAGTGCCCTCGATGCCCAGGGTGTCGGCTGCGAAGGCCTACGCCGCCCCGGTGCTGCTGACCGCGCCGAAAGCCGAGACGCCCGCCCCCGCCCCCCGCCGCGCCGAGTCGTCGGATGAACTGCAGGGCCTGCGCGCTTCGATGGAAGAGATGCGCAGCGAGCTGCGCCGCATGGGCAGCCAGGTGCGCATGGAGCGCGAGCTTCAGCTGCCCCCGCCGGCCGCCGAGTTGCTCTCGCTGTTGATCAACCGCGGGGTGGAAGACGCGCTCGCCGAAGCGTGCGTGCGCCAGGCCCTGGAGCAGTCGTCGAACCTGAGCCGCTCCACCCTGCTCGCGGCCGTACGCAACGCGCTCTCGCAGCGGGTGATCGCGGGTACCGCGCCGTGGATCTCCGAAGGTGGCCGCCGCATCGTCGCGCTGGTGGGCCCCACCGGCGTGGGCAAGACCACCTCGGTCGCGAAGATCGCGGCGCGCGCGTTGATGGGCTCCAAGCAGAAGGTCGCGCTCATCACCGTCGACACCTACCGCATCGGCGCCAGCGAGCAGCTCACCCGCTATGGCGAGATCATGAACGTGCCCACCTTCGTGGCGCGCGATCGCGTGGAGCTGTCGCGGGCCATCGAGAAGTGCGGCAACGCAGAGCTCATCCTGGTCGACTCGGCGGGCCGCTCGATGAACGAAGCCGTGGCGCGCCAGGCCGAGATGTTGCGCAGCGTGGAAGGCATCTCGTTGTGCCTCACCGTGAGCGCCTGCACCGGCCCTCGCGAGATGGCCGCCGCCGCCGAGCGCTACCGTTCGCTCGCCCCTGAGCAACTGCTGATCACCAAGGTCGACGAAGCCTCGGGGCCGGGCAGCCTGCTCTCCGCTTCCGTGCGCATCGGCCGGCCCATCGTGGCGGTCTCCGATGGCCAGCGGGTTCCGGAAGACATTCACGCGCTCTCGGGCGCCGATCTGGTCGAGCTGGTGCTGGGCGAACGCCGCGCCACGCAGACCGCAGGAGCACGCTGAACATGGACAACCAGGCAGATGGACTTCGTGAAGTGATGAAGGAGCAGCGGCGCTCGAAGCGGCCCCTGCGCGTCATCGGGATCACCAGCGGCAAAGGCGGCGTGGGCAAGACCAACGTAGCGGCCAACCTGGGCGTGATCGCCGCCAAGCAGGGCATGCGCGTGTTGATCATCGACGGCGACATGGGGCTCGCCAACGTGGAGATCCTCTACGGCATTCGCCCCAAGCACCACCTGGGACACCTGCTGCAAGGCGACGTCTCGGCCCGCGACGTGCTCGCCACAGCCACCAGTGGCGTGAAGGTGCTGCCCGCGGGCAACGGCCTGCAGCAGCTCACCCGGCTCGATGACGCTCAGCGGTTGCGGCTGGTCAGCGCGCTGGAAGAACTCGAAGACGACTTCGACGTGGTGCTGCTCGATTCAGGCGCGGGCATCGGCGACAACGTTCTGTTCTTCGTGGGCGCAGCGCAAGAAGCGCTGCTGGTGGTGAGCCCCGAGCCGACCTCGCTCACCGATGCGTACGCGACCATCAAGGTGCTCTGCCAGGACGCCGGGGTTCGTTACTTCGACGTGGTGGTGAACCAGGCCGGCAACGAGACGCAGGCGCGAGACATCTTTCAGAAGCTGACCGCGGTCGCCGGGCGTTTCCTCGACGCGAAGGTGCGTTGGCTGGGTTGGGTGCCGCGCGACGAGAACGTGCATCGCGCCGTGATGGCGCAGCGCCCGCTGGTCGAGCTGTTTCCCTCTTCGCCAGCCACGCGCGCCCTCAATGGCGTGGCCGACGCGCTGTTCAACGAGCCTCCCCCTGCGCAGCTCGCGGGTGGCCTCAAGTTCCTGTGGAGCCGCCTGCTGCGCGACTCCAAAGCTGCCTGACATTTCAAAGCCGGAGCCACCCATGCATCGTGCCGCACTCAGCTACGCCAACACCGCACCCGCACCGCTCACGGACGATCAAGTCGTTCGCACGTGGTCGCATTTAATCGACCGGGTCGCTCGAAGAATCTCGGCTCGTACCGCCAACACCGTGCAGCCGGGCGATCTCTGGAGCATGGGCGCGCTCGGCCTCATCGACGCGTACCATCGCTTCGATCCGGCGCGCGCCGTGAAGTTCGAGAGCTTCGCCGAGCACCGCATTCGCGGGGCGATGATCGATGAACTGCGAGAACTCGATCACCTGCCGCGCCGCATGCGGGCCGATGCCGACAAGGTGCGGAAGGCCCGCGTGTTCCTGGGGAACAAACTGGGCCGTGAGCCGAACGCCGATGAGCTGTCAGCGCACCTGGGCATGCCGCTGGAAGACATCGAGGCGCTCGAGGCGTTGTCTGCTCCGGCGGCGCCGCTCGCGCCTGAAGTGCAGGTACCCAGCCTCGACTCGCTGCAGGATGAGAATCTCGATCGGGCCGAACGCGTGGGTCGCATGACGAAGGGCATCGAGAAGTTGAACCAGCGGCTGCAGACGGTGCTCTCGCTGCATTACGTCGAAGGCTTCACCTACAAAGAGATCGCCGGAGCGCTTCAAGTGAGTGAAGCGCGGGTCTGTCAGCTGCACGGGGAAGCGGTGAAGAAGCTGAAGGCGAACCTGCTCGAGCTGGAGTGACGAGCCAAAACCAAAGCCAAAACCAAAACCCAAGACAAAATCACAAACCCGAAGAGCTCCCTCTCCCCGAGGGGGAGAGGGTTGGGGAGAGGGCAGTCGCGCTTTCGGCTATGACCCCGCCCCATGCGCCGGCTTCTCCTCGCCTTTCTCTTCTGCGCCTGTGAAGTCACCACCCCGCCCATCGAAGAAGTCGATGCCGGAGAACCCGACGCGGGCGAAGTCGACGCCGGTCACAAAGCCGATGCTTGCGCCGCCACCTTCGGCTCCCTCTTCACCAACGCCTTCGGCCGAGCCGACGGCACCGTCACCGCCGTCATCCCGCCGAACTGGGAATGCCCGCTCAAGAACGACGACCACCTGGTGATCCAGGTCTCCATCGACGGCGGCATCCAGCGCCTGGTGGTCAACCTCGCCTCCAGCTTCGGAGAGCCCAACCTGCGCGTGCGCTCCCTGACCGCGCCCCTGCCTGCGCCCGCGTACGAAGAAGGCTGGCACCCCGGCCTCACGCTCGACTACCCAGCCATGGGTCTGCACAGCGACGCCGGCTGGGACGTGATGACCCTCGAGCAGGTCGCCACCCGCATCTACGACGCCGTTCCGCTCGGCGCGCCGCTCTCGGTCTACTCGACCAGCAGCGGAGGCGACCGCGCGGCGAGCGCACACCTCGTGCACCGCAACGGCCGCATGAACGACGGCGCGATCGTGATCGATCCTCGAGGCGCCGAGCCCACCTGGCTCCTCTTCCACTTCGCCAACCAGACCTTCTGAAACCCCTACTTCGCCTTGTCGAGGCGCAGGTAGAGCGGGTTCAGCTGCGGGTGCGGAATGCGCTCGGCGTAACACTCTTCACCCAGCTCGAAGAGCACCCCATCGAGCTCGGCCTCGGCCGCCTTCACGTCTTCTTCCTTCGCGGCGATCGCGGCGTCGAGTTCCTTCATGCGCGCCTTGTGCTCGTGCTCGCGCTCTTCGAACTCGTCTTCCATCTCCAGAATGCGCGCGTGCGCGAGGATGCCCTGAGCGCCCTGCTGACCTGAACGCGGGGTCAGCACCTGTTTGAACTCCCACTCGAGCTCTTCGATGCTGCGCTGCTCGCGCATGATGTGGAGCCGCGACTTCTTCAGGTTCTCGCGCGACAGGTTGATCTTCTTGACGTCGTGGCCTTCGCGCAGCTCCATCTCCTTGTGGGAGACCTCGGCGCGTTTGAGCGAGTCGCGCTGGTAGCGGAAGGCGGCCTTCATCGACGACAGGCGCTTCTTCATGTCGCGGGATCGGCCTTCGACCCCGAGCACCGCGCCGCGCCACTTGGTGACGATGGCCTTCTGCTCGACCTTCTCGGCTTCTTGCGCGTCCAGAAAGTCCTGCCAGGCGGCGTCTTCCTGGTTCAGCTCTTCTTCGATGCCTTCCATCGCCTCGCGCAGGGCGAGCACTTCATCTTCCTGGGCGAAGACGTGCTCCATCGTCCGCGGCGGGTTCTTCGCCTCGGCGAGATGCTCGCGTGCGAGGTCACCCAGCTGGAACACGAGCTCGTCGTACGACTCCTTGGCCATAGGCCCGGGAATCTACCCAAGCCCAGAAACCGGTCACCACGAAAGCCGCGAGCGGCTGGCCATCGCCGCCACCACCACGAGCGTCGGCACCCAGCGAACCACCCGCAGCACCTTCGGCCGCCGCTGGAGCATCACGCCCAGCGCGAGGGCCACGGGGCTGGCAAACACCAGCACCAGCACGCTGCCCAGCGCGAGGCCGAGGATCACGGGCCACCCGCCCCCCCCTTCGCGCGCACCGATCGCCGCGCCCAACAGCAGCGGCACCACCATCGGTGGAATTTTCCAGCCACACGCCGCGGCGATCAGCAGCATCAGCACCGTGGGAGGCCACCACTCGAGCGGCGCGCCGCTCGCGACGGCGACGGCCACCAGCATCAGCGCGATGGCGATGAGCCCCTTGCGCCACGCGCCGAGCGCCAGCATCAACGCGAAGAGCGCCCCGAGCACTTCGGGTGAAAGGCCCCGTTCGAGCCCCTGATCCAGCGCGCGCCGAAAAGCGCCGGCGTCCCAGCTGCCCGGGGCCGGTGGCCGGGGGACAGGCACGGTGGTGAGCGAACCCTGCGCGAAACCACGCCCCCGCCCTTCGCCATCGAGCTGGCTGCCCAGCACCACCCGGTAGTTCGCGGGCAACACCCGGAGGATCTTGAAGTCTTGTCGCAGCTCACCTTCGCCGCAGCGCAGCTCGCCTTGCAGCTCCACGAAGCCCTCCCGCAGCCAGGCCTTCGTCTCCAGCAGCGCGCAGGATTGACCGGCCGCGGTGAGCGGGGTTTCGTCCCAGAAGCCGGCCCGGAGCGCCTTGCCCTTGGCGTCGAGATCACCCTGGGAAAGCAGCCCGTCCCCATCCGCATCGAGGGGGGCCAGAAAGGCCAGGGTGGCGCCGGTGAGGGTGACGGACTCCACCAGCACATCAGGCTGGGGGCCCTGCTTCACCAGCACGTAGATGACGTCGGCATCGTGCGCGCGGGCGGCCAGGCCCGTCAGCAGCACGAAAGGGAGGAGCCACCGCATGGCCCTCACCGTGTCCCGCGCTTCCGCTCCTTTCAAGCCCGGTGTGATTGCGCTATTCGCCAAAGCGCGATGCGCGTGGGGGTCACAGGAGTTTCATCCGATCTGGGCCGTGGGCTGTTGCCCCGCCTCGAGGCCGATCCGCTCGTCGACAGCATCGTGGTGTTCGATGTCGCTCACCCGCCTGCGCTGACGAAGAAGTGCAGCTTCGTACGCGTCGATCTCACCCGGCCCGGCATGGAGGCCGCGCTCACCCGCGCCTTCGAAGAGCAGCGCCTGGACGCGCTCTTTCACCTGGCCTTCGTGAACTCGCGCGTGCACCGGGCGGCGTTCGCGCACGAGCTCGAGGTGATTGGATCGATGCATGTGCTCGCCGCGGCACAGGAGACCGGGCTCGAGCGGCTGATCATTCCGTCGCTCACGGCCCTCTACGGGGCGCGGCCCGATGGTCCGGCGCTGTGCACCGAAGATCATCCACTCGAAGGGACGGGCGTTCGGTTCGTGACCGACCGGGTGGAGGTCGAGCATCAGATCGAGAAGTTCGCCGCGCGGAACCCCGATGTACACGTGGTGGTGCTGCGTTTCGCGCCGATCGTGGGGCAGACCGCCGACAATCCGTTCACCCGGCTGCTGCGCACGGGCTTCATTCCCACCATTCTTGGGTTCGATCCGGTGTGGCAGGTGGTGCATGAAGACGACGCGGTGACGGCGCTGCACCTGGCCCTCTCCACGAAGGCGGAAGGCAGCTTCAACGTGGTGGGCGATTCGGCGGCGCCGTTTTCGACGATCGCCCGGTTGGCGGGGGCGCAGACGGTTCCGTTGCCGGGGCCGCTGCTCCGGGCGACGATTCTGGCGCTGGAGAGCGCGGGCGTGGCGTCGGTGCCCGTGCCGCTGCTGGCGTTCTTGCGGTACAGCTGGATCGCGGACGGTCAGCGCGCTCGAAAGCAGCTCGGCTTCGAGCCGCGAGTTCCGTTCCTGGAAGCGATGGCTTCGATGCGCGAGAGGAGAACCTGACATGGCCGCTCGCAAGCCCACGGCTTCGAAGAAGAAGAAGGCACCGCCGAAGAAGAAGCCGGTGCTGCCGAAGGTGCTCGGGAATGATCCGTTCACGCGCGGTTCGGCAGTGAGAGAGATCGCGGCGGGCGCACTTTCCTCAGCGCCGGTGCGAGAGCCGCTGCCGGTGACGCCGGAGTTGGTGCAGGCGAAGAAGAAGCCGGCGCCGACCACCAGGAAGCCACTCACTGAACCACCGGCCCAACCGCCAGCAGAAGAACCAACTGCACCAACCGCAACAACTGCACCAACTGGCTCCCTCTCCCCCGCGGGGGAGAGGGTCGGGGAGAGGGCTGTCGCCGTCAATCCGAAGGCCCACGCCGCGTCGCCGACCGCGCAGACGATCAACGGCCCGACGCCGCACGCGGCCTCGCCTTCGGTCGTGGTGGATCCTCGCCCGCACGCCGGCGCACCCACCGCGACGACGCTCAGTGGACCGACTGCGCACGCTGCATCTCCTTCCGTCGTCGTCGATCCGCGTCCGCACGCGGGCGCGCCCACCGCGACGACGCTCCGCGGTCCGACGGCACACTCGGCGTCTCCTTCCGTCGTCGTCGATCCGCAGCCGCATGCGGGTGCCCCGATGGTGGTCGAGAGAAGTGGACCGTCAACCCTCTCCCCGACCCTCTCCCCCGCGGGGGAGAGGGAGGGCGTTGAGAGCGTTGAGGGCCTCGAGGGACGGGGCGGCAATGAACTGGCGTCGACGCCGACGCTCACCGACGCCTTCAAGGGCGTGGTGAAGGCCGCCCGGGTCGCCGCCGGTCTCGCCAGCCGCACCTCGTCGGTCGATCGGTGGGGCAAAGACGCGGCGCTCTC
>JANODF010000178.1:0-30157 GCA_031412555.1 Archangium sp. | reverse complement strand
CCCCGCTCGAGACGACAACAGCTCTTGGTAAGCCCTCTCCCCGACCCTCTCCCCCGCGGGGGAGAGGGAGACAGCTAGAGATCGACCACGGTCGCCGGTAGCTCTCCTTCGGCCGTGGTGCAGTTGATGATTCGGGTCGGACCGAACGGCCACTCGCCGCGGTCTTCGTGAATGTGACCGAACAGGTGGAGCCGCGGTTTCACGCGCCCCAGGTGCCGCAGCAGATCTTCACAGCCGACCCGTTCACCGTCGTGCACCAGGTCGCCGAAACCCGCCGGCGGCCCGTGGGTGATCAACACGTCGAGGCCCTCGGGAATCAGCTTCCACTTCGTGTCGATCTCCGCGCCCCGGTGGAGATTGAACGCCCAGTTGTGAAACCACGGCTGCCACGGACTGCCCCAGATGCGCAGCCCCGCCACCGTGATCTCTGAATCCTCGAGGTAGGTCAGTCCGTGAAACAGCGCCCGCGCCGCAGCAGGTTCGCGCTGAAAGGCGAAGTCGTGATTGCCCGCGATGATCACCTTGTGGGGATGCGGCTGCGCGCGCAGCCAATCAGCCACCTGCTCGAGCTGCGACAGGGTTCCCCGCTGGGAGAGATCGCCTGCGTGAATGAGCACATCACCTTCCGGCAGCGTCAGCCGGGCGTGTTCACCATGCGTGTCGGCGATCGCAACGACGCGCGGCACAAATCACTCGGCCGGAGCGGCTTCCGTCTCGTCGGTCGGCGGCGCACCCGACTTGGTGCTCTCGAAGGCCCACTGGTAAGTCTTCTTCTCGCCCGCCTTGAGCGCGACCTCTTCTTCATGCGAGTCGCCCTTGTGAGAGAGCCGCACCACGTGTTTTCCGGCCTTCAGCTTCAAGGTGATCGACTTGCCGCTGCTGCCCGCGCGTTTGCCGTCGACCTTCACCTCCACGCCGTCGGGCTTCACGTCGATGGTCAGCTCAGCAGGCGCAGCTGCGAGGACCAGGTGCGACACCAGCGCGAGGGTCAACATGGGTAAACCTCCAAGGCGTTGAACAGCGTCACGAGAATACTGCGCTGGCAGCAAACTGACTACTTGAGCACCGGCGGGTACCAGAAGTCGGGGAGGCATTCCCCACCACTGCCCTCGAGCACCTCGAGCCACGGCAACTCCCGGCGTTGAGCTGAACACACCAGCGCGAGGGGAACGCGATACCGCCCCACCCCAGCGCGCGAGTCGTGGAACACCGGCCGCAGCTCGGCGACCTTGGTGCGCACGGTCTCCGCGTCGGTCACCTTCCACACCCGCATGGTGGCGCGATCGACCAGCAAGGTCGCACCGAGCGCCTTCAACGTCTCCGCACGCGCGCCCGTGGGTGAAGGCTCGGCGACCAGCACCGGGCTCATCCACAACCTGTGGCTGCGAGTGCCGTCGCTCCACGTGTACGAAGGCGTCTGAGACATCACCGCCAGCAGAAGAAGAGTGTTCATCAAGGCCTCCCGTAGATGCGCAGCTGCCAGCTGGTGAGCGAACCGACGGTGCCCGCCCTGCGATCCTTCACCAGCACGCTCCATTGACCGTCGGCCGGCTCGTCGAGGTGCCGCACGCTGGTGAACACGAACGCGTCGATGTCACTGCAAGGCGTGGGATCGAACGTCTCGGGATCCTCGCAGCTGTGCGGCAGGTGCAACAAATCGGAGGCGCCGCCCGAGCGCTGCAGCTGGATCTCCAGGTCGGCAGAACGCGTGTGGGTGATGGTCAGCTCGAGCTCGATCACCTCGATGTGGCCGATGCCGCTCCCGCTCACGTCGACCGAAGACGACGCGCCCGTGCTGTCGTTGTCGGGAATCGCGAGGCCGGGCTGTTGCAGCGGAACCTCGAACGAAACTTCGGGACCGACCGGCGTGATGGTGCGGGCCAGCAGCACCGCGGCGTTCGCATCGACCACACCGAACCCGTACGCGTGATGCACGTGCAGGCCCGCACCGTTGTTGGTCCAACCCGGCGAGTTGGCGTCGTTCTTCCGCGCTGACAACGCGAGCACCCGGCGCACGTCGCGATACGACAGGTCAGGCCGCACCTGCAGCACCAACGCGCCCACGCCCGCGGCCACCGGGGTGGAGCCCGAGGTACCGCTCATCGTCTTCGAGTAGCTCGCGTTCGCGTGTTCAGCGGAGTCGTTGCCGTGGTTGTAGCCATCGCTCCCGGTGATGTCGGTGGTGACCAGGCCCACCAGGTCGTTGCCTTCGGTGGGAGCGACCACCAGCACGTTCGCGCCGGACTCCGCGTAGTCGGCCTGTTTGCCATCACGCCCCACCCCACCGATGGCCAGCACGTAGCGGCTCGAGGCCTGCGCGTCGTAGTTCGAGTTGTCGAGCCCACCCTGCGACCCATCGCCGCCGTTGCCCGCTGCCCAGAAGTACACCACGCCCTTGCCGCCGCGCCCGGTGGTGGCGCCTTCCTTCACGCCGCGCATCCACAGTGGATCAGCGAAGGTGAGCAGGCCGGTGTTGTCCCACGCGTCGCCCCACGAGTTGTTGCTGACGCTCACCACGTCTTTGTGTCGAACCATCGCGTCGTATTCGTTGATCGAGGTGAGGTCTTGCAGCACGTTGAAGCTCATGAGGCCCGCACGCGGAGCAACCCCGCGCAGGCCCACCCCGTTGAGATCTCGCGCGGCGATCAACCCCGCCACGCAGGTCCCGTGTTCGGCCAGGCTCACCGGCGCATGGCCCAGGTAGTCGTGGCTTGCGCCGATGAGCACGTTCTGCCGGAGATCTTCGTGCCCTTCGTCGATGCCCTCATCCACCACCGCCACCTTCACGCCTTCGCCTCGAACACCCGCGGCCCAGACGGGCGCGACGCGCACGTCTTCTCCGTTCGGATTGACCAGGTGCCACTGCTCGCTGAAGTAGGGATCGGTTCCATTCAGCGGCGCGGTGGGCGTTCCGGAGACCTCGGTGGAAAGCCCACTCTCCACCGTGCCGGAGACGGCGGCGACGCGCAGGTAATAGGTGCGGTCGTTCACCAGCCCCGAGATGGTGAAGGGGCTGAGCACCCGGCGGAAAATCGCCCGGCCCGGTTTGCTCTCGATGTTGGCCACCTCGAGCCCCGGCGCTTCCGCGAAGTAGATGACCGCGCTGCCCGCGGTCTGCGCCCAGCTCACCTGAAGCATTCCGTCTTGCGCGGTGGCCACCACACCGGTCGGCACGTCGAGGCTCGTCGCCGGCATCACGCTCACCACGGTGGTCGCCGTCACGTCGGGCCCGGTGCCTGAGCAGCTCAGCGTGTACGTGGTGGTCTGCGTGGGCAGCACCACCTGCGTGCCGTTGGCCGGCACTTCACCTTCACCGGTGAGCGTGCAACCCCGCGCCTCCACCGTCTCCCACGAGAGCTCGACCGGGCCGTCGGGGATGGTCTGCGCCGGCATCGCACCGAAGCGGGTGATGGACACGTTGGGCCGCACGTTGACGGTGAGGTGACCCTTCGCGCGATTGCACATCAGCTCGTAGCGGGTGGTCTCGGTGGGCGTGACCAGCTTCGCTCCTTCGGGGGGCAACACCTCGTCACCGGGCGTGAGCAGACAACCGCCTGCGTTCTCCGCCTGCCAGGTGAGCTGCACCGACTCGCCGGGAAGAATGGCCAGCGGGGTGCCGCGGAAGAAACCGATGGTGCCCACCGTGACCGGGGGCGGGCAGCCCGTGAAGACCGCCGCGAAGAGAAGCAGTGCGTGACGCCGCATGGGCGGTGGTTACTCGCCACGCGCGCTGCGAGGCAAACACCAACGCTCCCGGGTTGCGGGGACCCTTCTTCCGGGTCTGGCGAGCAATGGAATGGAATGGGCCGCCCGCTCACCTTAAGGTCGGCTGATGGCTCCTCCGTCCGCTGCCAGGGCCGGTACCTTCCGCATCGCTGACGCGCTCCCGGTGCATCGGCTGGGGTACGGCGCCATGCGCATCACGGGCGACGGCATCTGGGGCCCGCCCCGCAACATCGCCGAGTGCCGCCGGGTGCTGGCGCGGCTGCCCGAGCTGGGCATCAACTTCATCGACACGGCCGATTCGTACGGGCCGTACATCAGCGAAGACCTGCTGGGCGAGGTGCTGCACCCCTACCCGCCGGGCATGATCATCGCGACCAAAGGCGGGCTCACCCGCGCAGGTCCCGGCGTGTGGTTGCCCGTGGGCCGCCCCGAGTACCTGCGCCAGTGCGTGATGATGAGCCTGCGCCGGCTCAAGCTCGATCGCCTGCCGTTGTGGCAGCTGCACCGCATCGATCCGAAAGTGCCGCGTGACGAACAGTTCGCCTGCATCGCCGAGATGCAGCGGGAAGGGCTCATCGAGCACGTCGGCTTGTCAGAGGTGAAGGTCGAAGAGATCGAAACCGCGCGCCGCCACTTCACCGTGGCCTCGGTGCAGAACCTCTACAACCTGGTGAACCGCCAGAGCGAAGAGGTGTTGTCGTATTGCGAGAACGAGTCGATCGCCTTCATCCCCTGGTTCCCCCTGGCGGCCGGCAGCCTCGCGCGCTCGGGTGGAGTGCTCGACACCATGGCGCAGCGGCTGGGCGTCACCCCGTCGGCGTTGGCGTTGGCGTGGGTGCTCCAGCGCAGCCCGGTGATGTTGCCCATTCCCGGCACCGGCCAGGTGCAGCACCTCGAAGAGAACGTGGCCGCCGCGGGGCTCACCCTCTCGACTGAAGACTTCGCTGCGCTCGATCTCCAGGGCCGCGCGGAGTGGGAGAAGCAGAAGCGCTGATCAGTACCGCTGCACGTTGACGCTGCAGGGGTACGCGCCGGGCCCGCCTGAGGGGAGCACGCTCACCACGCCGCCATCGGTCGGGCCGAGATAATTCGAGAGGTACACACCCTGCCCCACCAACTCCAGGCTCTGCAGGAGCACGGGGCTGCGGTTGACCTCGACGCAATCGGGGCCGTCGTACAGCAAGACCGCGCTGGCACTGGCAGGGACCTTGCCTCTGAGTCGAAGGCCGTCGAAGAGCTGCACGCCGGGAAGCGGCAACGCGGCGTCGAAGAGCCACGGCTCCACCACGTCGAGGCACTCGGTTTCGTTGCCCAGTGAATCGGAGGCACGCGTGCTCCAGCTGCTCGTCGGGGCCGGCGGAAACTCGACCTCGAACCCCGTGCAGGCCTGGCCGAGGCAGGTGGCCAGCTCTTCGCCAGTGCAGCCGGGACCGAGGAACACCGCGCCACGCGCCACGTCATCGGCATACGCCGTGAGCGCGATGAAGGACCGCAGCTCGGGTGACGGCGTGGGGCTGTGCAGCGCGGGGCTGAGGAAGGGCGGCTGGCGATCGCTCGTGAGAAACAAAGAGTTCGAGCACGGCGAGCGCTGGCCCGCGATGCTCACCCCGTCGACCGAGAAGATGCGAGCGACGTTCGGCAACAGGTCGACCTCGAAGCCGGTCTGCGTGAAGAGCTCGGTGCTCAGGGTGCCGAAGTGCGTTCCTCTGCAGCCGGGACCATCGAAGAGCCGCACGGTGATCGAGTTTTCCGCGGAGCCGCGAATCACGAAGTGGGTTTCACGCGTGGGCAGTGCAGGCAAGGCGCGCAGCTCGGGGCGCTGTGGCGCAGGCGGCCTGACGTAGTTCACCCGCACGGGAGCAGAGCAGGTCGACGCGAGGCCTTTCGAGTCGACGGCCATGGCGGTGAAGACGTTGGTGGTGCCGCTGGCGAGATCGATGGGCTGGCCTTCGCGCAGCTGCTCGGCCGTGAGGTCGCGCCAGACGGGTCCCCGGCAGGCGTCGTCGAGGTGCACGCGCACCAGCGTGCCGTCGGGCGTGGTGCCCTTGATGACGAATTGCAGGAAGAGGCTGGTGGTGGCGGTCTCTTCACCCTCGAGCACGGGCGCGTCGGGCGGAGTGCCGGGCGCCATCGATGCCGGTGAACATGCCAACGCAGTGAGGACGACGAACATCCCGGCGCGAGCGATCACGTCGTGCGAACTATCACAGCCGAGCCTCCCTCTCCCTCTGGGAGAGGGTCGGGGTGAGGGCCAGGTGCCGGCACGAATGCTCGAAGTGACCCCTCGACTGCTCTCGGGGAGAACGGTGATGTAGTACCTGAGACGCCCATGCGGTTCGCGAGCTTCAGCCTGCTGGTGCTGCTCCTCACCGGGTGCCGGGTGATGGGCATCAACGCCGCGCGGCGGGAAGCGGTGCAAGAAGCCTTCGTCAGCCAACGCTTCCCGCTGAACGTGGAAGAGGCTGCGCGCCGCATGCAGATGCGGCCCGGCGTGAGGACCAGCTGCGATCGTTTCCGATCGGGAGCGGTCGAATGCAGCGGGTGCCTCAACGCCCACTGCTTCAAGCTGATCGATGATCAGGGCTTCACGCGTGTGGCCACGGCCGACGCCCTGGCCGAAGCCGAGGTGCGCTCATTGTGGCAGCCGCTCGACCCCGGGTCGCTCGAGGCTTTGCGCGGCGAGCTCGACAACCGCATCCACGACGCGCTCGTCGACAGAGCCAACCAGTTCGAGCCGCGTTGGGGCATCACCGCGGGAGTGCTCGCGGGTCTCTCCACCGATGGTTCCGCGGTGGGCATCGGCGGCCGCCTGGGTGTGCGCCGTTGGTTCGACATCCACTTCATCGGGCACGCCGCGCTGGAGTACCGCAACAAAGGCGACCACGAGCTGAGCCTGCGCGTCGGTCTGGAGATCGCGCGGTGGACGGAGGATCGTTTCTGGGGCCTGCTCGGCGTGCCGCCTGCTTCCATCTCGATGTTCATCGGGCCGATGGTCCGGGTGCCCGCCGTCAGGGGCGGCTTGCGCACGGGCATCGGCGTTCACCTGAGCGACTTGCGCAGCGTGCCGCTCTTCGCCGAGGTCGCCGCCGAGACCACTTTTGCCGGCGAAGCGTCGCGGGTGGCGTTCACCTTCACCGTCGGCGCGGGCATCTGAATCGGGCGGTAAATCCCCCGCCAGTGTTCGCGGCGTTGACAGTTCGGCCGGCATTTTCAGGGTGATTCCAGCGAACCCGCGCCGCAAACCGCGAGAACGGCATGACGTACATCGGCCCACCTCACGAGAGAGGACACGGAAGCGGTGTGCTTGCCGACAATGAAGCCGAGGCCACCATGACCATCCGAAAAGTCGAACCGCAGGCCAGCGCGCCCCGCCCCGTTGCCAAGCCGTCGACCCCGGTTGCGCCCAGGCCGAGCCTGCCCGCGGCGCCACCGGCCGTGAGCGCGGAGGTCAAAGCGAACATCAACGTGAAGACCGGCCGCACCAGCAGCTTCGAGGCCTTCAAGCCCGCCCCCATCGCGCTGGAGAAGCCGCAGCACTCCAGGTCGCATCACACGCGCGATCCCGACGCGCCCTCCGAAGGCCGGGGCACCAACGATGATTCGGTGGGCCGGGGCACCAACGACGACTCGGTGGGCAGGGGTACCAACGACGACTCCATCGGCCGGGGTACCAACGACGACTCCATCGGCCGCGGTACCAACGACGACTCCATCGGCCGCGGCACCAACGACGACTCGATCGGCGGCGGCCCCCAGGGCCCGCGCGGCATCGGCGACGGCGCGGTGGGCGCGGAAGAAGTCACCAACCAGGGCGCCGCGCTCATTCCCGGCCAGGTGGGTCTGAGCCCCGAGACCGTCAAGCAGATGGAGGAGATGGCCACCGGCCGCTCCGAGCGCGCCCAGAACGCGGCGTACGTGTTCAGCACGCCCGAGTTTCAGGCGATGCCCGTCGAGCAGCGCTCGCAGATCATCGAAGTGATGAACGCCGGTGGCCGCAAGGTCACCCTGGGCATGGCCGAGATGTTCGAGCAGAACGGCGGCGACATGCTCACCCAGAAGGGCAACGGCGGGGTGACGGTGCTCGACAGCCTCGTGCGCATGACCGAACACGGCGAAGGCATGGTGGGCGACGTGATGTACGACCTCGTGAACCCCGGCCGCATCTGGCAGGGCCGCGCGCCGACCTGCACCGTCTCGTCGATGCAGTACGAGCTGGCGCACGAAGATCCCGCTGAATACGCGCGGCTGATGGCGGGCCTGGTGTGCGACGGCAAGGTGACCATGCGCGGTGGTGGTGAGCTCGTGGTGGACCTCGAGTGGGCGCGCCGGGCCAGCAGCGTGGCGGGTGATGGGCGCTCGGGCTCGGAGGCCGTCTTCCAGGCCGCCGCGATGGAGTTCGCCAACGGCTCGGACCTCTACCTGGAATACAGCCAGCAGAGCGTGGGCAGCGGCGAGTCGTACCGCGGGCTCAAGGCAGACCAGATTCGCAACATGGTCGGTGAGCTGTTCGGGGTGGAATACGAGACGCGCGAGATCGGCAGCGACGCGGAAGCGACGGCCGAGCTCAACCAGATCCTCGAGCGCGAGCGGCCCAACCGCCCGGTGCTCTTCGACATCATGATCGACGGCAGCCAGAGCAATCACTGCGTCTCGCTGGAGAGCGTGAGGAACGGCCGCGTGTTCTACCGCGACCCCACCACCGGTGAACGCGAGTCGATGTCGGTCGACGAGTTCCGCACCAGCCTGGTGGCGGTGCACTACGCGCCCGAGTCGCAAGGCTTCTTCGGGTCGATGGTGGGCCGCTTCAAGAACCTGTTCAGCTGATCGAGAGCGGGTCAGCCGCCGTGCTGATAAGGCCTGCCCGTGCTGACCACTCTGCTGGGCTCGTTGCTTGCGGCTGCGAACGTGAAGATCGCCGTGCTCGCCTTCTCTGCCTCGGGAGTCGACCCGACGGTCGCGGCAGCGGTGACCGAATCGGTGACGGCGGAGGTCGCGGTACGCGGCTACTTCGACCCGATCTCCAGCGCCGAGATCCAGACGCTGCTGAGCGTCGAGCGCCAACGCCAGCTGATCGGCTGCAGCGAAGAGAACTGCATGACGGAGCTGGCGGGCGCGCTCGGCGCTCCGTACGTGATGTCGGGTTCGTTGGTGAAGCTCGAGGGCATCTTTCAGCTCAACCTGCAGGTCATCGACAGCCGCAAGTCCCGCACCACGGGGCGCTCCACCAAGGTGGCGAAAGACTTCGAGTCACTGCGCTTCCTGATTCCCTACGCGGTGGCTGAAGCGTGTGGCACCCCGCTCCCCCCGGCACCTTCGCGGGTGTTGCCGTACACCATGGTCGGCGTGGGCGGCGCGGCGCTGCTCGGCGGCGGCGTGCTGGGCGCCGAAGATCGACACGGTGAGATCCGTGGGCGATCGCTGGCTGGCGGTCACCGCGAAGACGCCGGGTGGACCGGTGCAGGTCGCCATGCTCGACGCCGAACGCACCTGGACTGATCGGGATCAAACCGACGGCGAGGTGCTCTGCTCTTCTTTCGCGTACCGGCCCTGTGACAGCGACGATCGCATTCGCGTCGATCTCTCTTACGGCCCCTGCGTGGCCTGCCCCACCGGCAGCACCTTCGAGGCCCTGTCGACGGTGGTGAACCCCGCGGGCGGTCCCCCGCTGCTCGAGGTGGTGTGTGGTCAGCCGAGCGCCGCGGGGGTGGTGTTTCGCATCTCAGCCACCACCGGCAGCAGCGAGTGCGTGCGCACCCTGGTGACGGGCGGGAGCAGCTACTTCACGCAGCCCTCGCCGCGGCCCAGCCTCCCCGCTCCGGGTGTGGTGGCCTTCAGCGGCGCGGAGGGGCAGATCTGGTTCGGCTCCGACTCGGCGAACATCGCCTCCATCAGCTTCGATCGCGCGGCCACCGGCATGGTGCGGCGGGGGCCGGGCCCCGATGCGTTCATCGCCTTCACGCCGCAGCTCATCGGCACGCCCTCTGCCTCGGTGGGGCTGGTCTCCACCCGCTCGCAGCAGCTGACCGCGGGGGTGGCGTACGCGCCCACCTTCGCCATGTCGGGTGGGCAGCTGCTCGACCTCACCGGCACCACGGCCGTCTCCGCGGGGCGCACGGTGGGCTACGTGACGGCGCTCACTTTGGGGACTCCGGTCTCCGCGGTGATCAGCGGTTCGGCCCAGGGCAAACACCTCGCGGTGGTGAGCGCGGGCACCAGTGTCTACGCGGGCGAAGTGGAGCAGGTGCTCTCCGTGCCCGGCCCGGCGACGGCGTTGACCCAGCGGCTCTCCACGGTGGAGCCCATCGCTTCGTTGTCTTTCCCCCAAGAGCACGCCCAGGGGCCGGGCCCGCTGCTCTCGGGTTACGCCATCGTGGGCAACAACGTGGCGCGCGTGGTGGCCGAGACGTTGACGCGGTGGCGCAGCGAAGCGGTGCCCCTGCCCGCCACCCTGCTGCCGCGCGCGACATGGTTTCAGGGCACGAAGGGCCGGGTCGGCTTTCACGACGGCAGCGTGTTCTCCCTGCCCAGCCGGGTGCGCATCGGGGCTCCGCTGCCGGGCAACGACGCGGTCGACTATGCGCAGGCCTGCGGTCAGCAGCTCGCACTCGCACCCGATGGGCTGTACCGCCTCGAGTCCGACGCGACGGGCCCCATCGGGCATTGGGTGAAGCTGCCGCTGCCTGCAGAAGTGGCGGGCCTCGACTTCACCGCAGGCCGGGCCCACGGGCTTGGAAATGAAGTCTTCGTGTTCACGCTTTCAGGCGAAGCAGCGCGCGTGACGTTCACCAGCTGCCCCGAGTAGGCAGGAACTTGCGGCGGGCGCTCCTCATGCGAGCGTCTGCTTCATGCCCCAACGTCAAAACAACCGGCTCGCGCTGCGTCTCCCCGTTTCGATCGGCCGGCGCGCGGCGCTGAGCGCGGATGTGTCGGACAACGGCCTGTGCCTCGAGAGCCCCACCCTGCACGCGGCGGGCGCCGAGGTGAGCGGCTTCGTGCTGCACGGGAACATGGAGCTCAAGTGGACCGGGCGCGTGGCCTGGGTGACGCCGGGCAACCCGATGGCGAGCACCTGGCACAAGCTGGGCGTGCAGTTCACCCACGTCTCGCCGGGTCTGCGCGCGCTGCTGTCGATTCGTCAGCGGAAGTGAGAGTGAGGGCGGGAGGCAAACGCCCTCATGAAAAATTCAGCTTCAGCTCGCGCCGCGGAGCGTCCAGATCTCCCGGCCGGTCTTGAGCACCTTCACTTCGATCTTCACCGAGCTGTTCTCAGCGTCGGCGATCGCCTTGAGCTCGGCGACGTCAGCGGGCGTGCCGTCACAGAAGCCCATCGGGCGGCTGGTCTCGGGCAGCAGCAGTTGCACCTTGAACTCGCCCTTGTCCCACTTGCTCTGAGTCGCGTTGCTGTAGGGATGAATCATGTGACCTCAGGGTGAGGGCCTAGCGTTTCACAGTCGCAAATGCGGCCGTGAGCACCGGAACCCGAGCGAGCTTCACATCGAACAAGCGGTCAGCCACTTCGACCAGCGCATCCGAGTACATGACGTTCCGGCGCAGCCGGCCGGGGATCGCGTCCGTGCCGAGGTGAGCGCCGGCAATCGCCGAGCACACGCCGGTGATCACATCGACCTCACCACCACTGCGAAGGGCCAGCTGAGCCGCGCCGCGAAAATCGGTCGGCGATTTGAGAAAGCAGAACAGCGCCGTGAGCAGCACCGGAGTCACATGCGCCGGAACACCCAGCTCGAAATCATAGTGTGACGGCGTGACGCCCACGCGGCGCAGCGCCACCAACGCCTTGTCGACATCCCAGGCGAGGGCACGAGGCAGGTAATACAGCTCGTCTGCGAGCGCAGGACTGTGAGGGGCCGCCGCCTTGCTGACGTGCTCGCAGAAGTCTTCCGCGCTCATCGCCTCGCCCGACAAGCCCAGCTGAATCGCGCACGCAAACGCCGAGACCGCGGCGGAGCAGAGCGGATCTTTGTGCGTCATCACCGTGAGCACCTGCGAGTCATGCGCGAGCCGGGTCGGGGTCGGCTCACTCGACAAGCCCACCACCACGCCGCGCGAGAGACTCGAAGGGTCGCACACGCCGATGGGCGCACCCGCACTCATCCACGGAGTCCCGGAGAGCAACGCCTCGGCCGCCTGGGTCGCAGACGGAGGCGGCTGCAGCACGGTGCCCTCCTGCCAGAGCCACGACAGGTGCTGTGCCGCGGTGCGCCCGTCGATGCGCTTCTCGCGCACCACCGAATCGGCCACCGCCATCATCATCTGGGTGTCGTCGGAGAACTGGCCGCGCGGAAACCCACCCCGGGGCCGCGAGGCGAAGTCATCGGCTTGAGGCAGTTGCCGCATCAGCGCCGGCGCCGGCAGACCACGCAGCGGAAAGCCGAGCGCATCACCGATGGCGAAGCCCAGCACTGCGGCGCGGAAGCGATCCTGAAGAACGGCGATGTGCAGCGGCATGGAGGGGGCGTCGGGAAGATACGCCGTCCGGCGGGACTGGAGCCAATGGGTTGTGCGTCGGCCTGTCGTCATGGCTCCCTCAGGCCTTGTGGTACGGCTCGCCGCGGAGGATGGAAAACCCGCGGTACACCTGCTCGACCAGCATCAACCGGGCGAGCCGGTGGGGCAGGGTCATGGCTGACAGCGACAACACGAGGCCCGCCTTCTCACGCACTGCGTCTGACAAACCCTCGTCGCCGCCGATGACGAACGCGACGTCTTTGCCCGAATCCTGCTGACGGCCGAGCCACTTGGCGAGGTCGACGCTGCTGAGCCCCTTGCCCCGCTCATCGAGCGCCACCAACACGTCGCGCGGCGAGAGCTTGGCGAGCAGCGCCTTGCCTTCTTCTTCTTTGGCCTTCGAACCCGAGGCGCGCGACTCCGGCAGCTCGAACACCGCGACCTTCGCGGTGTGGCTCAGGCGCTTCACGTACTCGTCGACGCCAGGCGAAAAGAGGCCCGACCGGTCTTTGCCGACCGATAGAAAAGTGAGCTTCACGTGGGCCCGACCTTCGACTTCAGCGCGAGACGCGGGGCGCGTCTTTCCAGAGGTCTTCGAGGTCCATCTGGTCGCGCCGATCAGGCGTGAAGAAATGGGCAACGACGCCTTCGTCGTAGGTCACGCACACCCAGTCGGCAGAGGCCTCGACCGCGGCGGGCTTCTTGCCCGTGGGCTCGAGCAGATCTTCGACACCTTCGTGGATGGCGGAGAGCTGACGGTCGGATTCACCGGTGGCGAGCACCACGTAGTCGTAGCCGACCGCTGCAGAGCGGGCGCGCACGTCGATGATCATCACGCCTTCGGCCTTCTTCTCGTCGGCGACCTTCGCGATCGAACGGGCCAGCGCGAGTGCCTCAGGGGCTTCGGCGACCTTGGTGGCCTTCGGGCCGCGGTTCTCTTTGGGAGCGCGCTTGGCGGCGACCTTCTTCGCGGCGATCTTCCGACTGGCAGACGGGCGCTTGGAGGTACGGCCCGCAGGGCGCTTACCGGCGGCGGCCTTCTTGCCAGCGGGCTTCTTGGCGGAGCTCTTCTTGGCGGGAGCGGACTTCCGAGCCGTCGTCTTCGCGGCCGGCTTCTTCTTGAGAGCGGGCTTCTTCTTTGCCGGGGTCTTCTTCTTCGCAGCCATGGCGCGCGCATACTCCAAAAGCTCAGCGCGCGGGTAGTTCTCCCTCTCCCCCACGGGGAGAGGGTCGGGTGAGGGGCCGACGCTACCGAACCTGCCCATCTCCCTCGACCACGTACTTCTGCGCCGTCAGCTCTTTGAGCCCCATCGCGCCAAAAGCATGCAGCCGGCTGGTGCTGATCCCGATCTCCGCCCCCAGCCCCAGCTCGCCGCCGTCATTGAAGCGAGTCGACGCGTTCACCATCACCGCCGACGCCGTCACCTCGCGAGTGAAGCGCCGGGCCAGCGCCGCATCCCTCGTCACGATCGCCTCGGTGTGTTCACTCCCAAACTGAGCGATGTGAGCGAGCGCCGCCTCAAACCCATCGACCACCTTCACCGCGAGAATCAGCTCCAGAAACTCCCGGCCGAAGTCATCTGCCTGAGCCTCTTTGACGGCGACCCCTGCCGCGCGGAGCGCCTGCTGAGCCCGCAGATCCGCCCTCAACTCAACGCCCTTCGCCGCGAGCGCCCGCCCCGCCTGCGCGAGGAACTCGGTCGCAATCGCCGAATCCACCAGCAGGCACTCCGCCGCGTTGCACACGCCCGGACGCGACGCCTTCGCGTTGACGATGATGCGCTCGGCGACGTCGAGATCGGCGGTCTGCTCGACGTACACGTGACAGACGCCCTGGTAGTGCTTCACCACCGGCACCCGCGCGTGTTCGACCACGAACCGAATGAGCCCTTCCCCACCGCGGGGAATGCAGAGGTCGATGAGGCCTTCGAGCTTGAGCAGCTCCAGCATCGACTCACGATCCGTGCTGGGCACCAACTGCACCGCGTGCACCGGAAGGCCTGCTTTCTCCAGACCCACCGCGAGCGCACGTGCGATGGCCTGGTTGGTGAGGAACGACTCCGAGCCACCGCGCAGGATGGCCGCGTTGCCGCTCTTGAGGCACAGCGCCGCCGCGTCGCTCGTCACGTTGGGGCGCGCTTCGTAGATCATCAACACCACGCCGAGCGGCAGCCGCTCCTTGCGCACCTTGAGGCCGTTCGGCCGGGTCCACCGCTCGGTCACTTCACCGACGGGATCGGGCAACGCCGCCACCGACTCGACCGCCGCGGCCATCGCTTCCACCCGGCCCGCGTCGAGCAGCAGGCGATCGAGGAACGCACTGTTCTTGCCCGCGTTCTTCGCCGCCTCCACGTCGAGTGCATTCGCGGCCACCAGCTCAGCGCTCGTGCCCCGCAACGCGATGGCCATCTCGCGCAGCGCCTGGTTCTTCTGCTCGGTGCTCGCCGACACGAGCGCGCGCGCTGCCACGCGGGCCTGCATCGCCAGCGCCTTCACTGAATCACCTCGTAGCGGGTGCCGACCCGGCGCAGCCCCTTGGGCGCCGCCGGTGCATCGAATACGCGCGTGAGCGAACCGGAATCCTTCATCGCGGCGTTGAACACCTGCGCGCCGCCGCAGCAACTCGCGGTGAACTCGTACACGCCGTTCGCAAGCCAACGCCCATCGGAGTGCACCAGAGAATCCTTCTCGTGGAGCGCCTGCACCACCACCGGCTTCACCCGCCCCGCGAGATACCCGCGCAGGTCTTCGGTCTTCACCAGGTGGTAGGGCCCGTAGTGATCGATCTGCAGCGCGACGCTCGAACAGTCGGGCGCGAAGATGTCGAAGCGCCAGTCATTGAAGAAGACCTGGCCGGTGGGCGCGAAGCCCTTCGAGGTGCCGTCAGCGAACTTGAAGCGGAGCGACTCCACCCCGAACGTCTTCGGCGCAGGCTGAGGGAGGTCTTTGAGCGCTTCGGCGCTGCCGCTCCAGAGGGCGGTGACCGCGCCACAGGCGATCGCGTGGTACTCGCCTTCGATCGCGACCTCCTGGGGGGAGAGCGCCGGCGTCTTCACCTCGGCCGGCGGATCCTTCTTGCAGGCGAGCAACAGGCAACAGCACAGGAGCGGCCACTGGAAACGCATGACGCGCAGTTAACGCGCACCGAGGTCGTCGTCACCCACGACCGGTCATCGGCAGGGCGATCAGTTGCTCGTGGTCGACGGCCCACGGAAGGACAGGGCTGAGGCTCTGGGCGTCAGTCGAGTGCTTTGTAGATCGCGTTGACGTCGAGTTTGGCGCCCAGGCTCTCGAGTTCGACCGTCTGGCCGCCGGTGGCAACGACGACGCTCCATGTTCCATCGGCGCCGCGGCGATGAAGCTCGACCCTTCGCTCTTGGTGGGAGACCACCACGATCTCGCGCAACGCCTCGAGGCCCCGGTAGTGCTCCAGCTTGGCGCCGCGATCGTAGGCCTCGGTAGAGGGGCTGGTGACCTCGAGCACCAACTTCGGGTTGGTCGCCGCGAGCGGGTCCTCGACCGCGGGTATCACCTTGCCGCAGATGACCGCGCCGTCCGGGTACGTGGTGAGGTCGCTCTTCGAAATGCGGATGCGGAGATCGGACGTGTAGGTGCGGCACCCTGCCGGGAGCTGATTGCCAATGTGGCGAAGGACAGAGGCCGCCAGCGCGGCGTGCTCAGGCGTGCCGCCTGCCATCGCGTAGATCTCCCCGTCCAGGAACTCATGGCGCACCTGGCTGTGCTGCTCGAGGAGCAGGTAGTCCTCGTAGACGTAACGGTGCAGCCGAGCCGGGGCGACCATGGAGAGAGCATAGCTCGCTCCTCAGGTCCTCGCCGGGCGCTCTCGATCAAGGGCGGCGGAGAGAAGCCGGGGCGCTCCGGCAACGCGCGCGACGTGCTCGTGCCGAGGAACTCGACGAAGTGCTTCGCGGCCTCGAGTTAACGCGATCGCCTGCCGTGGCATCCTCTCGATTCGCGCCCGAACAGCGCAGGGAGGAACCATGAATTCGCGGCTTTTCACGGTCTTTGCGGTAGCGCTGTGTGCATGCGGTGAGTCCACCGTAGAGCTGATGGCCAGTGCACAGGATCTCGACGAGGGCACCGAGCTCACGCAGGCCCAGCTCGTCGGGGTGAAGGTCTCACGCGTGTTGGCGACCCCCAACGCGGTGCGGCCCGAAGCGCTGGAGCCACTGCTCGGCAAGCGGCTGCGCGTTCGGCTGAGCAAGGGGGATCTGCTCCTTGCCTCCTACCTCGGCGCTCCGATCGCCGAGACGGTTCAGAAAAAGACGCGCGGCGTGACGCTGAGCGTGTCGGGCGCCGAAAACCTGCACGCCGCCGATCACGTCGATCTGCTCGCGGTCGTGCGCGATCCACAGACCAATGAATGGGTCACCACCACGCAGACGCAGAACGTGATCGTGCTCTCCGTCGGCAAGCTGGAGCCCGGGACGGGTGACGCCGCCTTCCCGCTGCGGCGCGCCACGTTCCTGCTGCTCTCTGAAGAAGCGGAGTCCGCGCTGCTCGCGGTTCGGGTCGGCGGGCTGCACGTCGCCCTGCGCAACCCCGACGACCTCGACATCCTGGAAGAACGCGGCCGCGCGACCGCGAACAGCCTCCTCAGCGATGAGCGCAAGCGGATCCTCGAGACGAAGCGAACCAACATCCTCGCCCGGGGACTCCCCGCGCTTCCCCCGCCGCACCGGGGCGACGCACCCGTCGTTCTTCCCAGGGACACCGCGCCGGTTCCGGTGCTGCCGGGCAAACGAGAATGAACCGATTTCTCTCCATCGCCGCGCTCCTCTCGGCCTTCGCTTGCGATGAGGCGGACGGGCCGGCTGTCCTCACCGCCGCGCGCGATCTCTCGGCCGGAACCGTGCTGACGCCCGAGCTGCTCAGCGCTGCGCACGTCACCCACCTCTCGGAAGCGGGCCCAGGCGCCGTGTCTTCCGACGCGCTGCACTCCATTCTCGGCGGCGCGGTTCGGGTGCCATTGTCGAAGGGCGACTTCATTCAGCTCGGCGCCCTCACGCCGCCTGGCGTTCCCTTCGATTTCGGCGCGAGCACGCCTTCGGGCCTGCGCGCGGTGAGCATCGTGGCCACGGGCGCCGACCTGGTGAAGAGGGGCGATCGCGTCGACTTGCTGAACTCGCTTCAGGATCCGGTCACCGGCCAGGAAGTCGTGGTGCGGCTTCTTCAGAACGTGGTGGTGCTCGCGGTGGGGCCTGATGATCGACAGCCCACTGCGGCCTTTCCCCTGCGACAGGTGACGTTCCAGGTGTTGCCCGAAGAAGCCGAGCTCCTCGCACACGCGGAAGACACGGGCCTCATCCAGGTGCTCCTTCGCAACCCCGATGACCTCGATCTTCTGGTGGATCAGGGCCGCTCCACGCTCGACACGGTCCTCTCCGGCGAGCGCCCGCGGGTGTTGCAGCAGAAGCGCTTCCAGACCATCCAGGTCATTCGCGGGAGCGCCGGTGGTGGCTCCTTCAGCGGGAGCGAAAGCGGTGGCTCTCCCCCGGTCGAAGAAGTGCACGCCGCGCCGTTGATGGATCGCGCGGTCGAGTCACCCAGGCTCGGCAAGATCGTCTTTCGCGATGAGACCGGCCGGTTCAAGCCGCTGCCGATTCGGGCGCTCCGCACCTTCGTCTACGTCGAGGGCCCCCGCGCCCGCACCGTGGTGGACTACGTGGTCGAGAACCCGTTCGACCGCGAGCTCGAGGGCTCCTTGCGCTACCCGTTGCCACAAGACGCGAGCCCCGCGTTCTTCGGCACCTTCCAGGGCGCGCTGCCGTTCGACGTGGAAAAGCTCGCGAAGTCAGGCGGCGTGCTCCCTCCGCTCGGGAACGAGGTGGTGGTGACCGCGAGCCTCACCGCCATCACGCCTGCCACCTCGCCCGGCATCGACTGGAAGGCCTTTCGCCCCGCGCGCGTCGTGGGCAAACAACAGGCCGCGAAGACCTACGAGAAGATCACGCGCCGTCGCGTCGATCCCGCGCTGCTCGAGTGGGCGGGTGGCAACGACTTCGAAGCGCGGGTCTACCCGATCGCCGCGAAGAGTCTGAAGCGCGTGGTCCTCGTGTACGAACAGACGTTGTCCTCCGACGGCCACTTCCTGCACTACGCCTTTCCGTTGCCTGAGACGGCGATCCCCTCGTTCGAGGTGCGGCTGTTGGTCGACGATTCCAAGTCGACTCCCGCGGCGCTCACGGTCGGCGGTGAAGATCGCCTGGCTGCCTTCACGACCAGGGTGTCTGGTTTTTCGATCGCCTCGTTGATGCTCGATCGCAAGCCCTTCGCACAGGATCTGCGACTGGCGATGAAGCCGCAGGTGCCGGCCGCGCAGCTGCTCGTGGGCGGAGGCGATGCCGAGCTGCCCGGGCACTTCGTCTACGGACGTCTCGTCGCTGAGTTCCCGCAGACGACGGCCTCGGCTCCGACCGGTGACGCGCTCTTCATCGTCGACACTTCGCTCTCCGAAGCAGGAGATCGGGCGCGCCTCGTCGGCCAGGTGCTGCAGCAGGTGCTCGAGAAGGACGACACCATCAAGCGCTTCAACGTGCTGCTCTTCGACATCCGGTCGCGCTGGCTCTTCCCCGCGGGAATGCGAGAAAACACCTCAGCTGCGAGGCAGGAGACGATCGGCGCGCTGAACACGATCTTCCGCGAAGGCGCCACGAGCTTCGAGAGCGCGCTCGGTCTGCTCGAGAGCACTGCCTGGCTTCCGGCGGGTGCGACCGCGTTCCTGCTCTCCGACGGCAAGCTCACGTGGGGTGAGACGAACCCGAGGCTCCTGCTCAAGCGCTCTCCGCGCGCGCAGTCGCTGAAGTGGATCGCGTTTCGCTTCGGCGACGCGGCGATCAATCGAACGCTCTTCGACGCGCTCACGGATCGCGGTGGCCAGGTGGTCACCTGCTTCTCCGGATCGCAGGTGGCCACCGCGGCGCTCGCCCATCGCAACCCGCAGCTGCGTGTCGAGTCGATTCGCGTCGACGGGGTGAGAGTGCACGACTTCGTGGTGCGCGGCGCGCCGCAAGCGCTGGTGCCAGGCCAGGTGATCGAGGTCGCCGGCCGGGTGCTGGGCGGGCAGGCGCCTTCGGGAGAGATCGTCGCCGAGGGATCGCTCGACGGTGTGCCCGTGACGCTGCGCTGGCCCTTCAAGACCGAGGGCAAAGACATGCTCGCGGGCCGTGCGTGGGCAGAGCTGCACACCGAGCGGCTCCTCGCCCTCGAGAGCTCGCGCCTCGACACGTTGATCCTCGCGCTCTCGCAGCACTTCGGCATGACCAACCGCCTGGCGTCGTTGCTCGTGCTGGAGACCGACGCGGAGTACGTGCAGTACGCGCTCAAGGGGGTGCAGGTCAGCATCTCGGAGTTGGAAGCGCTGGCGAAGACCAGCCTCACCCGCGGCGAAGACGTGCCAGCAGGGCTCGAGCGCACCGCGCTCGGTCAACCGGCCCTGGACTTTCTCGCGCAGCTGCCGAAGGGCGGGCGCGTGGATCCGCTGGCGAACCTGAGGCTCGAGCCTTCAGCGGGCGGCGAGGCGAGAGCGCAGGCCGAGGCCGCGTACCTGGCTGCGCGCAAGAAGTCCCCGGAGGATCTGTTGGTGTTCCACGCCATCGGCCAGGCGCGGTTTCTGGCGGGTGACGCGCTCGGTGCGGCGCGGGCGATCTCTTCGGTGGTCGAGCTGCGGCCGGAAGATCCCGAGGCGCTGCGCATGACGGGCTTCGTGCTGCTGTCACAGGGCCTGGCCCAGCCCGCGGCTGAGATCTTCGGCCACCTGCGCGCGACCCGAAGCTTCGAAGTGCAGGCCTATCTCGAAGAAGCACTCGCCCTGGTCGAGGCCGGCCGGACCGCCGATGCGGCGCTCAACTACGAGCTGGTGCTGGCGCGCACGTGGGACCGGCATTCGCAGGTCGTCGAAGCGGGCCGCCAGGCCTACGTGCAGTGGCTTCGGCGGTTGCTCGGCGGCTCGACGTTGAACGACGCGCAGCGCAAAGCGGTGACAGGGCGGCTGGCCGTTCTCGGGCAAGGCGTGCCCGTGCCGCTCGACCTGCAGGTGACGCTGCATTGGAACGCCGACGACATCGACATCGACCTGTGGGTCACCGGGCCCGAGGGCGTGCGCACCTGGTACCAGAAACGGGACACCCGCTCGGGCGGCAAGCTCTTCTGGGACGAGACGCGCGGTTATGGCCCCGAACTCTTCCACCAGCGCAGCGCGCACCCGGGCAGCTACCGGGCGCAGGTGCACTACTACTCGAACAACAGCGAGCAATGGGCGATCCCCTCCGTGGTGCTGGGAGTGCTCGATCGCTACCCGAACGATCCGAAACGGTTCAAGCGCCAGTTCAAGGCGGCGCTGCTGAAGAGCCAGGCCGAGTCGGAAGCGGAGCTCTTCAAGACGGTTTTCTGACCCCGGGGATTGAAAACGTCGAGGGGACCCGCTCACGTCGCGCCATCAGCGAAGCTGGCTCCAGCTCTGCTTCTGATTGAGCAGGCGGTACACATAGACGGTCGCACGTTGCACTTTGTAGAAGACGACGTAGCGCCCCGCGGTGATGGTCCTGAAGCCACCCAGGGCGAGTCGCTCGTCCCTGCAGACTGGCCCGCTCAGGGGATGCCGCTCGAGTTGATCGAGTCCGATGATGACGGCGTCGAGTCGCCGCTCCCAGGCCTGTGGAAACTCGCGCTGCAGCCACGCCTCGATCTCCAGGAGGTCGCGCTGCGCGCGGGGCAGAAGCCTCAACTTCACCGCTTGAGCTTCTTCTTCATCGCGGCAAGCGTGATTCCGCGGGCACCGATCCTCCAGTCAGCCTCGGATTCCTCGAGCTGCCGGTAGAGTTCCCAGCGCGCCTCCTGGCGCTCCCACGCAGCGAGGCTAAGCACCACCATGTCGCCCACTCCATTCTTCGTGATGAAGACCGGCTGGTCGCTCTCATGCACGAGGTCGGAGATCTCCTGTGTCTTGTTCCGGAGATCGGAGATGGGGCGGATGGCGGTCATGGTATCATTATCATGATATGAGCGAGCGTCGTCAACGTCCGGTGGGGTAGAAGCCAAGCCGACATGAGCGACCGAGAAGCGATGTTCAAAGAGATGGTGCGCCAGTTCCCCGACAGCCCGATGGGGCACTTCTCTCTGGGCCGGCTGCTGGTCGACGAGAAGCGCTGGGCCGAAGCCGTGGTGGCTCTGAGCAATGCAGTGCGGCTCGATCCCCACTACGCGGCGGCCATCGTGGCGCTGGGTGATGCCCATGCGGGCGCAGGCCAGAAAGAAGAAGCGAAGGCCGCCTGGGAGAGCGCCCTCGCCACACCCCACGGCTCGCGTGACACCAGCCTGCAAGCCGACCTGGAGCAGCGCATCCGCGACCTCGAGGACTTCTGAAGTAGGCTTTCCACCGTGCCGCTCGATGAATCGGAGTACCTCCGCAAGAAGCCGCAGCAATCGCGATCACGCGCGGTGGTGAGCGCGATTCTCGAAGCCGCTGATCAACTGCTGACCCGCGTCGGTGATCCCGAGAAGGTCTCTCTCGAGGGCGTCGCGCGCCGTGCGGGCATCGGCATCGGGTCGCTCTACGACTACTTCTCGAATCGGGAAGACGTGCTCGGTGCGTTTCTCTCGCGGCTGACCGACGCGAACTTCGTCGAGCTGGAAAAGCAGGTGAACGCGACGAACGCGTTGGCTTTCGACGAGGCGCTGCCGCTGATCGTCGACGCGACCATGCAGCTCTATCTCGCGCACCCCGATCGCACGCGCGCGACCATCGCGGCCATCGCGCGCCTGGGGTGGATGCGGCCGGTGGTGACGGAACGTGATCGTTTCGCAGGCGTGCTGGCGGCCCGTCTGCGCGTGAGCTACCCCGAGCTCGACCCGGAGAGGGTGCAGCTGACCACCGAGGTGCTCTGCGACAGCGTGATCGGGGTGGTCGGCGGCGAGCTGTGGCGTACGCGCACGGCTGAACAGCACGAGCGGGTGCGGGCGGAAGTGGTGTCGATGGTGAAGGCTGCAGTGCAGCGTCTTCGTTCGGCCTGAAGCACCCCTTTTCTGAAATCCGAGGGGTGGTGAGGTGCCAGTCAGGGGTCAGAGCCACATGCGTTTCCTTCCGATCATCGCGGTATTGATTCTGAGCGGTTGCAAGAGCCGTCCCGTGTGTGACGCCTCGAGCTGCGCGACGGGGTGTTGCACCGAGAGCGGCGAGTGCGCCGGCGGCTCTGCCCCCCAGCAATGCGGCTCGTTTGGTGAGGCGTGCCGCGTGTGTCAACTCGGCAACACCTGCACGTTCGGCATCTGCTCCGCGCCTCAACAGTCAGGAGGTGGTTCGGGGACGGGTGGCGGCGGCGGCTCCGCGACGGGCGGTGGCTCTTCGACGGGCGGCGGCTCAGCGACGGGTGGCGGCACGGCGACGGGCGGTGGATCAGCGACAGGCGGTGGATCAGCGACCGGTGGCGGCGCAGGAACCGGTGGCGGCGGGCCCACCTGCAACTTCGGGTTTCACGCGTGCTCCGGCACGTGTCGCGACGAATTCAGCACCGCGTCATGCGGCACCTCGTGCACCCCGTGCCCCAACATCACCAACGGAGTCGCGACCTGTGACGGCAGCTCGTGTGGTGTCACCTGCAACGCGGGCACGCGGCTTTGCCAGAACGTGTGCGCGTCGTGCTCCACGCCGGCGAACGCCTCGCCCACGTGCGCGGGAGCTGCGTGTACCTTCACCTGCGACCCGGGTTTCCACGCGTGCAGCGGGCAGTGCCGCTCGGACACCTCGGTCGCCTCGTGCGGCAGCAGCTGTTCACCCTGCGCGACGCCCGCCAACGGAATGGCCACGTGTGACGGGTTCTCGTGCGGCATCGTCTGCAACGCAGGGTACGGAGCTCAAGGCTCGAGCTGCGTGGCCTTGCCCGACTGGCGACAGCGGATGATCTCCGGGCCGTCAGCCCGCGGCTCGCACGCCATGGCCTACGACTCGACGCGGCGGGTGACCGTGCTGTTCGGCGGCGTCGGCGGGGCCAACACCGACCTGGGTGATACGTGGGAATACAACGGCACCTCGTGGACCCGGGTCTTCCCCACCACGAGCCCGAGCGCACGTCGGGGGCACGCAATGGCCTACGACCCCGCACGGCAGCGCGTGGTGCTCTTCGGTGGCAGCCCGGGCAACGGCGAGACGTGGGAATACACCGGCACCAACTGGGTGCTTGGTTTTCCGACCGCTTCTCCTCCGGCGCGCTCGTATCACCGGCTGACGTACCACTCGGCCCGCGGCGGCGTGTTGATGACGGGTGGCGATGGCACCACCACGGGGCGGGTCGGCGACACCTGGCTGTACAACGGCACCACCTGGACGAACCTGAACACCTTCATCCCCGTGCGGCGGTTCTTCGCGCTCGCCTACGACTCGAGCCGCTCACTCGCGGTGACGTTCGGTGGCAGCGGCACCAGCGGGTTTGCGTTGAACGACACCCTCACCCTGGGAGCGACAACCGGCTGGACGAGTGCGGGCTCGGGCACGCCGCCCGCCCCTCGCAGCAGCCCGAGCATGGCGTTCGACTCGACCCGCGGCGTGACCGTGCTGTTCGGAGGCAGTGACGCCACCGGCTACCCCTCGATCACCGCCGAGTTCTCCTCGAGTGGGTGGCGCACCGTGACACCGCTCACGCAGCCGCCCGGCCGGGTGTCGCACGACATGGTCTACGACTCGTTTCGCGGAAAGATCGTCATGTTCGGTGGTGGCGACGGCAGCGTGGTCTTGAGCGACACGTGGGAATTCGGGCCGTGATCAACGCCACGCGAATTTGCATCCTGGTGTGGGCGCTCACCGGGTGCAGACCAGCCGAGGTCAACCCCACCGACGTGCCGCCCCTTCGGATGACGCCGGGCACGCTCGAGCTCGGCGACGTGTGGGTCGGCGTCGAGGCGCGAAAGGCGTTGACGATTCAGAACCCGGCGAAGGTGCAGCAGCCCGTATCGCTCACCGTGTCAGGCCCCTTCGTCGCGGTCGACTTCCCCGAGCAACTGGCTGCGGGTGAAGAGGCGACCGGGTGGATCTCGCTGACCGCCACCGAGCCCGGTGAGTTCGAGGGTGTCGCCCGCCTCGGGGAGGCCCAGACTTCACTCACCGCACGCGCGCTCCTCATTCCCACCTGCGCACCGCGCGATGCGTGTCACCTCGCCACTTTTGATCTGACCGAGCGCCGCTGCGTCGAGACCCAGGCGCCCGATGAGACCGCTTGCACGGCTTCGTTTGCGTGCTTCTCCGACGCCCGCTGCCGTGCAGGTCAGTGCGTGGGCACGCTGACGACGTGTGACGACGCCAACCCCTGCACCCGCGACGCGTGCGGTGAAACGGGCTGCGTTCACCTCGACAACACTTTTTCGTGCCCGATTCCCACCAACCCCTGCCTCGCGCCCGCCTGCGACGTTCAGCGAGGGTGCACCAGCATCGACGTCGAAGACGGAACGCCCTGCGGGCCTCGCACGTGTGACCTGGCTTCCATCTGCGTCGCCGGGCAGTGCAGAACGCAGGCGGCACCGCAGACGCAGTCATGCACGGACGTGGTGGCGGGCGTGCCGGCCGGCCCCGGGTTCGTCGACGGCATGGCACGCGACGCGCGGTTCGACGGAGTGACCTCGATGGTCTACCTGCCGAACGGCGACCTCTTCGTCGCAGACACCGACAGCATCGCGGGGCGCATTCGCCGGGTGAGCCCCGATGGCACCGTTCGAACGGTGGCGGGCGGCACCGCGGGTTCGCGCGACGGGTATGGGCGACAGGCTCAGTTCATCGCTTACCCTCGCATCCTCGGTCTTGACCCGCGCGGGGACCTCGTCCTTCAGGACGGGTTTCCAGCCGCGGGACAACTGACCTCGCTCCGTCGCATGAGCCCGAGCGGGTTGGTCGTCACGGAGTGCCGGCAGTGCCTGGGAGACAACCGCACGCTGACGACGCTGACCCCAGGCGGCGAAGTGCTGTCGATTGACATGCGCGAGCACGAGCCGGTCACCGTCGAGCGGCGAGACGACCTCGGGCAGGTCACGACGCGAAAGGCAATCGGGCTCAGGGCCTCGGTGGCTGAACTCATCTCGATCGAACCGCTCACGCTGACGCTGTGTGGCGTCGTGAACGGATCGGCGCGCCTGATTCACCTCGAGGATGACGCGCCCGGCACCTTTCGCTGGCGACTCGGTGCAGCCTGCGACTCGAGGCCCGCGGTTCCACTGCTCGCTGACGGAGGCATGCTCGCCAAGGTGGGTCCCGCCGACGACGGGCCGCTCGACGTGGTGGGCCTCGAGCGAGGCCCCTCAAGGTGGGCCTTCGACCCCGACGGAGGCTACGCGCTGTATGACTCGTTCCGGTTTCACGTGCGCCGGGTCGACGGTTCGAACATGCGCACCCTCGCGGGCCCCGTGCCCCGGCGCGGCAATGTCGACGGCGCTCGCTCGTTGCTGGAGTCGAGTCCCCGCGGGCTTGCCGCTGACTCGTCAGGGGTGTGGTTCACCGACGCGGCGCGCCTTCGACGGCTCGACGCGCGCGTCGTCACGACAGTGGCTGACGCCGGGTCTGTGGGGAAAGACCTGGCGTGGACGGGCGCGGGCATCGTCTGGCTCGGAGGTGAAACGTACGAAGCGTTTGAAGTCGAGTACTTCAGTCAGGTGAACCAGCTGACCTGGTTCAGCCCCTCCGGAGCGGCACTGTTGAATCAGACCACGGCACGCACCGACCTCAGCTCGGTGGCCTGGCGCGCCGACGGCGGGCTCATGGTGGCGCACTTCGATTCGAGCTCCGCCGACGCGTTCGATGCAGGCTACGAACCCTTCCTCTCGGCGTACCGTGTTCGCGCTGGCCAGGGTGACCCGCGCGCGTACGTCACGTTCGACCTGACGACGTCAGTCAGTCTCTTTCAGATTCAGCAAAACGACGACTGGAGGACCCCGTTCCTGGCCCGAGACGCGGGGTCTGCGTTCTTGTCCGATTTCTACGAGCTCACGCCCGGTGTGATCATCGGCGTCAGCGGACGACAGATCGTTCGCCGAGACCTCTCGACGGGTCAGCAGACGGTGGTGGCTGAGCTCAGTGAGACGCCCACGTCGCTGGCGCCCGCCCCCGACGGTGGCGCCTTCGTGGGGGTTCCGCATGCCATCTTGCACGTGCGTTTCTGAAGGCTGGCAAATCCGAGGGGTCGACCGTGCACTCGAAGTGCGCGACGAGGGTCGACGCAACTCAACGTCAAACGAGGCTTCATGAAAACGCCCGCTTTCGTCATCGTCGTCGTGCTCCTTGCGCAGTCGTGCGCATCACCGGGTTCACCCGGGCCGCAAGGCGAGCCGGGCGTCGCAGGCCCGAGAGGAGCCAGCGGCGAGTCGGGCTCTCAAGGACCCCAGGGACCTTCGGGGGGAACGGGCCCTCAAGGTCCATCAGGCGAACAAGGACCTCAGGGCCCAGGGGTCAAGATCGTCGACGCCAATGGGCAACTGGTCGGGCCCTATTTCGTGTCACTGGCATCGCCTGTCCTGGCTCCGGGATACATCGACGCGAACGGGAATCTGTGGCGGCTCAATCTCGAGACGGGAGCCCTCTCAGGCTCGGACCCCACCGCGTCGATCGACAACAGGTACAGCTTTTTTGAGCAGGCCAATTGTGGTGGCCCCGGCTACGTGCAGGTCGATGTGTATTCCCCCATGGCAGGGGCGGGTCTGGTCGTTCCGATGAATGGTGTCTTCGGAGTGGCTCCAACCCTGCGAGTCAGACGGGGACCCCTGGTGACGAGGCCGCTGGCGTTCTTGAGTTCGCGAAATGGCAGTGTGTGCACTGCCGATCCGTATGACCCGTCCTCAGGGTCTCGCTTCGTGCTCGCCAGTGACGTGCAGCCCGTCACCGTCCCCGCGAACACGTGGGCGCTGCCGCTCCGGTTGGCCCTGAGATGCGGCGCGAAAAGGAACCGCAAATGGAATCAGGTACTCTCTCACCATGACTTCGATCCGAGGCCAGCGAGGCGTTCCGTCGGTCGTGCCGCAGCGTGCCACTGCCGCACCCACCGAAGTCAGGCCGGCGAAGCGGCCCGAAGCGGTCAGTGGGTTCGACCCCATCTCGACCATCCGCCGCATCGTCGAGCGCTTTCAGCGAATTCAGAACCCTGTCGAGGCGATCACCTCGGCCGCTCAGAAGACCGACTGGTTCACCGCCCCCGTCGTCGTGAAGGGCATCGATGGTGCGACCGACGTGCGCCAGGGTGGGTTGGCCGATTGCTACATGGTGGCCACCGTCGCCTCCATCGCGCAGAAGCACCCCGAGTCGATTCGCAAGAACATGACGGAGAACGCCGATGGCACGGTGACCTTCCGCTTCTTCCGCAAGGAGTTCGACTCGACCTTCACGCCCCAGTTGGTGACGGTCACCCGCGAGCTGCCCATGCGCAGCGATGGCACGCTTGCCTTCGGGCACAGCGGGCAACACGAGGCCTGGTTTCCGCTGCTCGAGAAGGCGTACGCCCAGATGCACGGCGGCGTGGAGGCCATCGGCAACGGTGGCTACATGTCAGATGCGCAGGAGACGCTGCTGGGCGCGCCTGCCACGAGCCGGAAGATCAGCAGCATGGAGCCGCGCGCCGTGTTCGCGCACCTTCAGTCAGAGTTGGCCCAGGGGAAGATCATCGGCGTCAACACGCCCCATGAGGCCGAAGGCCGACCGCCGCTGCGTCAGCTGCTCGACGTCTTCCGCGCGACCGTGGCGGGCATCGTGCCGGGGCACGTCTATTCGGTGTGGGGCACGCAGGAAGTGAATGGGAAGCCGTACGTGCTGCTTCGCAACCCCTGGGCCAACACCGAGCCGGGCAGCCTGGGACCCATCGGTTCGTTCGCCGTCGACGGGAAGAATGACGGCGTCTTCGCGCTCCCTCTCGAAGACTTCGTCAAACGCTTCAACTGGATGACCTCGACCGCCGTGCCGAGCTGATCGCCCCGAATCCGAGGGGCACTCGTTGCCCGCGGTTCCTTCGTCGAGTGTCATTCCCAGACATGCGCTTCTCATTCGTTCTGGCGGTGCTCGTCTTCAGCGGCTGCAAGTCGTGCAGCGGCGGCACCGTGGTGACCGATGCCGAGAAGCTTCGTTTCGACAGTGCGCCCCTGGTGTTCGCCGACGCGTACCTCGGCACGGAGCGCGCCTTGAGCCTCGAGCTCACGAACCCGTCGCGTCTCGGGCAAACCGTTCGCGTGGCCGTCGACGCTCCGTTCTCGCTCGAAGCAGCAGAGGCGTTCGTACCGGGTGGAGGCAGCGAGTCGGTGCTCGTCACTTTTCGGCCCAGCAGCGCAGGTGATGCGATTGCGACACTGAGCGTGGGTGACGCGCGCGTCGAGGTGCGAGGCGTGGGCCTCGCGATTCCCGAGTGCATCGCGGCGGCCGCCTGTGAGACATCGATCTTCGATGCGGCGCAGAGCCAGTGCCTGAGTCGAACCCGCGCTGACGGTGAAGCGTGTGAGCAGCAGTGCGTCGTCGCGGGCACGTGCCTCGCCGGGCAGTGCGTGGGGCAGGCGCAAGACTGCACCGACTCCGATGCGTGCACCGTCGACGCGTGTGGAGCCGCGGGCTGCCTGCACTCCGAGCGCAGCTGCCCCGCTCCGGGAAATCCCTGCAAGGTCGCCACCTGCGATTCGTCGACGGGGTGCGGTGAAGTCGACGCTGACGACGGTGTGGTGTGCGGAACCGAGTCGTGTCTCGACGCCATGGTCAGCGTCTGTATCCAGGGGCGATGCGAGTCTCGTCTGCGACCCGATACCGGGCGCTGCACGAACACCTGGGCCTCGGTCTTTCTGCCTGGCTCGAGCAGCGCCGGCCTCGCGTGGGACCCCGTGAGGAACCGCATGGTGCGCCTCGTGCTCCGGCAAACCTGGCTGTGGGACGGCGCGACGTGGTCGCAGCGATTCCCCCCGCAGACGCCTCCGGCCGGCGACTGGAGATGGATGGCCACCGACACCAAACGCCATCGCGTCGTGGCGCTGCTCAATGGAGAGACCTGGGAGTGGGACGGCTCGACCTGGCTGCTCCGAGCCGACAACGCGACCACCGTCGGCTTCCCGCGCTCGCACGGGGCATTGGCCTACGACTCAGTCCGCGGAAAGGTCGTCATGTTCGGCGGCGGTCAAGCCGCGAGCCCGAACTTCCTCGACACCACCTGGGAGTGGGACGGTGTCCGTTGGCTCCGCGCCTCGCCCAGCCAGAGCCCTCCACCGCGCGCCGCAGCGATGATGGCCTTCGACCCGCTCAGAGCGCGCGTGGTGCTCTTTGGTGGCAGCACGTCGGCCAACGACGAACTCGGCGACACGTGGGAATGGGATGGCAGCCAATGGACCGCACGCACGCTCTCACCCGCGCCCACGCCCCGTTACTCCGGTTCGCTGACCTGGAACCCACAACGCGGCACGGTCATGTTGTTGGGTGGCACCAACTACGACCCGCTCGATGAGCCGTGGGAGTTCGAAGGCGTGAGCTGGCGTCGACTGCCGCAGACGGGCGTTCCAATCTCTCACCACGGCGCCGCCTACGACCCGGTTCGCCAGAAGATCGTCGTGCTCGAGAACGGCTCGACGTGGGAGTGGGACGGGGAGACCTTCGGCTCGAGGCGGCACGCAGCTCCGTCGATTCGATCCTCGCCTGCCGCGGTGTTCGACGAGGCACGGGGCCGGGTGACTTCATTCGGCGGCTACCCGCAGTTCCCGGTCAACTACGCGTCTGTCGACGACACCTGGCAATTCGCCGACGGAGGGTGGACGGAGCTCTCTGTCTCGCCTCGGCCCTCGCCGCGCTATGCGGCAGGCTTCGTCTACGACCCCCTGCGACAGCGCTCGGTGCTCTTTGGGGGGAGCAGCGAAATCTTCACACCCGGGGGAAACGTGGGGGGTCGTTTCGGTGATCACTGGGAATGGGATGGTGCCCGTTGGGCCGTGCTCAGCCCCGCGGCGACCCCGCCTCCGG
>JANODF010000177.1:0-24865 GCA_031412555.1 Archangium sp. | reverse complement strand
ATCGTCGTCGACGGCCAGGATGCGCGCACGCCGGGTCGACTCGGGAAAGGCGAAGAGTTCATGAGGTCCAGCCAATCGCCCTCCTTCCCCGACTGCCCCGTACTTCAGTTGAAATTGGTGACCGACGCCTCACCCGTTCGGCGGTCGATGATGGCCCAGAGGCCGTGGTCACCCTGACCAGACGTGGAGATGCTGAAGATCCACGCGTCGCGGGTGAGCTCACCGGTGGGGATCTCTTCGTCGACGGGCACCAGCTCGATCGAGCCTGCCTTGAGCAGCGCGTCGACGTAGCGTTTCGAGGCGGCGACGAGATCTTCGATCTTCACCTTCGTGAGCCTGGGCATGGCGCGCAAAGTACGCCCAGTGCCTCGCGGGTGTCACGCCAGGAACTCGATCAAGTCAGGTGTCAGCGGCGCCTCGAAACGAACACGCACACCGGTGGTGGGGTGGGGGAACTCGATCGACGCCGCGTGCAGCGCCTGCCGGGGCAAACGCAGCCGCACCCACGCCTCGGGCTCGAGGTCATGTTTGCTGAAGCGATCGAAAAAGCCCGGGTCGGGCCCGTACATCTTGTCGCCCACCAACGCGTGACCTGCGCGCTGCGCGTGAATGCGAATCTGGTGCTGTCTTCCGGTGAGCGGAAAACACCGCACCAGCGCGAAGTCGGCGCCGTCGCGCGAGAACCGTCGCTCCACCTCAAAACGGGTGCGCGCCGGCTTGCCTTCTTTTTCGTCGATGCGCACCGCGATGCGAATCAACTCGGTGCCTTCGGCGATGGGCGCGTCGACCTCGAACACGTCGTCGCGCGGGTGCCCTTCGACGATGGCCAGGTACTGTTTGGCCACCGCGCCGGTCATGAAGCTCTTCATCAACTTCTGACAGGCGTGCAGGGTGCGCCCGCACACCACCAGCCCTGAGGTTTCGCGATCGAGGCGATGCGCGGGGTCGGCCCGAAAGCCCGGCCCGTACTTGAGCTTGAGCTGCTCGACGAGCGTGCCTGCGTGGTACCGCGCGGTGGGGTGAATCGGCAGGCCGGCGGGCTTGTTGAGCACCAGCAACGCTTCGTCTCGAAAGAGCTCCAGCAGCGCTTCGGGTGGCGGCACGGTGGGCTCGGCCATCACCGTCTTGCGCAGCTCGAAGGTGAGCCCCGCCCACACCGAGGTGGAGGGCTTGAGGCGGCGTTCGAAGACCAGGTCGTTCTCGATGATCTCCTGCACCCGCGTGCGCGAGAGCCGGCGGATCTTTTCGCAGAGGTACTTGTCGAGCCGCCAGCCGGCGTAGTTGGGCTCCACCGTGTAGCGCACGAGCACGGTGCCCCCACCACCGGGGAGTGCCGGAGGCCCGGCGTCGTCTTCGTCTTCGAGCGCTTGCACCGGGGCTGCTTTCGCATTTCAGCGGGCCCGCGTCACCCTGACTGGAATGCACCCGCAGGCTCGACTGTCGCACTCCGGCAGGTAAGGTGTGCCCCGTGATGCTCTCCGTTCTCGTGGTGGCCGCGGCCGTCACAGCTGCCGGCCCGAAGATCGCCATCGTCGACGTCGACGCGCCCGATCTCATGATGGGGCTGGGCGCCCAGGTCACCCGGGCCATCGTCACCGAAGCGCAGGCGCAGAAGCTCGACGTGATGCTGCCTGAGCAGGTGCGCGAGAAGATGGATGCGCGCCGCTACGAGACGCTCAAGAAGTGCGCGGGCAACGTGGCCTGTGCCGCTCAAGAGCTGGAGAGCCTGGGCGTCAAACGCGCCGTGCTGGGAAGGCTCACCCGCGACGAGCGCAACTACATCCTCAAGCTGTGGCTGTTCGATGTCTCGGCGCTCACGGTCATCGCCGACGTCGATCGGTCGATCCTGATCGCCGCGCGCCGTTTTCAGAAAGACGTAGAGCAGGCCGTGCCGCCCCTGCTGCGGGGTGAACGGGAAGCGCGTGGGACCCTGGTGGTTCAGGCCAACCTCGCCGACGCGCAGATCACCTTGAACGGTGAGTTCGCCGGCACGCCGCCGCTCGAGCTGACGCTCAAGCCCGGCAAGTACGAGGTGAAGCTCGAGCGAAACAAGTACCTGCCCATCACCCGGCTGGTGGCGGTGGAGGCCAATCAGGAGACGAAGGTCGAGCTCAAGCTGCTCCTCATTCCCGGCATGGTGCCCGACGAGCAGGTGGTGCCCGCGCTCACCAAGAAGCCCGACGGCACCACCGTGCCCCCGGTGCAGCTCTCGGCGCTCACCTGGATCCTCGGGGCCACCACCCTCGCCACGGCAGGCACGGGTCTCGCTTTCGGTCTCATCGCGCGCGGCCAGCAGCGCACCCTCACCGAAGGGTACGACGCCGAAAGAGACCTCTATCAAGGCACCCGGGCCGCGGCGCTCGAGCAGAACCGCAACGCGCTGGTGGCCAACGTGGCGTTCGGCGTGGCCGGCGCGGCGCTCATCGGCACCGTCGTCTCGGGCATCGTCGACGGCACCCGCGCCCCGGCCGTGCAGATCACCCCCACGGTGACCCCCAACGCGGCGGGCCTGACCCTCGGAGGCACCTTTTGATGCGCTGCCTGCTTTGCGCGACATTGTTGGTGTTCGCCGGCTGCCAGCAGCTCAACCCCAACGTCGGGCGCTTCAGCTGCGAGACCGGCGCCGATTGTGGCTCAGGCTTCGAGTGCCGCCCCCAGTTCGCGGGTGGTGGCCGGTGTTTCAAGCTGGGCGACTGTGTCGAGGCCGAGCTCTGTGATGGCGCCGATCAGAACTGCGACGGGCGCATCGACGAGACGTTCCCCGAGCAGGGCCAGGCGTGCGTCACCGGGCTGCAGGGCGTGTGTGGTGCGGGCACGCAGATCTGCGTGGTCGGTGCGTTGGCCTGCATGCAGACGGTGATGGCCAGTGCCGAGTCGTGCAACGGCCGCGACGACGACTGCGACGGCGCTGCCGACGAGACCTTCGACTTCACCTCCGACGAAGACAACTGCGGCGCGTGTGCCCAGCGGTGCGATGCGGGCACCAGCTGCTTCTCTGCTTCGTGTCAGGAGAGCATCTGCGACGACGGCGCCGACAACGATCTCGACGGCGTGACCGACTGCCTCGATACCTCGTGTCTGGGGCAGGCCTGCTCCACCCCGATGCCGCCCCCGTGGCGGTGCGGCGCGCGGGAGTTCGATGCAGGAACGTTGGATGCCGGCGACGACGCGGGTGTGGATGACGCGGGCACGCTCGACGCGGGAACATCGGATGGGGGGCTGGTGCTCGGTTGTTACGCCCCTGAACAAGACTGCGCGAACGGCGCCGATGACGATGGTGATGGCGAGGCCGATTGTCTCGACATCGATTGTGCTGGCTTGACCTGCGCCAGCGGAACCACCTGCACCAACCGCAGTTGCCCGGGGCCTGGATGAAACGAGTTCTTCTCGCGCAGCTCCTGGTGTTCGCCTGCACCGCGGCCGCTCAACGCGTGCCCTGGACGCTGGAGACCACCAGCATCGCCACGAACCAGTCGGGTGACCCGGCCTTCATGTCCGTGCCCGGGGCCGAGTTCATCATCGGCACCGACACCGCCGCGCTCGGCGTCTACGTGTGGCGGCCGGGTGGGGCGCCGACCGTGGTGCCCACCGGCATCGTCACCTCCGCGGACGCGCGCGGCTCGCTGTTGGTGGTCGCGTCGTTGGCCAGCAACTCGCTGCGCGTCTTCCAGGCCTCCGCTGCAGGCCTCACCGAGTTCACCCCGCCGCAGAACTTCAACGTGGCTTCGCCCCGGCACGTCGCGCTGGCGTAGCGGCTCGACGGCGGCTTCGAAGTCTACGTCGACACGTCGAGCTCGCTGCTCGAGCAGTACGCGCTGAGCTTCGCCGATGGGGGTGTGAGCTTCACCCGCATGCGGGCGATCAACGTGGCCGAAGCGCCTTCGGGCATCGCGGTCGACGATCGGTCTGGCCGGGTCTACGTGGCGCAACCCAGCCTGGGCATCATGACCGTCGATCCCACGGGGAACCGCGAGTTCCTGGTGTCCATCGACGCCGGGAGCCTCGGCTCGACGGTGGGCGGCATCGAGCTTTTCCTCGCCGCCAGCGGAAGTGCGTTGGTGCTCACCTCTGCGCCGAACGAGGGTGAGCTCAAAGTGCACGGGTTGGATGGCGGGTTTCTCACCACGATTCAGTTTGCGAACCCCGACGGTGGGCCCGCCACGCTGCGGCCGAGCTCGTTCGACGTGTTCGAGCGGCCGACGCCCACGTATCCCCGGGGCGTGCTGGTGGTGCAGGACGAGCTGGTGGCGAACTACAAGCTCGTCGATCTCGCCGCGGTCGATGCGGTCTTCCCACTGCCCGCGCCCTTCGTTCCGGGAACCGGGTTCGATGCCGGAACTCCAGCCGACGCCGGAACGCTCGATGGCGGCACCACCGATGCGGGCGTCACCGACGGTGGCTCGGGCGGAGGCACGGGCGGGGTCGGCAATCCGCAGCCGGCTCCCAGCGTCGTCGACATGACGCCTTCGTGTGGCTGCACCGGAGGCCCCTTCGCCCTGCTTCCTGCGCTCTTTCTCCTGTGGTGCATTCGCCGACCCCGCCGTGGCCTCGCCCTGACTCGCCCATGAACAAATCCTCTCTCGTCCTCTGTGCGCTGATCCTCTCCTGCCAGACCACCCGCGAGGCCGAGCACCCGGCGGTTCCCCTCAAGGCCGACGCCTCGTTGCCCGCCACGCCGGCGGTCTCCAATCAGCCGCTGAAGATCACCATCGTCGGCACCAACGACGTGCACGGCTGGGTGATGGGCATGAAGGAACGTTTCCCCCGCGGTGAGATCCGCTACGGCGGCGTGGCCACCTTCGCCGCCTACGTGCAGGCGCTGCGGCAGGAGAACCCCAACGGCGTGGTGCTGGTCGACGCCGGCGACATGTTCCAGGGCACCCTGGTGTCGAACCTCACCGAAGGCAGCGTGGTGATCGAGGCCTTCAACCAGCTCGGCTACGACGCGGCGACCATCGGCAATCACGAGTTCGACTACGGCCCGGTGGGCCCCATCTCGGCGGCCACGCAGCCCGCCATGGACCCGTTCGGAGCGCTCAAGGCGCGCATCGCCGAGGCGAAGTTTCCGCTGCTCTCCACCAACATCTACGAGGCGAACAAGGAGGGCACGCGCCCCTCGTGGCTGCCCAGCGACGGCACCATCATCATCGAGCGCCACGGCCTGAAGATCGGCGTGTTCGGCTTGACCACGCCGCAGACGCCCACGGTCACGCTCCCCATCAACGTGCAGACCATCAAGTTCCGCCCCCTGGGCTCCGAGGCCCTGGCCGCCGCCACGCGCCTGCGTGAGAAGGGCGCCGACCTGGTGGTGGCCGTGGTTCACGCCGGTGGCCGCTGCGACGACTGCTCGAAGAAAGAAGACCTGAGCAGCTGCGACCTCGACGCCGGGGAGATCTTCGAGATGATGAAGGGCCTGCCCGAAGGCACGCTCGACGCGGTGGTGGCCGGTCACTCGCACCAGCAGATCGGGCACCTCGTCAACGGCACGCCCGTGATGCAGAGCTGGCGCTGGGCCGCTACTTCGGGATCATCGAGCTGGCCATCGACCCGAAGACGAAGAAGGTGATTCCGGGCCGCACGCAGATCAACTCGGGCATCGAGATCTGCGAGACGTGGGACATCGAGACCAAGAGCTGCGATCCCAAGAAGCTGCGCGCCCGCGCGGATCAGGTGACCCCGGTGTCGACCAAGTTCCGCGGGCAGATCATCCGCCCTGATCAGACCGTGCTCCAGGCGATGCAGCCGGCCGAGCAGGCGATCACCGAGCTGCAGCAGAAGGCGCTGGGGCTCACCGTGCCCAAGGCGCTGGGCCGGGTGTACGAAGGCGAAAGCGAGCTGGGCAGCTTCCTCGCCGACTCGCTGCGCGCCATGTCGAAGACCGACATCGCCTTGATGAACCCGGGCGGCCTGCGCGCGGATCTGAAGGAGGGCCCGCTCACCTACGGCACCGTCTACGAGGTGGTGCCCTTCGACAACGCGGTGGCCATTCTCGATCTCACCGGCGAGCAGCTCGATCGCCTGCTCACCGCGGCCTACGGCTCGAAGAAGGGCGTCTTCCAGGTCTCGGGCCTCGAGGTGAAGCTCAGCCGGTGCGTGGTGCCCGATCGCCTGCGCGGCTTCACGCTGCCCGGCGGCAAGAAGATCGACCCGACGAAGAAGTACAAGGTCGCGTTGCCCGACTTCCTCGCGCGCGGTGGTGACGGCCTGGCGCCGGTGCTCGCCACCATCGATCCGGCCCAGGTCGATCTCGCCGAGAACAAGGGCACCAACCTGCGCGACGATTTGATCTCCTGGTGGCAGACGAAGAAGGAGACCTTCAAGCCGCCCAAGAGCGGCCGGGTCACCTTCATCGACTCAGGCGAGACCTGCAGCACGGCCACCCGCACCGATACTGGCGCCACCGTTCCGTAATCTTTGGTCGGGGTGAAGTGACCTCACATGACAATATGTGACAGGGTACTTTTCAAACCCTCGACATCTGGTTAAGAAATCCATCTGGAGCCGATTTTCCGGGCTCGGAGGAGATTCCAGGTGCTCTACAAAGTCACGCCGCTGCTCACCCCGGTCGAGGCCAAGAAGCCGGCGACCGATCCCGACGCACCTCCCAAAGAAGCCCGGAAACGCCGCAAGTCGGCCGTCTTCGACGCCGAGGGCAACGAGGTGCTCATCACCATGATGTGCCTCAAGTGCCGGCAGATGAAGCCGCTGGGCATGTTCGGCCTGCGCAAGATGGCCGACGGGGCGATCCGCAATCAGCCCTGGTGCCGCACCTGCCGCTCGGGCGCGGGCGCCGTGAAGAAGAAGAATGAAGAACTCGAGCAGGTGGTCGCCGAGGCGCCCGCGGTCGAAGTGGCGCCCGTCGTCGCTCCCGAGCCCGTGCGCCGCGAGCTCAGCCCGCTCGAAGAGCTGATGGCCGGGCCTTCGCTGGTCTGAGTTTTCTTCACAGGCTCTTAGAAACACCGAAGCCCCGCCTCCGTGAGGAAGCGGGGCTTCAGTATTTTCAAAACCTGCTGCGTTGTGGAGGTGAACGGGATCGAACCGATGACCTTCGCATTGCGAACGCGACGCTCTCCCAACTGAGCTACACCCCCATATGCAGGGCCCCGACGTCGCAGCGGGCGGGCGGCTGACTACGTGCTTCAGGGGGCACCTGTCAAGGATGAGAATTACGCCGTCTAGACATTTGACGCGGACGGACACAGGTGCAAAAAACCTCAACCTTTCCGATGCCTCCTGTGACGAAGACTTTGAGCCCGGCCGAGCTCGCAAAACTAGAGCATGCCTTCGCGACTGATCCTGGATCAGAGGCTTACAAGCCTCTGGCCGAGGCGTATCTCGGCATGGGCCGATTCATGGAGGCGATGGTCGTCTGTAAGAAGGGCGTCAAAGCCCATCCATCTCTCCCTGACCCCCGTGTGCTGCTTGCCCGCGTTTACGCGGAGCAGGGGAAAGACAAGAAGGCCATCGAAGAATTGACCGGCGCCCTTCAGGTCTCCCCGACCGACAAGGTCGCGTTGCGCATGATGGGCTCGTTGCAGATCAAGGGCGGCGACGCCGTGGTCGGCAAAGAGAATCTGCTCAAGGCGTGGAACGCCGACGGTGCCGATGCCGAGACGATCGAGCTGATGGAAAAGAACGGAGTCTCCGTTCCCAAGCCCGAAGCGCCTCCGCCGCCCCCTCCTGCCCCCGTGGCGGCGCCGCCGGTGCTCGCGCCTGTGGCCACCGTTCAGGCCTCCGTGGTGATCGGCGACGACGCGCCCGCGCCGCGACCCCCGCCCGCGCAGAAAAAGGCGCCTCAGGTGCTGCAGCGGCCTGCCCAGCGTGCAGCCCCCCCGCCGCGCCGCTCGAACGCCGGTGAACGTTCTGACACTGGCGAGATGAGCGGTGAGTTCAGCCAGGGCTTCGAGAACTCCGAGCTGTCGAGCTCAGGTGTTCGCCGCCCCAGCAAACGCAGCAACGGCCAGAAGGCCCTCTTCTTCCTGCTCCTGTTCGTGGTGCCGGTCAGCGGCGCGGCCTACTGGGGTTGGGGTCAGTACAAGGGCAAGTTGATCCGCGAGGCCAACGCCGCCATCGGCGAGGCCACCAAGCTGGTGAAGGCCGACACCTTCAAGGGTTACGAAGAGGCGATCACCAAGGCGCAGTTCGCGCTCGACCTCGACGCCAACGCCGACACCAACCGCAACGCGCGTGGCCTGCTGGCGTACGCGTACACGATTCGCTGGGGCGAACATCTCCACGAAGAGTCGAACCGCGAGAACGCCGAGAAGAACATTCAGACCGGCCTCGCGCTGAAGGAGAACTCGGCCTACCTGCACGCGGCTGAAGCGATGTTCGACTTCTACAGCGGCAAGACGGCAGACGGCCTGACCGCCATCGAAGAGCGCATCAAGACGGCCGAGGCGAACAAGAAGCAGGTCTCGATCTACTACCTGACGCGCGGCATCCTGCAGATGAACAACGGTGACCTCGAGGCGGCCAAGGAGTCGCTCGACCACGCCCAGGCGATCGCCAGCGACGATCCCCGCGTGTACATCTCGTTGGGCAACTTGAACCGCCGCCGTGGCAACCCGGAGGGCGCGTTGAGCGCGTTCAACGTGGCGCTCGAGCGCACGCGCAAGTCGCACCCCGAAGGCTTGATCGGCACCGCGAGCCTCATCCTCGACACGCCCGAGCCGCAGAAGGGCTACTGCCTGGCCGCCACCTACGTGAAGGCGCTCCAGGGCATGGCTGACTCCGCGGCCCCTCGTCAGCTGGCCACCAACGCCTTCATCCGCGCGCTGATGATCAGCCGCGTGTCGCGCGACATTCCGCTCTACAGCGACAAGGCGTTCCAGAAGGAACTGGAAGACTGCACGGGCGTGAAGCCCGACGCGGCCCAGGCGGCCAAAGACGTGGAGGCTGCGGAGAAAGACGGCCTCGCGCTCGACCGCAACAACCCCGAGCTGCTCCTCATTCGGGGCCGCCGGCTGGCCTACGAGAACAAGCTCGACGAAGCGGCCAAGCAGATTCAGCTCGCCATCGATCAGAACGGCAAAGCCTCCGACTACCACGTGGAGTTGGCCAAGGTTCTGATGAAGAAGGAAGGCGGCGAAGCGGCGGCCGAAGAGACGCTCAAGAAGGCGCTCTCGCTGGTGCCGGGCAGCCCCAAGCTCTTCTCGATGCTCGGCCAGGTGCAGTACCGCCAGAAGAAGATGGATGCGGCGCGCGAGACCCTGGAGAAAGCCATCGCCGATACGAAGACCCGCAATCCTGAAGCGCGCTACCTGCTCGGGAAGATCTACCGCGACGAGAAGAAGGATCTGCCCAAGGCGGCGGAGCTGCTCAAGAAGGCCGGCGAGGAGTACTTCGCCGATCCTCCCAAGGCCTCGGTTGCGTACGACGATCTCGCTGCCACCTACGAGCTCAAGCAGGACAAAGACGGCGCCGACTCGGCGTACATGCGCGCGCTCAACGCCGACAAGGAGAACGCGGCGGCCTACTGTCACTACGCTCGTTTCCTCGGGAAAGACCCGAAGATGAAGGACAAGACGAAGACCATCGCGTCGGAAGCCCTTCGTCTGGCGCCTCGTGATGCGTGCGCAGAAGAGATGCGCAGCCTCGGCGGTACGGTCACGGCGCAGGGCGGCGGCTGAACCCATCAGTTGGGCTTTTGAGCCCTGCTTGTGTGACGTGACGAGCCGCGATACCTGTGGCTCGCCGTGAAGGTCGAACCGTTGAACGCACCGCTGGCTTCAGCCACCCGCTCGCTGGGCGACGTGGTGGGCGATTACGTCGCGCTCACCAAACCGCGGCTCTCGGGCCTGGTGCTCTTCACTGCGGCCGGCGGCATGTGGCTGGCCGGCAAACCGCTCGATTGGAAGACCTGGCTCTTCGCGATGCTGGGCACCGCGGGCACGGTCGGGTCGGCGAACACCATCAACTGCGTCCTCGAGCGCGAGTCAGACCGTTTCATGGCGCGCACCGCCAACCGGCCGCTCCCCGGGCAGCGCATGGAGTCGAAACACGCGCTCGTGTTCGCCCTGGTGCTGGGGCTGGTTTCGCTGCCGATGCTGGCGCTGGGCGTGAATTGGCTGACCGGCGTGCTGGGGTTGTTGGCGCTGGCCAGCTACGCGTTCGTGTACACGCCGATGAAGTCGCGTACGCACTTCGCGATGCACGTGGGCGCCTTTCCCGGGGCGCTCCCGCCGTTGATGGGGTGGACCGCGGCGACCGGGCGCATCGAGCTGCCGGGGCTGGTGCTCTTCGCGATCCTCTTCGTCTGGCAGCTGCCGCACTTCATCGCCATCGCGCTGTTCCGCAAGCGTGAGTATCGGGCGGCGGGGTTGACCAGCCTGCCGCTGGAAAAAGGCGACGACACCGCGCGGCTGCATGCGGTCGGGTACGTGGCGGCGCTGTTGCCCATCTCCGTGGCGCCGTTTTTCGTGGGCGTCGCGGGGTGGTCGTACCTGGTGGTGGCGGGGGTGCTGGGGGTCGTTTTTCTGACGGTCGCCGTGCGCGGTTGGCTTCAGAAATTGGGTGATGTGTGGGCCCGCCAGCTGTTCGTGACCTCGTTGCTGTACCTCACGGGCCTGTTTGCGGCCCTGGGTCTGAGAAGCTGACATCGGGGTCGTGGGCTGACCCATGGCGCACCCGATGACCCGGGGCTTGTCTCACTCACCCTGTCCGACTACATGAACGGCCTCGCAGGTGGGGGCCGGTGCCTGCGCGATCCGTGATGGTCGAAACCTTCAAGAACATGGCGGAAAAAGGCGGTTTGCCGAAGCGGAGGGCTGTGTCGCTGAACGACGTGCCGCGGGTGCACGGTGACACGGCGTTGCAGAAGGTGGGGGGGCGATGGGTCGCCGCGACTCCGGACGATCAATTGCATAGCTTCGAGGGCGCCGACGGGATCGTGTCGGAGGTGGGCGAGCGCATCGTCGAGTTGATCGACGGGAAACGCTCGGTGGAGCAGATCATCGCGACGCTGCTGAACGAGTTCGACGTACCGCGCGAGGTGGCGGAGTCAGACACCTTGGATTTCATTGGGTTGTTGGCTGACAAACACGTTCTGTCCTTCTGAATCTTCAGAACGGCGCAGGACACAAAGGAGCGGGTGCGCACATGGTCTCAGGCAACATGATGCGGTGGGCGTGTGCGATTGCGGGCGTCGTGTTGGTAGTCAGCGGCTGTGACTGCCCGGGCCCCAACCCGCCCGTCACCTGCTCGGACACCACGATTACTTTCGAGACGCCGACGGCGGGCATGACCGTCGACTCGCCTTTCGAAGTGTCGATCAACGTCAAGACGGCCGACGGCACCGCGTTTCCGATCGATGGCGCGCAGCTGAGCGTGAGCGGTGGCTCGGCCATCGACGGCACCGTCAGCGGCAACCGGGCGACCTTCACGGGCGTGCCGGCTTCAGCGGGTGCTCAGTCGCTGGTGGCCACCATCGCTTCGGGCACGTGCTCGAAGAGCTCGTCGGCGCAGACCATCACCGTGCGTGACGCATGCAGCAACGCGGCGGTCACCGCCGTCAGCTTTCCTCAGGACACCACCGCCCCCCTGGGCGTACTGAACCGCGCGGAACTGCCGCCCGGCACCGACCTGCAGGTGAAGGTCGACGCGACGTGTGTCGGCGACGTGCAGGTGCGCATCAAGCGCGGGGCAGTCGAGCTTTCGCCGCTGACTTCGTTCACGAACGGCACGGCGACCATCACGCTGGCCGGCATCCCCATGACGCAAGAAGATCGTGTCGATCTGTTCGCTGAACTCGTGCGTGGCGGGGCGCCGGTCAATACGATGGCCAGCAATCCGCAGGCGAGCGCAAGCATCCAGGTCAGTCTTGCGCTTCCGTCCTGTGCAATCTCGACCACCGGCCGCTTCGGACCTTCAGATGACGCCGACCCCGCGACCGCGGGATTTCAGATGCGCGTCAACGGCACGATGGGCATGGGGTCCACCGGCGCCCTCTCTGTCAACGGCCAGACTCCGGTCGCGGTCGCCCCCAACATGAGCGGCGACGTCTCCGCTGACTTCACGCTCTCGAATTCAGGCGCCTTCACCGCGACGCTCGTCTGCACCGACGCGGTCGGAAACAGTGACACCGCGAGCAGCATGTTCACGGTCGACTTCATGCCACCGACCATCACCGTCTTGGCTCCGATGCTCGTCGACGGTGGCGCGACCATGGTGATTACCCAGTCACCTTTCCCCGTTCAGATCGCCACCGACGCGGAAGACGGCTCGCACGTGGAAGTTCGCATCAATGGCACCCTCGCCGCTCCCGGCACCGTGACGGGCGGAATGGCGACCATTCCCGTCCCGTTCGGCATTGACGGCACGTACACCCTGACGGTGCTGGTGCGTGACATGGCCGGTAACGAGAGCCAGGTCAGCTTCGTCGTGATCGTCACGCTCGATGGCTGCGGTGCGATCTTCTCTCGGCCCGGTTCGTGCCCTGCACTGCTCACCCCGGCGCAGTTGGCCGGCGGTACCTATTCGTTCCAGACCACCAGCAAAGCGGCCTGTGCCAACCAGCCCGCCGCACTCTTCAGGACTGACGTGAGCGCGGACGGCGGTATGAGCGCTGAGGTTGCCGCGGGAACCACGACGCTGACTGCCGGCGGACTCGCCAGCTTCTCGCCGCTCACCCTTGGCAGTGGCGACTACGTCTTCCGCGGTGTCGTAACGAACATCGGTCCCGACGCGGGTGTCAGCGTGGCGAACTGTGTGGTGACTGTTGACCTGGATGGTCCCGTCATCACCAACCCTGTCGTCCCGAACAGCAGCACCTTCGCGACCATCAGCGCGGCACAAGACACTCAGCCCGGGACGCCGGGTGCTCAACGGTTGCTCACGTTCTCCGCGAGAGTACCGGTGGGTGGCCGCGTCGACGTTTGCACGACGCAGGCAGTCAACCCCGTGACGATGTCGGCCCGACCCACCTCACCCGAGTGTGGAGCCGGTTGGTACGTGCTTCAGCAGGGCGTAACCAGTCCCGCCAATGGCTTTACCTTTCCTGAAGGCACCTATGACCTGAAGGTGGTCGTGGTGGGTGGTGGCTTGGCCGCTGCGCCTGCATCTCCGGTTCTGCCTCTGCTTGTCGACAGTGTTCGTCCCTGCGTCAACGGAATCACTCGACGTCTGCCGCAGGACGCCAATATGGATGGCCGCCTGAACATCGCCGAACTCGGTGGAGCGGCGCCCCGACTGGAGTTCGGTTTGGGATGTGGCGACACGAGCGCGACGACATTGGCGGCGGTGAATCCGGTCGTCATCCGAGACATCGTCGCTGGGGCGGTTGGGCCTGTGCGGCCGTCTACGGCAGTTCTCAGCGGCACCACGTACACGGTTACGCTGACTGGGCCGTACGTTGCGGAAGCCGACCTCGACGTCTTCGTCCAGCTCACCGACATCGCAGGCAATCAGAACCAATTCGCGGCCATGAACGACCCCGCAAGCTTCATCGTCCGGGTCGACCCTGTGGCCCCCACCTGCACGATCACTTCGCCTTCCGCTGCGCTGCTCGGTATCGCCCAGGTTCCTTCTGCGAGCCTGGACGTCCTCATTGCCACTGCGGCCGACGTCGGCAACAACGGAGTGAGCGTCACGTTCACCGGGCAGCCGGTAGCCGTCTTGACCCCGAACCTCAGCCAGGCGCAGACGAGCTATCCCCTCACTGGAGACAACACGTACACGATTGGCGCCACCTGCACCGATCGGTCTGGCAATGCGACCAACGCGACTCCCCGTACAACCCGTGTCGACCTGGTGGCGCCGACTTGCAACATCACGGTCCCCTCGAATCCGGCAGTCTCGAGCACGAACGCCCTGACCACCACGGTGGCTGTGACCGGAGTCGCCGACAACGACATCGTCACGCTGACGTCGTCAGTGGCTGGCATCAGCAACAATCAGCTGACCGTGGCCTCAGGCGCAGCGACGCGTGTGGTGCAGTATCCCAACGGCTCTCAGACCATCACCGCATCCATCAGCGACTCCGCCGGGAACCCCTGTGTTGCCCCGACGGGAGGGACTCGGCAGATCCAACTCACCGTCAACAGCACCTCGTGCAGCCTCGACTTCGCGCCCGCAGGTGCCGTGTCCACCAATGCCAACGGAAGCTGGGTCAATCGGGCTGGCGCGGGCAATCCTGCGGGCACGACTGCCACGGTCACAATCGGCGCGCTCACTTCCGACTGCGGCGCGGGCCGAAATGTCTATCTCTACGCGGGCCCGCCGGTCGCGACTCCCACGGGCACTCCCCAGGTGACCAACGCGGGGGGCTCGGTGAGTTTCAGCGGAACCATCCTCACCGACCTGCAGCAGTGGACGGTGACCATCGACAACGGCGCAGGGGTTCTGACGCACCGGAGCTTCATTGCGAGCTTCGCAAGCCCCAGCATTACCACCATTGGTCTTCAGCGCTCGGCGACCGTGCCGACCGTCATTGTGGTCCCTGCGAACGCGGGACTCATTTTCGGTGCCGCTTCGGGCAATCGCAGGGTCGAGACCGCGCTGGCGACCGATTTCGTCTTCGGTGACCTCGACGGCGTGGCTGCCGACGCTCAGTTCCAACTGACGCTCACGGGGGTCGAGGGAGCAAGAGTCGGAACGCTCAACGCTTCGCTCGAGGTGCTGGAAGGAACGAGCCCACTGATGCCCTCCGTGGCGGTGACCTCTTCGGCTTTTACGCCGATCCTCCCGCGCATGAGGTTGACTCACAGTCTCGACGAGACGACGACGACTCTCACGATCAGGGTGACGTCGCCCGCGGGGAACGTGTTCACGAGCACCCACGTCGCCGAAGTGGACGTGATCGCGCCCGGTGCGCCGAGCGGCATCACGCAGAATTTGTCCTCATCGCGCGCGGCCACGGTCGGTCTCACGTGGACCGCTGCGTTCGATGACCTCACCAACGCGGCGAGCGGAGGGCTGACCGGTGGAACTCCGGCTGCTGGTTACGACGTTCGGTGGACGACGTCGTCAGTGCCAAGCAACAACTCCATGGCCGCCGATGCAGACTTTTTCGGGACGGCGTCGAACCCAGATGGCGTCACCTCTGCACTCTTGCGGACGCTCACGGTTCCCCCCCTCAACTCGTACTTCATCGCCGTCAGAGCGCGTGACGAGGTGGGCAACTATTCAGTGCATTCGGCGCCCACCGCACTGACCAACTTCTGGAGTGTGACTGCCAGCGCGAGTGCGGGCACTGCCAGCCTCGGAGGCGTCAGTGGCACCGCGTTCGGACAGAACCTGGCGCTCGGCAGGCTGAACAACGATGCGATCAGCGATCTGGTGGTCGCCGCCCCGAACCGTGCGACCAACATTGGCTCGGTGTTCATCTATTACGGGAGCGCGAGTTTTGGAGCTCAGGCGACCTGCGTCTCGCCGGCTTGCCAGGAGATCCAACCGCCCGATGGGCAGGCGGGCTTGTTCGGGACGGATGTCGCTGTCGGCAACGTCGGCGATACCGCCAGTGAGGGGCGCGACGATCTCGTCGTCGGTCAGCCCACCTGGAGCAGCTCCAGCACCGGCCGCGCCTTCATCTTCTTCGGGAGCGGAACGAGCGCCACCATCAACGCAGCCACCTACGTTGAGATTCGCGGCGCAAGCGGCAGCAACTTCGCTTCGACCGCACGCATCATCAGCTCGATTGATGGAGACGCCCTCAGTGAAGTGGTCTTCTCAGCGCATGGCTTCGGAAGTGGCCAGGGCCGGCTGTTCATCTTCAAGGGCCGTACGGTCGCCGCCTGGCAAACGCTTGCGACGACCTCGGGGGGGACGATTCCCATGACTGCCGCTGACTGGGTCATCGATGGTGCAACCCCGGTCGCGGTGAACGGCAACCAGTTTGGTCGTCAGCGGTGGGGCCTTCAGTCTCTGGGCGACCTCAACGGTGACGGCAGGCCTGAGTTCTCGGTGCCCGTGAGCAAAGAGACCGATGGCGCGACGACCCCGAACCAACTCCAGAAGGTCTACATCTTCTCGGGTGCCGCGGTCGCCGTGGCGGTCGCTCCGATTCCCGTCTCCACTGCGCTCAACGTCTTGACCCCTCCGCTCCCGATTGGAACCGGAACCTCGTTCGACGCGTATTCGAGGTCTGTCGTTGGCGGCTTCGACATTCTTGGGGATACCGCCCGTGACTTGGTGGTCGCCTACCCGCAGCTGTCGCGAGTTCACATCTACAACTCGCCCCTCACAGCCAGCCCCGCGGCGGCTTCATTCGAGACCATCACGGGGTCGCAGTTGTTCGGCTTCATCACTACTGCTGGTGACGTGAGCGGAGATGGCAGAATCGAACTTCTCGTCGGAGAGGCGCAGGCGACCTTTGGGCGCGCTTGGCTGCTGTCTCAGCGCAATGGAGCAACGGCCTTCGACACGGGTCTGGGAACTTCTTCGGCCTTCTTCTCATCGGAGCTTCGTGTGAACACGGCGGGAACGCGGTTCGGCCGAATGAACCTTCTTGGCGATGTCACTGGCGACGGGCTCATCGACGTGGTGATTGGTGACGAAGGACTCTCTAACGTACAGGTGTGGCGATGATTGACGAAAGCCCGGTCGAGCGCCGTCTTTGGAAGCGGCCCGAGTTGAAGACGGAGAAGTTGATCAGCACCGGGGTTTCGTTTTCGTGTTCCTCCATCCAGACCGACCTATGCGGTCCTGGTCGTGAGTTCTGCTCGGAAGTGAATGACTGCATCAACTGCGGTGAACCGTGCGAGCCAGTCTGAGACGAGACTAAGGCGGCTGGTTCCACAGTTCAGCGAGTGGAACTTCGAGACTTGGGAAGGTGGCTGGCTTGAAGAGGACGTCGCTTTCCAACTGCTCTTCGAGCAGAAGCTCTCGACCTTTCAGCAGGTAACGCTGGAGCGTTCGCTTCTCGGGATCGATGAGCCAGTACTCAGCGGCTCCGATCGAGGCGTAGCCGGCGAGCTTCTCCACCGAATCGAATCGGGCGCTCGAGGGCGAGATCACCTCGACCGCCAGGTCGGGACCGCCTTCGCTCAGCGCCTGCGCGGGGATCACCCGGCCGGGCTTGAAGTACTGCACGTCGGGCATGAAGGCCTGCTCGTCGCTGATGCGAATCTTGTAGCCCGAGCTCAGCACGTTGCCGCCCGCTCCCGCCCGTCTCCATGCCGTCAAGAAGTAGGCGACCATCGTGACGATGTGCTCATGCAGGTGCGTTGGCACGTCGATCTCCAGCAGTTGACCGCCGACCAACTCGCGTCGGTCGTCGTCGGGTAGCGCGACGTAGTCACTCCAGGTGACGTGCATGACCAACATCCTAATCGCCTCCCTCAAAAGGGAGACGCGAAGGAGTTGGGCCCCCACCCAACTCCCTCGCGTCTACGACCATCGGGCCCGCCCCAAACCAACCCCTTGTTACCGCCCGACGTGATGACTCCTGAGCAGGTGCTGCGCCAGCCGTAAGCGCCCGAGACTTCGTGGTCGACCTGCCTGAGTGGGTCCTGCTTCTCGGACGGGCGTGGTCGCTCCACAGGCAGCTCTCGCGTAATGAGAGGGAGATGCCGGTCGAACTTCGCCGCGGAGGGCTCGTGCTGCAGGGCACTCCGTTGTGGTTCGACGCGCGCACCAAGTCGCCCGTCGCCTTCGTCAGTCACGCGCACTCCGATCACATCGCCCGGCATCAGCGGGTGATCGCCACGCCCGAGACCCTCGCCTTGATGACGCACCGGCTGGGGCCCCTCGAGGCCACCACGCCGTTTCGGTACGGCGAGACGCTCGGTCACGAAGACCTGCACCTCGAGTGTTTCTCGGCCGGGCACGTCTTCGGCTCGGCGCAGATTCGGGTCACCCGCTCCGATGGGCACCGGCTGGTCTACACCGGTGATGTTTCGCTTGAGCCCGCGCTCACCGCGCAGGCCGCTCCGGTGTTGAGCTGCGAGACGCTCATCATCGAGTCGACCTTCGGCCACCCGAAGTACCGCTTTCCTCCCCGCGCGCAGGTCTACGACGAGGTGGCCGACTGGGCCCGCCGGCAGCTGGCGCGTGGGGTGCGGCCCATTCTGCTCGCGTACTCCCTGGGCAAATCACAGGAGACCATTCGGCAACTGGCGGTACGGGGGCTGAAGGTCTGCGCGCATCCCAAGATTCACGAGGTGGCGGAGATCTACGAGCAGCTCGGCATGCCTGTCGGCGCACGCCGGTTCGATGGGGTGTTTCTCGAGGATGAGGTCGGGTTGTTTCCTCCGTTCCGGCGGGGGGATTCGTTGGCGCAGGTTGGGCCTCGCTCGTTGGCGGCGTTGACCGGGTGGGCGCTGGAGCCCTGGGGGGCGCGGCGAAGTGGGGCGGATGTCGCGTTTCCGGTGTCAGACCACGCCGACTTTCCTTCGCTGGTCGCTTACGCGCAGAAGAGTGGGGCCCGTGAGGTCATCACTGTTCATGGCTTTGCTGCGGAGTTGGCGGCTGAGCTGAGAGCGCTCGGCATGTTTGCTCGGGCGGTCACTGAGCAGGTTCAGATGGTCTTGCTGTAGTGGGGCCCTCACCCCAACCCTCTCCCGAAGGGAGAGGGAGACAGACGGTTCGTGTATGAGGGAACCGTGAAGGCCCTTCGACTCGTGCTGCTTGGGGAAGTACACCCGGCTGTCGTCACCACCGTCGACTTCGATGACGCCGACGGGCTGCGGCTCGATACCGACTTGATCGCAGCGGCCGGCTTTCTCGAACACGAGAAGGTCGAACTCTCCGATCTCTCCACCGGCACCCGGCTCTCGATTCAGCTGCGGCGCGGCAAGGCGGGCGAGGTCGGCGTGTGCGGCGCGGCGGCGCTCCTCATCAAGCCGGGAACGCGCCTCACCCTCGCCAGCTTCGGGTGGATGAAAGAGAAGGCCGCCTCGAAGCACCAACCCGCCATCGTGCGCGTCGACGAGGAGAACCGGCCCGTCAAGAAGTCGAAGGCCGGCTGATGGCGTTCGTCGAGCTCCTCTGCGCCGAGCAGGTGCTGCGCATCGATGCGTCGATCTGCGAGATGGCCACCGAGCGCGTGCACTGGAAACAGTTCCTCGGCAGCGGTACGCCAGCGCTCACCGTGCGCCGCCACGCCACGCTCGAGGGCACCCTCATCGACGCGCCGCTGGGCCGCTGCACCTTCGTGCTCGAGGGCGACACGCTGGATGTGGCCGTGGAAGACGGCGTGTTTCGCGGCGAGCTGATTCTGCGGCTGGCCTGGTACCTGCTCGCCACCCGCCAGGGCGCCGTGCTGATTCATGCGTGCGCGCTGAGGGAAGGCGATCGCGCGGTGGTCGCGGCGGGCAAGAGTGGTGACGGCAAGTCGACCCTCTCGCGGCTCGGGGTCGGCGCGGGGCTGCAGTTGCTCACCGATGAGGTGGTGATGCTGTTTCCTGATGGGCGGGTGTGCGGCACTCCGTTTCGATCTGACTTCGAGAACGCGGGCCGGCCCGGCCTCGTGAAGGCGGCGTACTTTTTTGCTCTCGAGAAGGCTCCGCACGAAGAACTCAAAGAACTCAGCGCGCTGGCGGCCACTCAACTGGCCATGGCTCAGTGTTTCGACGTGGCCGAGGTCGCACTGCCTCGGCCGGAGGTACGCCGGCGGTTGCTTCAATTTCTTTCGAACGTGGAGCTGCGGACCCTCGCCTTTCGGAAGGATCCTGCAGCAGGGCACTTCGTGAAGGCGTTGTTGCGCCCTCACCCTGACCCTCTCCCGAAGGGAGAGGGAATCTAGCTTACGGAGCCGGTGCGGCAGGCGCCACGGCCGGAGCCGGACCCGCCATCGCTTCCACGTGCGCGGTCGCTTCGGCCAGGTAGGCCAGGCGGCGCATGCGGATCTCATCGGGCAGCTCAGCGAACGCCTTGAACGCCTCGTTCAGCACCGGCCGATTGCCGTTGCTGGCGATGTGAGCGAGATCCTGGCTGGGCTCGGCCGAGTCGACCGCTTCTTCCCAGTTGTTGTCCGGCATGAAGCCCGCTTCCATCAGCGCGCTGAACAGCTGCACCGCGGCCAGCTTCATGCGCAGCTCACCGAGCATGTCGAGCGCCTCGGTCGAGGCCTTCAGCTCGTGCAGCGCGCCGGTGATGCGGGGATCCACGTCGGCGGTGGCGTCTTCCACCTCGACCGCTTCACGCAGGTCGGCGTTCAGACCGTCGATGGCCGCTTCGCTGGTGATCACTTCTTCACCGACTTCGCGCAGGTACATCACGGCCACGGCGGCATCACCACCACCGGTGGCGACCACTTCTTTCGCCTTGGCGACCATCTGCATGTCAGGCACCGGGCGGCGGCCCTCGAGGCGGGTCTTCACGGCCTCGCGGTACTGGTGCTCGAGGCTCGCGCCGGGCGGCATGCGCACGGGCAGGGGAGGACGCAGGCCCGGTACGTCGAGCACCCACGGCGGCGGGTTGGCGATGTGTTTGAGGCCGCGGAACAACAGCGTGCCCGGCGCATCACCAGGGCGGAACGGAGGCAGATCGCTCTCCGGCGCCGAAGTGCCCAGACCCATCACCGCCGCGCGCTGTTCACGCGTGAAGCTGGTGACCCCGACTGCAGGGGGAGGGGGCGGGGGCGGCGCGTCTTCGCCATCCAGGCCGGTGACGCGATCCATGTCGCAATCGTCGAACTCGAGCTGCTCGAGGCCGGTCGCGTTGGTGAAGTCGCAACGCAGCAGCTTGAGCTTCTCGAAGGTGGCGCCCTCCATGTTCGCCCCGCGGAAGTCGCAATCCTGCAGGCGGCCGCCGTGGAAGTAGGCCCCCGAAAGGTCAGCCTCCTTGAAGCTGACCTTCGACAGGTCGCACTTTTCCCACTCGGTGCCGATCAACGTCAGCCCCGACAAATCGGCGTTGGCCGAAAACAGCTGGGGGAACGTGGCGCCCGTATGATCCAGCGGAACCTTGTTGTCCTTGCGCAGCTGGTTCCACTGCTTGGACCCCGCCTTGAGCAACTCCTCGATGCTGACCTGCTTTCCCATGCGGCGCCTTCTACCGGTTGGCCTCGGCACCTTCCACAACTGCGTTCCGCTGAGATACAGGCATCCCCAGATGCTCGAGTACAAGGTCAGCGAAGACCACATCGGGGTTCGCCTCGATAAGTTCCTCAAGAAGACGCTGGCCAGCGTGCCGTTCAGCCATCTGTTCAAGATGATCCGGGTCAAGAAGATCCGGGTGAACGGCAAGCGGGCCAAGCCCGAACAGGAGCTTGCCGCGGGGGACGTCATCACCGTGCGGGGCACGGACGAGCAGCTCCTCGGAGATCGGGAGCGAAAACCGCCCCCGCCCCCGGTCGTCGACCTGTCCGAGCTCGACATCATCTACGAGGACGACTGGATCCTCGCCCTCAACAAGCCCTCCGGCATGGCTGCCCATACCGGCAGCGGCATCACCGGGGGCACCGTGGTCGACGTGGTGCGCGCCTACCTGGGCAACAAAGCCGAGCGCAATGGCTTCTCGGCCAGCCCGGCCCACCGCCTCGATCGCGAGACCTCGGGGGTGATCATCGTGGCCAAACGGCGCCCCGCGATGGTGCATTTCACGGAGGTCTTCACCGAGCACAAGGCGAAGAAGCGCTACCTCGTGCTGGTGAAGGGCAAGCTGCAGAACCAGAGCGGGCTCATCGACCTGCCACTCCAGGAGCACCAGCAGACCGCCGAATCACGCGATCGCCGGGGCATCAACATGCAGGAGGCCCGCACGCGCTATCAGGTGGTGTGTCAATCCAGCCACGCGTCGTACGTGCAGTGCACGATTGAAACTGGCCGGACCCACCAGATTCGGCGACATTTCGCCGCCATAGGCCACCCGGTTGCGGGGGACCCGAAGCATGGGGACTTTGCGTTCAACCGGGAGGCGAAGGCACAGTGGGGCCTCAAACGGCTCTTCCTGCACTCGACGCGGTTGGAGTTCCCGCACCCCGAGGACAATCGGAAGATGGTGATGGAAGCGAAGCTCCCGGAGGATCTCGTCGATGTGCTCAAACGCTCAGGTCTCGACCCCTCGACTCCGCTCGGGGGCAACCCCAAGCCGGGCGACGCATGACTGAAGGGAAACTGCTGTTGGTCAACGTGCCTCAGAAGCGATGGTGGAAGCGGCTGCTCAAGCTGGCCGGCTTCCTGGTGCTCACGGGGGCGACGGCCGGGGTGATGGGCTACGGCTTCGTGACCTGGAAGTACTCCGACGGGCTGCCCGACATCCCCAAGGTCGACGCGTACCGGCCGCCCATTCTCACTGAGGTGTACACGGTCGATGGGGTGCTCGCGGGCGAGTTCTACAACGAGCGCCGCAAGGTGGTGCCGTACGAGCGCATTCCCAAGCGCCTGGTGCAGGCCTTCATCGCCGCTGAAGACGCCGACTTCTTCGATCACTTCGGCATCGACATCGTGGGCACCGGCCGCGCCGTCTTCAAGACGGTGATCAAGAAGGTCACCGGCAAGGGCAAGGTGCAGGGCGGCTCGACCATCACCCAGCAGACCGCCAAGGCGGTGCTGATCAGCGCCGAGGGCTACAAGGAGTCCACCGCCAAGACCATCAAGCGCAAGATCCGTGAAGCGCTGCTGGCCCGCCAGCTGGAGCACGAGCTGACCAAGGAAGAGATCCTCTATCTCTACCTGAACAACGTGTACCTCGGTCACCACAGCTACGGCGTGCAGTCGGCCGCCGAGAACTACTACCGCAAAGACGTGAAAGACCTGACGCTCGCCGAGATGGCGCTGCTCGCCGGTCTCCCGCAAGCGCCCTCGAACTACTCGCCGTTCCGCGACGCCGAGAAGGCCCGCAAGCGCCGCCAGTACGTGCTCGGTCAGATGAAGGAGAAGGGGATGATCTCCGCCGCCGAGTTCGACGAGGCCTCGGCAGCCGAAGTGAACGTCTACCCGGTGGAAGACATCTTTCATCAGTTCGCGCCGTACTTCACCGAAGAGACCCGCCGCGACGTCGTGGAGCGCTACGGCAACAAGGTGCTGCTCAACGACGGCCTCAAGGTCTTCACCACCATGGACAGCGAGCGCCAGCGCGCCGCCCAGGAGGCCGTGTTGTGGGGCCTGTTGGCGGTGGACAAGCGCCAGGGCTACCGCGGGCCCGTGATGCAGCTCGGCACCAAAGCCGAGCAGGACAAGTTCGTCGAGCGCGGCAAGAAGGTGCTGGCCGGCAAGTCGTTGGTGCCCGATCACCTCTACATCGGCCTCGTCACCGCGCTGGCCAAGGATCTCTCGAGCGCCGACATCGCCATCGGCGGCGTGAGCGCCAAGCTGCCCGCGCTGGGCATGCGCTGGGCCCGTGAAGTGAACGGCGAGCGTTATTACCCCTCGGTGCTGATCAACAACGTCAAGCCGCTCAAGGTGGGCGACGTGTTGATCGTGCGCGCGGTCAAAGACAAGAAGGGCCTCACCGACGATCGCGAAGCATGGAGCGACGGCCTGGCCGCCGACGTGCCCGAAGGCGTGCAGCTGGTTCGACTCGAGCAGGAGCCCGAGCCGCAAGCCGCCATCGTGAGCATCGACCCGCACCGCCAGTACCTCTCGGCGATGGTGGGTGGGTACGACTTCGACGCCAACGAGTTCAACCGCGTCTTCCAGGCGTGCCGCCAGCCGGGTTCGAGCTTCAAGCCGATCGTCTACGCAGGCGCGCTCGAGTTGATGGGGTGGACGGAGGGCACCGTGCTGCTCGACTCGCCCATCGTCTACGACGACCCGGAGAACCAGAACCGCTGGAAGCCCGCCAATTATGATGAGGGTTTCAAGGGCGAGGTGCTGCTCAAGGAGGCGCTGGTCAACTCCATGAACATCCCCGCGGTGAAGACCTTCATCGAGCTCGCGCGTTTCCTGGGCAAGAAGAACGAAGTCATCGGCATCAAGGCCATCAACGACTTCGCGCACTCACTGGGCTTCTCCACGCCGCTCAACCCCGACTACTCGGCGGCGCTGGGCAGCTCGTGCGTGTACCCGATCGAGTTGGCCAACGTGTACGCCACCATCAACCGGCTGGGGCTCAAGAAGCCGACCTACTTCGTGCGGAAGATCGAAGACCGTTTCGGCCGCATGGTGGAGGACCACACCGCGTACGACGATCCCTGGGCCTCGCTGCAAGACCGCATGGCCGCCGGTTACGCGCGCAGCTTCGAGCCGGGTGAGCAGGTCATGTCACGCGAGACGGCGTACCTGGTGACCGACTTGATGCGCGGCGTGGTGCAGGGCGGCACGGGGGCGGCTGCAGGGCGTTTGGGCAAACCGGCAGCGGGAAAGACCGGCACCACCAACGACAGCTTCGACGCGTGGTTCACCGCCTTCACCCGCGACCTGGTCACCTCGGCGTGGGTTGGGTACGACATGAATCTGCATCCGCTCGGCAAATATGAGACGGGTGGCCGGGCTGCGTTGCCCATCTGGCTGTCGTACATGACCAAGGCGCTCGATGGCCGCAACCAGCCTGAGTTCTACCCGCCCGCGTCGCTCGATTTGATTCAGCGCCGCATCGACAAGAAGACGGGGCGGCTGGCCACGGGGTCGCGCAACTCGATGACGCTGTGGTTCAAGAAGGGCACGGAGCCCGAAGACAGCGAGCCCGGTAAGGGCGAGGCCGACGCGAACAGCTTCCTTCAAGTTCCTTAGTCTCCCTCTCCCTTCGGGGTGAGGGCCTCACCGAACGGTTCCCTCGACTGCTCTCGAGTGGAACGGTACGTGGGCCCCCGCGATGTCTGCCGCACCCAAGTCCACCGAGTTGAGCGCGTTGTGGAAGCTGGCGCTCCCGCTCGCCCTGGCGCAGGCGGGGCAGGCGTTCATGGGCCTGGTGGACACCGCGGTGCTCGGCCGGCTCTCCGCCGCCGCCCAGGCCGGAGCGGGTTTAGGCAACTCGCTCACCTTCACCTGCAGCTTCTTCGGCATGGGCGTGATGATGGCGCTCGACCCGCTCGTCTCGCAGGCGG
>JANODF010000176.1:0-9636 GCA_031412555.1 Archangium sp. | reverse complement strand
CAGGAGGGCGAGGTCGAGCGGCTCGGCGGCACCCAGACCATCAAGGTCGATACGCGCGTGGTGGCGGCCACCAACAAGGATCTGCAGCGCGAAGTGCAGGAGGGCCGCTTCCGCGAGGATCTCTATTTCCGCCTCAACGTGGTCGAGGTGCGCATTCCTTCGCTCGCTTCACGGCGGGAAGACGTGCCGTTGCTGGCTGAACATTTTTTGCGGCGGTACGCGGCGAAGAACAGCAAGGTGATGCGCGGGTTCTCGGATGAGGCAGCGAAGGTGCTCGAGAACTACGCGTGGCCCGGCAACGTGCGCGAACTGGAGCATGCGGTCGAGCGGGCGGTGGTGCTGTGTCGCAGCGAGATGATCGAGATCGGTGATCTGCCCGAGGCGATTCGGCGGGGCCCGATCGGTTCGGCGTCGCAGATCATCATTCCGATCGGAACTCCGATGGAAGAGATCGAGCGGCGGGTGATTCACGAGACCTTGCGGCACACGCGCGGCGACAAGAACCTCGCGGCGCGCATGCTGGGCATCGCGGCGCGGACGATTTACCGGAAGCTGGCGGCTGAAGAAGAGACGCAGAAACCTCTCCCTGCGAGCGGGGAGAGGTCGGTCCCATAGGGACCGGGTGAGGGGCCCACTGCCCTCACCCCGACCCTCTCCCGAGGGGCCCGAGGGGAGAGGGAGTCAGCTTTCCCTATTCTCTGCTCGCCTCGAGCACGCGAGACAGCTGCTCGACACGCGTTCGCAGCTCAGCGCGGTCCTTGCGCTTCGGATCGATCTTCAACAACCGGGTCAGCCGCTCGACCGCTTCACTGGCCAGGTCGACGTCCTTCAGCTGCTCGGCACGATCGATCAACTCCAGCGTGTACGCCTTCGCGTCGTCGATCTGGTCGTACTGAAACAACCCATCAATCGCGCTGAGCCGCGCGAAGTCATCACGCTTCGCATCGCCCGCGATCAACTTGAGATCGACCAGCGCCCCGTACACGTCGCCCTTGGCCGCCTTCACCAACGCCGCCGAGGTGCCCACGCGCACGTGGAACATGCCCTCTTCGATCACCACGAACCGATCCGCCAACGCGGGCAGCGACTTCCGCGCGAGCGCTTCGGCCATTCCGTCGAGCACCTCGAGCCAATCGCCCATCGCGCCGGCCATCTCGGCCATGAACTTCTCGCGCCGTTCGCCCGCTTCGGGCACGCGCAGCAAGTACCCCTCGACCACCTTGAACCGCGCTTCGAGCGTGCCGTCATCAGGCCGGTTCTCGAGCGCGCCGTTGAGCGCGGTCAACAGGTTCACCGACGCCAGCGACAGGTCGGTCGGAGCGAGCTCGCCGCCCTTGAGCCTGCGCCACAGCTCTTCGGCCGCAGCGGCCGGGAAACGCGAGAACTGCCCGGTGCCTTTCCAGCGCTCGTGCCACCCCATGGCGATGGCGAGCGGGAAGTCTTCCTTCGTCAGCTCGAGGAACTCCGCTTCGGTGACGGGGACACCGTAGTGGCCCAGCGAGCCGAGGATGGCGGTGTTCGAATACTTCTCGATGCCCGTGGTGTGCCAGGCCTTGTCGACGCGGTCATTCAGGCTCAATGGTGCCCGCCGGTGTGCGCGTGGGCGCGATCGAGGCGGGACCGCACTTCGCGGATGTACGTCACGTCGGCGCCGGCCTTCTGCGCGATGTGGCTGAGCAGATGGGCGATCGAATCGGCGAGGCCCCACTTCTCCTGCCTGGCCGCTTCGTCGAACACCGCGATGCCCAGCGGCTTGGCGGTCTCGAACTCCTCGAGCTGAAACAGCGCGTCGAGAGCGGCGTAGCGCGCGAACACGTCACGCGAGGTGTCGTCGGCCCACTTCTTCAAGTCGGCCACGGCGCCTTCGCGCTCGCCGGTCTGCGCACGCACCAGGGCGGTCATGCAGCCGTCGCGGTCGGTGAAGAGCACTTCGTGCACGAGCGCGAAACGCATCGCGTCTTCCTTCTTGCCCGCCTTGGCGAGGCGCTCAGGCAGCTCGTTGAAGGTCTGCGCCCACGACTCGAGGAAGGTGACCAACTCACGCAGGAACGCGTCGCGGCTGTCGCCCTTGGGCGGCAGGCGGGGGACCGTCTCGTCCCAGCCCTTGAACGCCTCGTCGAGCTTCGCGTCTTCGCGGCCCGCGACGAGCTTGAGGGCGTTGGCGATGAGGTCGAGCACCACGTGCGCGGTCTTCATCGGGGTGGGCTGATCAGGGAGCAGCCGATTGAACAGCTCGTTGGCCGCCGCATAGGGGAACGGGGCGAACTGGCCGGTGCCCTTCCACTTCGGCTTCCACTCGATCGCCAGGTCGAGCGGGAAACGCTCGGCGGCGCTCGCTTTGAACGAGGCCTCGTCGATGGTGATGCCGTAGTGCCCGAGCGTCCCGAGGATCGACTCGGTCGAGTAGGTGGTGATGCCCTTTTCCTTCCACTGCTTGTCCACGCGTGCCGTCATGCCGCGGCGTTAAGCACGCAGGCCGGGTGATCAGCGACCGAAATCTCCATGTCGCCCTGCCCCACCGGCGAAGCGCGCGGCGCCGGAGACGCCTTCTTCCCGGAGCGCAGCCAGACCTCCGTTGAATTCCTGGAGGATCGCCTCGGGCAGTGGGTGGTCGAACTGACTCACGGCGCTCGCGCGATCGGCCCGCATGCAGAGCTGGGGGAAGGCGGCGATCTCACGCGCGAGCTGTTCGGCGGCAGCACGGGCCGTGCCTTGGGGGACCACGCGATTGATGAGGCCAATGCTGAGCGCCTCGTCTGCACCGACGGCGCGCCCGGTGAGAATGAGATCGAGCGCTCGGGAGAGGCCGATCATGCGGGGCAACCTCACGGTGCCGCCGTCGATCAGCGGCACGCCCCAGCGGCGGCAGAACACGCCCAACACCGCGTCGGCTTCGGCGACGCGCAGATCGCACCACGACGCGAGTTCGAGACCGCCTGCGACGGCGTGACCTGAGATGGCCGCGATCACGGGCTTGGAGAGCTCCATGCGACTGGGCCCCATGGGACCTGCTCCGCTGGGCTCGACGCGGTTCTGGCGCTCGGTGCCGATCGACTTGAGATCCGCCCCCGCGCAGAAGGTGCCGCCTTCACCCCAGAGCACCGCCACCTTCGCTTCGGCGTCGCGCTCGAACGCGAGGAAGGCTTCGACCAGGGCATCTGCCGTCGGCCGGTCGACCGCGTTGCGGGCTTCGGGGCGATGCAGCACGACCGTGAAGACGCTGCCTTGCTTCTCGATGCGCACGCTCATGCGCCAACTCTTTCACAGCGCGGCCCGGCGTCTACGGTGCGGCGACGGCGAGAGTGTTCCGAGCGCCGCGGTGCGCGTAGCCTGCCGACATGTTCATCACCGGGTTGGACCACGTGCAGCTCGCTGCTCCGAAGGAATGCGAAGCCGAGGCGCGGCACTTCTTCGTCGACCTCCTGGGCCTCACCGAGATCCCCAAGCCACCAGCGCTGGCAGTGCGCGGAGGACTCTGGCTTCGCTGCGGGAGCCAGGAGCTGCACATCGGAGTCGAGGAGGACTTTCGCGCGGCGAAGAAGGCCCACCCCGCGTTCCGGGTTGCCGACCTCGCCGCGCTCGATGCGCTGCGCGACCGGCTCACCGACGCGGGAGCTCCGATGCGCGAAGACGCTGAAGCGGTTCCGGGAGTCGTGCGCTTCTTCGCCGACGATCCCTTCGGAAACCGAATCGAGTTCCTGACCGCAGGTTCGCGGCCCGCTGCGCTGTAAGGTTCACCGCGATGCTCTCGCTCGTTCTCTCGTTGGCCATTTCGCAAACCGCCGTGGCGCCACCAGCAGAGCCAGTCGACGGGTTGGTTACCGCTCGAATGAATCCCCTCTGCGCCTGGGTTTTCACGTCACTGGTGGCGCGGGCGCTGGCGGAGGCACGTCTTCACAGGGCGTGGGATTGATGGGCGAGATCGGAGTCGTGTTGAGCGACCAGTTCTCCCTCACCTTCAGAAGCTCAGGCATGGCGCTTCCGGGCTTCGGGTTGATGGTCGTGGCGCTGGTCGGGCTCGACTACTCGCTCTCTGACAAGTTCACCGTCGGAGGCGGCGCGGGCGCCATGTTCCTCATCGCGCCCACCAACTCGTCGATGAGCATCGTGCTGCCATTTCGAGTCACTTTCGCCCCTTTCTCCCGCGAGCCGGTGTCGATCGCGCGCAGAGGTTTGTTGGTGGCACTCGAGGCGGGGCCGGCCTACGGCTTTCGGACGTACGCGGGCCGTGGAACACCTGCACCGATGCCGATCACCCTCTTCGGTTTCTCAGCCCAGCTCTCCGTCGGCTTCGGGTGGTGGTGAGCCGGGGTTCGCCGCCATGGATGAACAGGTCCAACGCATTCGGGAAGCGCTCGCGAAGCAGGGAGCGAAGCTGCAAGACGTGAAGCCGCTGCACGGCGGGGCGTGTCAGGAGAACTTCCGCGTCGAGTTCGTCGTGAATGCAGCGCCGCTGCGGCGGCAGAACACGCCCAACACGGCGTCGGCTTCGGCGACGCGCAGATCGCACCACGACGCGAGCTCGAGACCGCCTGCGACGGCGTGGCCCGCGACGGCCGCGATCGCCGGCTTGGAGAGCTCCAGGCGGCTGGGCTCGACGCGGTTCTGGCGCTCGGTGCCGATCGACTTGAGATCCGCCCCCGCGCAGAAGGTGCCGCCTTCACCCCAGAGCACCGCCACCTTCGCTTCGTCGTCACGCTCGAACGCGAGGAAGGCTTCAACCAGAGCGTCGAAGCGCGGCGCTTCTTTGTCGACCTCCTCGGACTCACCGAGATCCCCAAACCACCAGCGCTGGCACTGCGCGGAGGGCTCTGGCTTCGCTGCGGGAGCCAGGAGTTGCACATCGGAGTCGAGGAGGACTTTTGCGCGCGCGAAGACTCTGAAGCGATACCCGGAGTCGTGCGCTTCTTTGCTGAGGACCCCTTCGGCAACCGAATCGAGTTCCTTGCCGCAGGTGAGCGGTGATCGTGAGCACCTCCACCACAATCAGAGAGGGTGGTGCCTCCTCCGAAAACGGAGGGCCGGAAGGGAAGCGGGTCGCTGGAGTAGGTCCCTGCGCCCTACTGGACTTGCCCGCGAGCCGGATCACCGCGAGTGCACCAGCCAGACCCAACCGTCGATGAGTAAACAAAATCCACAACGCTGAGCCCTCGTCAGGGGGGGCAGAGGCTCAGGGATAAAGCGAGAGTTAGCTCGTGTGGAGGGGCCGTAACCTTCAATGAGTAAACAAATTGATGAGGCTGAGACCCCCTTGGGGGGGGCACCGGCTTGTGGACAGAGTTTACAAAGCGTCGGTTAGGTCAACGCTTCGTTCAGCGCGTGTACGGATGCGCCGTGCCGCGAGGCCAGATCGCGAACGAAGCCGAAGCAACGCAACGGAACCGGCCGTCTTCCCCAGAGCCTACGGGCACACCGCCGAGCGTGCCCTCATCGATGCTGCACCCGACGCGCGGTTCAACCGTCTACGCTCCGTGTATGGCGTTGCTTCGAGAGGGCACGAATCCGGTCTGGGGTGCGTTCGTGCTGGCGTGCGTCGCCGGCTGCCTGGGGCTCGACTTCTATTGGCTGTTCACGGAGAGCGGGCCCATCGCCTGGCTCGCGGCGGCTGAGGCACGCGTGATGTTTGGGCACTGGGCGCCGAAGGTCACGTTCCTGATCCTGTTGTTGGCGCAGGTCGGAGCAGTGATCGTGCTCAAGCTGATCATCGAGAAGCTCACCGGCAAGCGCCTCACCACGCCCGTCTCATGATCGCGCTCGCCCTCATGCTGGCACTCTCCCAGGCCAAGCCTATCGAGGTCAGCGAGGAGCGAGAGCGCCCGCGCGTCAAAGCCGCGCTGAGCGTCGGGGGCGGACCGATTCTGCCGATCCTTTCGCCCTTCCCTTCCAATTCTCCCTCGAGCTGGGCGTGGGCGTGGGCGGGGCTGGCGGTTGAAGGCGGCGTCGTGTTGAACGATCGGATCGTCTTTTCAGGCCGCGCGTCGTTCTTCACCAACTTCGGCGCCCTCGCACTCGGAGGAAACGCGGGGCTCGACTTCTCCGATCACTTTGCCCTTGGCGCGGGCTCGGCGTGCTCTGGGTGGCGAGCACCTTCCGAAGCATCGCGGGAATGATGGTTCCAGTTCGAATCGGCGTCGCGCCGTGGGCACGGAAGCCAACCGAGACGCGACGCAGCGGGCTGCTGATCTGCTTCGAGCTCGCGGGTGGCGTCACGGGCGATGCTTCGCGTGGCCTGGGAGGGGCCTGCAGTCCAGCCGTCTCTGCGCTGCTCACCGTCGGCTACGCGTGGTGGTGAGGTAGGGTGCGCCGCCATGGATGAACAGGTCGAACGCATTCGGGAAGCGCTCGCGAAGCAGGGAGCGACGCTGCAAGACGTGAAGCCCCTGCACGGTGGTGCGTGCCAGGAGAACTTCCGCGTCGAGCTCGTCGTGAATGGCGCGCCGCTGCGGTTGGCGTTGCGCAGCGATGCTCCGACTTCGTTGCCGGGCAGCATCAAGCGCAAGGCCGAGTTCGCGGTGATCGAGGCCGCCGTCAGCGCAGGTGTGAAGACGCCGCCCGTGCGTTGGCTTCAGCACGATCTGCTGCGCAAAGGCTCTGACGCCTATTTCCTCGAGTGGGCGCAAGGTGAGGCGATCGGCCGGCGTGTGGTGAGAAACCCCGAGTTGGAATCGGCCCGCGCGAAACTTCCCGTCGAGTTGGCGCAGACGTTGGCGAAGCTGCACACCATCACGCCGAAGATCGCCCTGCCCTTCTCAGCTCCCCAAGACGGTCCCGCGCGCTCGGCGCTCGACGATCTTCGCAAGATGCTCGACGGCCTGCCCGGCGTGTACCCAGCCACCGAGTTCGCCATCAACTGGCTCGCGGCGCGGCTGCCGTCGAACGAAGAGACCGTCCTGGTGCACGGTGATTTCCGTACCGGAAACTTCCTGGTCACACCCGACGGCCTGTCGGCCCTGCTCGACTGGGAGTTCTCGCACTTCGGATCGCCCTACGAAGATCTCTCGTGGATCTCCGTGCGTGACTGGCGCTTCAACCGCCTCGACAAACCCATCGGTGGTTTCGCGATGCGTGCTCCGTTCTACGAGGCCTACGAACGCGCGAGCGGCCGCAAGGTCGACCTCGAGCAGGTGCTCTGGTGGGAGATCTGCGGAAACCTTCGCTGGGCCGTGGGCAGCGTGTTCCAGGGCGAGCGCTATCTCTCAGGCGAGCAACGCGATCTCGAGCTCATCGCGATCGCCCGCCGCAACGTCGAGATGGAATTCGAAGCGCTGCGGCTCATTCGCCGCGGGAGGCTGTAGACCATGCAGAACCGACCTGATCATTCGACGCTGCTCGACGCGATCGCGAGCTTCTTGATGGCCGACCTGGTGCCGAAGCTGGAGGCCGACAAGGCGCTGCAGTTTCGAGTGTTGATCGCTGCCAATCTGGCGACCGTGGTGGCGGGCGAAGTGCGCACCGGAGCGGCTCGTTTCGCGGCCGAAGCGGGCCGGCTGCAGGCGCTGCTCGCGAGCCCAGACCTTCCGCGCGATGACGCCGCCCTCGAGGCGCTCAACCGCTCGCTCGCCACCGCGCTGCGGAAGAACGAACTCTCACCTGCGAAGCTCGACGCTGCGCTCGAACATCTCTTCGTCACCGCGAAGGAGACGCTCGAGGTCACCAACCCGCGCTTCGAGTTGAACGAGGAGATCTGATCAGCACAAGCACGGCGAAGGCGAGCAGCCCCCACCCGTCCGCCACGCCGCAGCTGCAGCCAACCGGAGGGGTGACGATCGGATCACCCGCATCCGGCGTGCCTGCATCCATCATCATCACGGCGCCCGCGTCTTGTTCGGCGCCCGCGTCAGCAACGCCTGCGTCCACGACGGTGCCCGCATCGATCGCGCCTGCGTCAGCGATACCCGCATCTGCGGTTCCTGCATCGGGTGTGGTCACGCCCGAATCGACAGCACCCGCATCGGGAACACCGGCGTCCACCATCGGCTGACCCGCATCGACGCCGCAGCCGCCGAGCTGAAAGTCGACCAGGGTGACCCTGCCAGCCGTCGCGTCGTTCTGAGCAGTCGCCTCGAGGCACGGCATCGTCTGCCCCAGCAGGTACCGCTTGAAGAAGTCGACCGCGTACCGCTTGAAGACGGCCGAACGAACGGTGCTGGTGGCCGCGGCGCCTCCGCAGCCGAAGCTGCAGACGCCGCTGATCGGCTCCTGCGGATCGCAGTGATTCGCGTTGACGACCTTGAGCCGCGCCTTCGGGCCCGTCACCGTGGTGAACCAGCCCGTCGCGTTCGCCTGCGAGTTGCACGTCGACGGTTCAGCGAAGAGAAAGATCGTGGGCGCATTCACCATCGACGCCACCGCGGTGCCGAGGTTGGTGTTCTCGACGGGATCGAACAGCATCACCGCGGCGACCGGGCGCTGCGCCGCGGCCAGGAACGCAGAGAGGCCACCTGCGCTGTGGCCTGCGAAACCGAGCTTCGTCGAATCGATGCCGCCGGCGGTCACCTGCTGATCCATCGCGGCGATCATCACGCGGGCATTTCGCGCGTGATCCGAACCGCACGCCGAGAAGAAGCCGGGAAACTGCGGCACCACCACCACGATGCCCAACGCGCCCAGGGCTTGAGCGAGCCCCGCCGCGTTGTCTTTGTTGTTCTGAAACCCGTGCCCGAAAGCGACGAGCGGAAAAGGCCCCGCGCCGGTCGGACGGTAGACGTCGACTTCAGACGTCGCAGCCACCGCTCCACAGTTCGGCACCGTCACCATCGCCGTCGTCTTCGTGACCTGACCGAACGCCGAACTCGCCACGATCAACAGCCACACCAGGTTTCGCATGGCGCGCTCTCTAGCGACTGCCTGCCGGCATTTCCAGCCGACCCGAAATGTTCACCAAACGGTCCCGATGGCACCGCGAGCCGGATCACGTTGACAAAATGTCAGTTCGGCAGTCCCGAAAGGCCGCCAACCAGCTGAAAGTACTCAGGAATACATGGCACCTGGCTTGCTGTTCGGCCTGCCCGTGGAAGTCCTCTTCAAACGTCATTTCTGGCTGATCCACCTGCTCTTCATCTTTGCGGTGGCCTGGCTCGTCATGCGCACGGCAAACGCCTTCATCGAGGCGGCACTTCTCCCTCTCCCGACGGGAAGGTCGGGGCCGGTGAAGGCGCAGCGGGTGTTGCCCATGGCTGCCCTCAATCTCGATCGAGTGGCCAAAGCCCTCGGCCTGCCGGTGCCCAAGCCTGAGCCGACGGTGCTGGAACCCACCGTGCCCGTGGTCGATCGGAACGCCGCGCCGGTGCACACCACCCTGCGGGTCAAGCTGCTCGGCACGCTGGTGAGCGAGAACATGCCGGAGTGGTCGGTGGCCAGCATTCAAGACGTGGTCACCCTCAAGACCAACACGTACATGATCGGCGATCGCGTGCAGGGCGCCGAGGTGATGGAGATCGAGCGGCTGCGGGTGATCGTGATCAACAACAACCGCCGCGAGTTCATCGACGCCACGCCCGGCGACATGAGCGGTGCACCGCCGCCGCCAGCGCCGGTGATCTCGGCCAAGGCCGTCGACAGCGGCCCGCCGCCTTCCGTCGCGCTGGGTGCGGGCGTGAAGCAGATCAGCGACAACGACTACGAGATCCCCCGCGC
>JANODF010000175.1:0-2096 GCA_031412555.1 Archangium sp. | reverse complement strand
CACACCCGTTCCTGGTTGTGCTTAATTTTGGCTTCATCGTGGGCGTCGAACTCGCCACCGAAAGCCGGTGGGTCATAGCGTGACGTGAATTGGATGCTCATTTGCATTTCCTCGTATCCAGTAGAACCGCCTGATCGGGCTGATGTGTAGGAGCACGGTCATTGGCTTGTCTGCCCCCGCCAAGCGGCTCTACTGGAGTGAGGACTGATTGGCTGACCAGTCCTCGGGAATTGGCTGTTATTCATTGGCCGGTGTCTGTGGCACCTCCTGCGAGTACCGCCGCCAAGACGACGCTGTTGGTGTATTCGCCGCTTTTCTCGGTGATGTACTCGATCTCGATTGGCGCTCCGCCCGACCCGTGAGCTACTGCGATCACATCAGCGCCTCGAAACTTCCACTTACGGTCTTGTGTGTCGGTGAACATCTGGAATGCCACCTTGCCGGGGCCTACCCATGCTTTGCCGATTGCCTTCAACTGGACTGTCTCGGTCTTGTTCTTGGTGGTGCGAGAAATCTTGGGCGCGGGATCTGCGGTCGGGGCAGGCGTTGCTGGAGGAGGTGCCGGATAGGCGTTATCGTCGGAGGTGGATTGCGTGAGTGTTGCGCGTCCGACCTGTGGCGGCGATCCCGCGCCCAATTCTTGGTTGTCCATTTCGTCTGATGTGTAGAGGCCCGAGAGTTCCTGCGGGAATGCCCTGCGGAGCGCGAGAGCTTCGGCGCACTTGGCGAGCATGTGCGGCCCCATCGTTTTCCACAGCGGCCCACCGTTCCCGGCGTAGTCGGCCCACCGCGCAATGCCGGTGATCGGCTCACGAGCGCCAGAGCGCCACACGCCGACCTTCGCTGCTGACGGGGGCTTGTTCTGTAGCCATACGTCGAGCCACACGCCGTCCTCACCGCACCAGAACGGCCCCTGCTGGCCCTCGTACTTGCCAGAGCGTTCCGCGATGAGCCGGAAGCCATCGATGGACGTTTGAATGCCCATCTTGCCGCCGCGCTTGATGCAGTAGATTTGGCGGGCGATGGGATCGAGGCCGGTGCGCTCGCACTGATAGATGAACAACTTCAGTTCATCGTTGGTGGTTCCCTGCGCCACGGTGCGCTTGATGAGTTCGACCTGGGCTGGCGACCAGTGAATGCGCGGGGGGGCTTGCGGGGGTCTGGCAATGTCCGCGACCGGCTCGCTCTTGACGAGGGCGGCGAAGTGCGCGGCCACTTCCTCTGGTTCCGGCTCCGCGTACATTTCGAGGACTTCATCGGCACTCATCACTCACCGTCCTTTTCGCCGTAGATGAAACGCATGGCAATCGGTACGACGGTCACACTCGCCACGAGCCATAGGGTCAGCACCATCCAGAGCTTCATGCGCCCTCCAGTGGTCTTACTTCGATAAATACGAATCCACCATTCTTCATGGCGGCGGTTGCAGTCTCGGATAGGTGGATGTCGCACGAGAACCATTGGCCCTCGTCCAGCGCCCACCTAGATGCGGCAGTGCACCATGAAATGTCGCACTTGCGGAGAAGCAGCACTTCACTCATTGCGTCACCTCGATTGATCGGGTCAGCGTTTCGGTCAGCGTCGTATCCGGCGTCCAGCAGTGCCGCTGGTACCCGCAGTAACCGCATGGAAAAATGTTCTTCTTGTAGTTGGATGGGATTCCCGGCAACTTGCCAGCCTTCGCCTTGCGGTCGGCCTCGACCAGCGCATCGATATCGCGTTGTGCGCGGATCGGGTCGTACTCGACAATCCACGCATGCAGGTTCGGCTCGCCCTTCGTGCTGCCCATCGCAAAATATACGAGATACCCCGTGCCCTGATTGGTGGCGCGGAGGTACAGATTCAACTGTGAGATGTGTTCGTCGTTCGGCGTGCCGCGCTTCAGTAGGAACGCCATCGCACGGCTGTTGGTCGCCTTCAGTTCCCACACTGCGCTGCCGGTCAGGACGCGGACGGCGCTGAAGTCCTTGCGGCCCGTGATGGTCGTATCGCCTGCCGCGATCTCTACCCGTTCCTCACGGAGATACGTCGCTCCCTGGTACTTCTCAAGGATGGCTGCAATCGCTTCCTCAAACGCATGACCGACCATGAAGCGC
>JANODF010000174.1:0-12089 GCA_031412555.1 Archangium sp. | reverse complement strand
CAAACGCGACATCCTCTTCTGCGACCACCACGAGTCGCACATGGCCGCAGCGTTCTACGCGTCGCCCTTCGAGCGCGCCGCGATCCTCACCGTCGACGGCGTGGGCGAGTGGACGACGACGAGCTTCGGGCGCGGCGAGGGCGCGGCGATCGAGGCGCTCGGCGAGGTTCACTTTCCGCATTCGCTCGGTTTGCTCTACGCCGCCTTCACCGCGTACCTCGGCTTCGAGGTGAACGAAGGCGAGTACAAGGTGATGGGCCTCGCCGCGTTCGGCACGCCCCGCTTCCGCTCGGAGTTCGAGAAGCTGATCAGCCTCACGCCCGAAGGTTTCGCGCTGGGCCTCGATTACTTCGACTCGCACACCAACACCGAGGTCGGCTTCTCCACGAAGCTGGAGACCCTGCTCGGTCCCCGTCGCCGGCCGGGCACGCCGTGGTTGCTCGACGGCAACGAAGCCGACGCGCGTGCAGCAGACGTGGCGGCCACGCTGCAGGCGGTGCTCGAAGACGCGCTGCTCCAGCTCGCCGCCCGAGCGAAGGCGCTCACCGGAGCCGACGCGTTGTGTCTGGCCGGCGGCGTCGCGCTCAACGCCGTGGCCAACGGCCGGCTCTTTCGCGAGGCGGGCTTCAGTGAGCTCTTCGTGCAGCCCGCGTCCGGGGATGCAGGCGGTGCGCTGGGTGCGGCGTTGCTGGCGGCCTCCGAACGCAACGAGCCGCGGGGCACCTTCACGCATGCGGCGTGGGGCACCGGCGTGAGCGGAGACGTGGCGCACGGTCTCGCGTCGGCCCTGGGCCTTTCGGCCACCCGGGTGAGCTCGCCCATCGACGCCGCCGCGGAGGTGTTGGTGAAAGGCGAAGTGCTCGCCTTCGTACAGGGCCGCTTCGAGTGGGGCCCGCGCGCGCTCGGCCAGCGCAGCATTCTCTCGTTGCCCGCACCGCTGGCCGTGAAGGAGCGCCTCAACCGGGTGATCAAACGGCGTGAACCGTTCCGCCCTTTCGCGCCGATGGTGCTGGAAGACGCCGCGCAGGATTTCTTCGGGCCTTTCGCGCCCCGCCTCGCGCCTTTCATGACCACCGTGGCCGACGTGCTGCCTTCCGCGCGTGAGAAGCTCGAAGCCGTCACGCACGTCGATGGCACCGCGCGTCTGCAGACGGTCGTTCGTGATTCACACCTCGGCTCATTGCTCGCGCGCGTGGCGCAGGACACCGGCGTGCCGGTGCTGCTCAACACGTCGCTCAACGGCCAGGGCGAACCCATCGTGGCCACCGAGGCCGATGCGCTGGCCTTCTTCCTCGCTCACCCGGTCGATGCCCTGCTCATCGACGACGTGCTGATTCGTCGAGCGAAGCGGGAAGCATGAAGAGTTCCCACCCCTCACACCGAGGGGGCGCGCGGGTTGTTGTGTATTCCGCTCCCTAGAAGCGGACGGCCAGCGTGCCGCGCTCATCGAGACTGAGGGAAATCTCTCCAGGCCTGGCCGACACCCTCACGATCCCCACGATGAGCAGCGGGATTCCCACCACCGCCAGCAGCGCCCCCATGCCGAAGAACGTCCACCCCAGCGCGGTGAAAATGGTGCGCTCGTTGCCCATGAGTGTGCCTGCGCTGATCAGCGAATAGAGCCCGCCCGCACCGATCGCTCCGCCGAGCACGGTGAGGATCGAACCAGAAACGATCTGCTTCACCCCTCCGTACACCTGGCCGCCGCGCGAGCCGGCCACCACCGGCAACAACACGCCTCGAGGCGCCGCCAGGTGCGTCTCGTAGAGATCAGGACGAAGGGGACTTCCCGAACCGGCCAGGGTCAGCAGGAGCAGAGCGAGGGGCATGCTCCTGATCATCCCACACCCTTACGGGGATCTGCGTATCGCACGCGTGGTTTGCGCGCTCGACGCGGCTGATCGCATCGGCTGCGCGATTTCGCGTGGCATCGCGCCCTGCCCGAACGTGGCATCGCGCGCGCATAGGGGAATTCCCCGGAGGCGTTCAATGGTTCTCTCAGCTCTGTTGACGCTGACCGCGACGGGCATCGCGGACGACATCGTTCAGCAGGTGGCGAGCCGGCGCATCTTCTTCGGCCACCAGTCCGTGGGCGCCAACATTCTCGAGGGCGTCAACGAAGTCGCCGCGGGCAAGCTGCGCATTCGCGAAGGCCGCACCAGCGCGCTCCTCGCATCACCCGGTTTCCTCCACGCCCGCATCGGCCAGAACGAGGCGCCCGGCTCGAAGGTGGCCGACTTCGAAGCCGCGCTCGACTCGCTGGGCGGGGCGGTCGACATCGCCTTCTTCAAGTTCTGCTACATCGACTTCACCGCGCAGACCGACGTCGAGCAGCTCTTCGCCGACTACCTCGCGGCCCTCGAACGTCTCCGGGCGAAGTACCCGAGGGTCGTCTTCGTGCACGTCACCGTGCCCCTCACCGTGGTGCCGCAAGGCGCCGCCGCGTGGCTCAAGAAGACGCTGACCCAGCGGCCTCCCTGGGGCGCCCTCGAGAACGGGGCCCGCCATCGTTTCAACACGCTGCTGCGCACCCGGCTTGCGGGGCAGCCGATCTTCGATCTCGCCGCGCTCGAGTCGAGCCGCGACGACGGCAGCACCCAGACCTCTTCACATCAGGGCCAGACGGTGCCGGCGCTGATCAGCGAGTACTCCGACGACGGGCAACACCTCAACTCCGTGGGGCAGCGACGCGTCGCCGAAGCGCTCCTCACTTTTCTGGCCAGGGTACCGTGACTCCGCTCTTCCTCTTCTCCCGTCTCAAGTTGTGGCGCTGCGCCAGGGTCGGCCAACGCGTCGAAGTGCTCGGCAGCATCTACGTCATCGGTGGCGGGCACATCGAGATCGGAGACGACGTCATCCTCGACGGCCGGCTGGTGCCCATCGAGCTGCACGCCGGGCCCTGCGCCGAGCTGATCATCGGGCACGGCTGCCTGCTGGAAGGCGGCGTCTCCATCGAGGCACAGAAGCGCGTCGAGATCGGGCCCGGCTCGCGGCTGCGCGCCTTCTCCAAGCTGATGGACAACAACTTCCACCCCGTTCTGGGCTCGCGTCATCGCCGCCCCCCCTCGCACCCGGTGAAGCTGGAGGCCGCGGTCGAGGTGGGCGAACGCGCCATCGTGTTGCCCGGCGCCTGGCTGGAGAAGAAGGTGACCCTGGGCCCCGGCGTGGTGATCGCCCGGCGGGTGAAAGCGGGCTCCACGGTGTTGGTGCCGATCGCCCGCAGCGCGCCGGCGCCCTCCGCGGTCGAGCCGGGAGGAGAGAACAAAGCACCGGTCAAGACCAGGGTGCTCCGCCCCTCTGCGCGAACGTTGGTGCAGCCGCCGGTGGTGGCCTCGTGAGGATCGCGCTGTTGGAGTTGATCGACTGGCTGGAGCTCCAGGCGCCTGCCTTCAAACGCGCAGCCCGGGCCCTGGCGCTGGCCCGCAGCCGGGTGGCCTTCGGGGGCTGTGAGCTCGGCGAGTCGGTGCTGGTGCACGGCGCCCTGCAGCTCGAGCGGCGAGGCCGTCTGAGCGTGGGCGCGGCGTGTGTCTTCGCGGGCGGCCCCTTCCCCACCGCGATGCGGGTGGAGGAAGGCGCGACCCTCGAGGTCGGTGCGCGTTGTTACTTCAACTACGGCGCGAACTTCGAAGTCAAAGAGTCGGTGCGCATGGGCGAGCGCTGCATGTTCGGCTCGTACGTGCGCGTGTGCGATGCGCCCGGAGCACCGGTCGTGTTCGGCAAGGACGTCTGGGTCGCGCATGGCGCGGTGATCAACCCGGGCGTGAGCATCGGTGACGGCGCCGTCGTCTCCGCAGGAAGCGTCGTCAACACCAACGTGCCCCCGGGCATGCTGGCCATCGGCAACCCGGCGCGAATGATGAGTCTACGACTCTGCACCACTGGAGGATCTCATGCCTGAAGAGACACGCGACGTTGCACCCCGTCTGAGGAGCTGGATCGAAGACACCTTCTTCGTCGACGGCTTCGACGACACCACCTCGTTCCTGAAGAACCGGCTGATCGACTCCACCGGCATGATGGAGCTGGTGGTGTTCATCGAGAGTGAGTTCGGCTTCAAGGCCGAAGACGCCGAGCTGGTGCCCGACAACCTCGACTCCATCGACAAGCTGGTTCGGTACATCGCGCGCAAGAAGGCCCCGCGCGAGACGGTGGCCCGGCCGGTGATCAGCCGACGCGGCGAAGGCGGCGTGGGTCGGGCCGAGGGTGGGTGAACCATGTGCGGAATCGCCGGCTTCACCACCAGCCCGATGGAGCCGCGCCCCGCCGTGGAGCACCAGCTCCGCGCGATGGTCGCTTCGCTGCACCACCGCGGCCCTGACGCACAACGGGCCGTGGTGCTCGATGGCGTGGCGCTCGGTCACACCCGTCTGTCCATCGTGGATCTCGCCTCGGGGCATCAGCCGATGCACGACCCCGAACGCGGGCTCACGGTGGTGTTCAACGGGGAGATCTTCAACCACGTCGAGCTGCGCGCGCAGTTGACCTCGTGGCGGTTTCGCACCCGCAGCGACACCGAGGTGATCCTCGCGGCCTTCGATGCGTGGGGCATCGACTGCGTGAAGCGGTTCGTCGGCCAGTTCGCCTTCGCCTTGTGGGACGCGCGCAAGAAACAGCTGTGGCTGGCGAGAGACCGGGTGGGCATTCGCCCGCTCTATTTCGCGCGCACGGTGGCAGGCGGGCTGGGGTTCGCCTCCGAAGCCAAGGCCCTCTTCGCCGCCGGGGTGGTGCCGGCCCGGCTCGATGCACTCGCGCTGGCGCAGACCGTCGCGCTGTGGGCGCCGGTGAGCCCACGCTCCGCCTTCGAAGGCGTGCAGCAGCTGCCGCCCGGGCACGTGGCGTCGTTCTCCCAGGGGGTGCTGACCGAGCGGCGGTACTGGAGCCTCGACCTTTCGGAGGAGCGCATCGATCGTTCGATGAACTTCTCCGACGCGATGGACGCGCTCGACGCGACCCTGAGCGATGCGCTGCACCTGCGGCTGCGGGCCGACGTGCCGGTCGCAGCCTACCTGTCGGGCGGCCTCGACTCGTCGCTGCTGTGTTCGTTGGCCCAGGGCCAGCTGGGCGGCTCGTTGCAAACCTTCTCGGTGAGCTTCCAGCAGGCGCGCTTCGACGAACGCTCCTTTCAGCAGGAGGTGGCCGACGCGCTGCACACCCGCCACGCCGAGGTGCCGGTGAGCGACGCGGACATCGGCGGGTTGTTGCCGAAGGTGGTGTGGCACGGCGAGCAGGTGCTGCTGCGCTCGGCGCCGGCCCCCATGTTCGCGCTCTCCCGCCTGGTGCGCTCGCACGGCACCAAGGTGGTGCTCACCGGTGAAGGCGCCGACGAGGTCTTCCTCGGCTACGACCTGTTCAAAGAAACGGCGGTGCGGCGGTTCTGGGCGCGCGCGCCGAACTCCAGGTCGCGGCCGAAGTTGTTCTCCCGGCTCTACCCGTACCTGCCGCTGGCCAACCAGTCACCCGAGGTGTTGCGCTCGTTCTTCGGGGTGGGCCTGGAGCACGTCGATGCGCTCGACTTCTCGCACCAGGTGCGGTGGAGCAACTCGGGCCGGGTCGCGCGTTTCTTCTCGCCCGACTTCGCGGCGCGGCTCGACGGTTTCGACGCGGTGGCCTCCCTGCTGGCGACCGTGCCCGAAGAGGTGCGCAGCTGGCGGCCGCTGGCGCGCGCGCAGTACCTCGAGTTCAACACCCTGCTCTCCGGCTACCTGCTCTCGGCGCAGGGCGATCGCATGTTGATGAGCAACTCGGTGGAGGGGCGCTTTCCCTTCCTCGATCACCGGTTGATCGAGCTGGCGGCGCGCATGCCCGACTCCTTCAAGCTGCGGGGGCTCGACGAGAAGTTCATCTTGAAGCGGTTCGGTGCGGGCCGGGTGCCCCGCCGGGTGCTCGAGCGAGCCAAGTTCCCCTACCGCGCGCCGGTCGCGGAGGCCCTGGTGGGCGCTTCGGCCCCTGCGTGGAGCGAAGAGCTGCTGAGCCAACGCGCAGTCGCCAGCGCGGGCGTGTTCGACGGCACCAAGGTGCAGAAGCTGCTGGCCAAGCTGCGCAAGAACACCACCGCGCCTTCGGAAGCCGACGCGATGGCGTTGATGGCGGTCACCTCGTCGCAGCTGCTCTGGCGGCAGTACGTCGACGCGCCTCAGCAGATTCCCCAGGCGCACCTCGACGCGGTGCAGCTGCTGCCCGTGTCCCGCGAGACGCAGAGCGGGGGCGAACACCTGGCCCTGTCGCGGCCCAGCCTGGAGAGCCAACCTTGAGCAGTCCTGTGAGCTGGTTGCGCGAGCACGCCTCGCGTACGCCGAACGCGCCGTGTGTGGGCACGCCCGATGGCTGGGCGACGTGGGATCAGGTGCAGGCCCGGGTCGACAAGGTGCGCGCGCAGCTGGCGAACGCCGGAGTGCTGCCGGGCAGCCGGGTGGTGCTCGCGTTGCCGAACGTGGTGGCCACGGTGGTGGCCTGGCTGGCGGTGCAGTCGTTGGGCGCCACCAGCGTGGAGCTCGATCGCGAATGGAGCGAGAGCGCCCTGGCTGAAGCCGTGCGTCAAGCGCGTCCGGCCCTCGCGTTGATCAGCGGCAAAGACGCGCGCAAGTGGGTGGCCTTGCCGGTCGCTCGCCTGGTGGTGGTGCACCCCGCACACCCTCCCGAGACGCTGAAGGCCGTGTTGGGCGAACGGTACGCGGGGTGGATCTCCGAAGAAGGGCACACCGAGTACGCGGGTGAAGGCCCCCCCGAGAGCGTGCCCGACGTCGCCCAGGTGGTGTTCACCTCGGGCAGCACCAGCACGCCGCGCGGGGTGTTGCAGACCACGCAGAATGTGTGCGCCAGCACCGACGGGGTGGTGGCGTTTCTCCAGCTCACCGCGGCCGATCGGGCGATGTTGGTGCTCCCGCTCTTCTACGTCTACGGCAAGAGCGTGCTGCTCTCACACCTGAGGGTGGGCGGCTCGGTCTTCATGGATCACCGCTCCATGTACCCGCGGCTGGTGATGGCGGCGATCGGCGAGCAGCGCTGCACCAACTTCGCTGGCGTGCCGCTGACCTTCGAGAGCCTGCGGCGCCGGGTGGCGCTGTCGCAGATCGATCACTCCAGCCTTCGTTTCGTCACCCAGGCCGGCGGGGCGATGCAACCCGACACCATCGCGTGGGCACGCGCCGCCTTCGCCCCCGCGCACCTGTTCGTGATGTACGGCCAGACGGAAGCCACGTCGCGGCTGAGTTTCCTTCCCCCGGCCCTCGCGGCGGAGAAAAGAGGCAGCGTCGGGCGCGGCATGCCGGGCGTGGAGCTTCAGGTGGTCGACGAGGCGGGTGCGCCGGTGGCTCCGGGCGTCGAAGGGCACCTGGTGGCGCGGGGTGAGGTGATCATGCGCGGCTACCTCGACGCGCCCGAAGAGACCGCGCGGGTGCTGCGCGACGGCTGGTTGTGGACGGGCGATCTGGCCACCTGGGACGCAGACGGGTTCGTCTTCCTCACGGGCCGCGCCAAACACGTGCTCAAGCTGGGCGGGCATCGGGTGGCGCCGGCCGAGCTGGAGCGCGCGCTCACCTCGCGGGCCGGGGTGCGGGAAGCGGTGGTGGTGGGAGCGCCCGATGGGCTCGAGGGTGAGGTGGCGATCGCCTTCGTGATCAGTGACGACACGCAGCTCGACTCGGGTGCGTTGCTCAAACATTGCCGCTCCTTGCTGCCCGCGCCGCGTGTGCCCAGGCGGGTGGTGCTGGTGCTCGATTTTCCCCGCAGCACGTCCGGCAAGGTGCTGGTCGGTGAGCTGCAACGCCGCGCCGCAGCGCTCCACTCCCCGGAGATTCCATGAGCACGTTCCACGAGGCCCTCGAGCAGTTGGAAGCGTTGATCGCCGCACGACAGGTCAAACCCGTGCGGCCGCGCCGTCAACGGCGAGCCGTGCTTCAGCTGATCAGCCCGCTGCGCGCGCGCAAGGCCTGCCGCCCGGTGGCCAGGCGCCAGCGCGAACCCACATCCATTCCCCAGGAGGCACCATGACGGCGTTCAACAAAGACGTCCTGAAGCTCGATCTCGAGGCGAAGGCGGAAGAACTCTCCGAAAAGCTGCAGACCGCGGTGCTCAAGACGCTCAAGCGGCGGGGCCTGGTGGTGGCGGTGTCGGGCGGCATCGACAGCGCGTGCGTGTTGGCGCTGGCGGTGAAGGCGCTGGGGCCCAGGCGGGTCTTCGGGCTGCTGCTGCCGGAGCGCGACAGCTCGGGCGAGAGCGCTGCGTACGGCCGCAAGCTCTGCGAGAAGATGGGCGTGGAGTTTCAGTGGGTCGACATCGCGCCGATGCTCGAGGCTGCGGGGTGTTACCGCATGCGTGACGACGCGGTGGCCTCGGTCGACAAGGGCTTCAAGCCGGGCATGCCGTGGAAAATCGTCTCCAACGGCAACCGGCTCGACTCCGACGCGGTCAACGTGTTCTCCGTGGTGGTGCAGCGGCCCGGCGGTGAAACGGTGAAGACGCGGCTGACGCCCCGGGCGTACCTGGAGATCGTCGCGGCGACGAACTTCAAGCAGCGCACCCGCAAGATGATGGAGTACTTCCACGCGGACCGGTTGATCTACGCCTGCAGCGGCACGCCCAACCGGCTGGAGTACGACCAGGGCTTCTTCGTGAAGCTGGGTGATGGCGCGGCCGACGTGAAGCCGATCGCGGGGCTCTACAAGACGCAGGTGTACGCGATGGCGCGGCACCTGGAGGTGATCGACGAGATCCTCGATCGCGAGCCGACCACCGACACCTTCTCGCTCGCGCAGTCGCAGGAGGACTTCTATTTCTCGCTGCACTACCGCTCGTTGGACATGGTGCTGTGGGCGATGAACCACGGCGTGTCGGCCGAGAAGTGCGGCGAGGTGTTGGGCTTCAGCGGCACGCAGGTGCAACGCGTGTACGACGACCTCGAGCAGAAGCGGCGCACCACGGCGTACCTGCACGCGCCGCCGGTGTTGCTCGACGAGGTGGTCGAGTTGCAACCGTACGCACTCTGAGTGTTCTCCCTTTCCCTGCGCGAGCGGGGAGAGGAGGGGCTCTCCTCGCATCGAGTCGAGGGCGACCCACAAAATGAACGGAGCCGGTCCAGCGGAACGCGCGCGTGCGCAGTTGAAGCGACCTGGCAGAGGGCTCTCCTCGCAACACGAGTCGAGGGCCGCACCTCACACCGATCGATTTCGTCTCGCAGTCTTCGCATCGAGCGCAGTCGAGATGCGAACGGTGTGGGCATTGCGCTTCTCTCGAACGTATTCCCCGCAGTTTCCCGCGAGCACTGGACGAACGGGTGGCCGCTGGCGCGCGGAGTGCAGACCTTCGAGGGGAAGGTTTCTTTTGAGGGGCTGAATCATGGGAATCGATGTGGTGACGGGCGCGACGGGGCATCTGGGGAACGTGCTGGTGCGGGAGTTGCTGGAGCGAGGAAGCACGGTGCGCGCCGTGGTGCAGCCCGGCGACGACGCCGCGCCGCTCTCAGCGCTGCCGGTCAGGAAGATCCACGCCGACATTCGAGACCGAGCCGCGCTGAGAAAGGCCTTCACCGGCGCCACGCGGGTGTTCCACCTCGCCAGCGTCGAGAGCAGCTTCTGGAACCAGCGCTCCAGGCTGCACGACGTGAACGTGGGCGGAACGCGCGCGGTGATCTCCGCCTGTCAGGGCGCGTGGGTCGAGCGCCTGGTGCACATGGGTTCGGTGCACGCGCTCAGCGGGCCGCGCGACGGGGTGCTCGACGAAGACGCGGGCTTCGACGTGACCCGGTCCACCAGCGCGTACGCACAAACGCGCGCCGAAGCGTGCGCCGAGGTGCAAGGACTTGCGCGGGCCGGCGACCTCGACGCCGTGTTGGTGTTGCCGACGGGCCTGGTGGGTCCGCTCGATGCGCGGCTCTCGGCGGTGGGCCGGCTGCTGCTGGATCTCGCCGCGGGCAAGGTGCCCTACCTGCTCTCCGGCGGTCACGACTGGGTCGACGTGCGCGACGTGGCGCGGGGAACGGTGCTGGCGGCGGAGCACGGGCGCAGCGGCGAAGCGTACCTGCTGGGCTCAGAGCGGCTCTCGTTGCTCGACATCGCCGAGGAGGTCTCCAAACAGACCGGAGCGCCGCTGCCCAAGTTGTTGCCGCCGTGGTTGGCGCGCGCGTTGGCGTGGCCGGGGCCGTTCATCGAGACCCTGGCGCGGCACCACACGCTGCTCACCTCGTGGGCGGTGCACGCGGTGACGGCGCCGTTCACGGTCAGTCACGAGAAGGCGGCGCGCGAGCTGGGGCTGCTGCCGGGGCCCGTGCGCCAGGCACTCAGAGACGCACTCGATTGGCTGAGGGCCAATCGCTAGACGGATCAAAGCCAAACGGAACGAAGACGCAGGTCGAAAGAAGGTCCCCTCTCCCTCCGGGAGAGGGTCAGGGTGAGGGCCAATTCCTATCGGCACCCACCGATCTGAGCCCGCCGCAAAGTATCCCGAGCGGCCTCGAGCTCGTTCTGCACCGAATCATTGGACACACCCGCCTGGCTCCGGGTCGCCATGCACTGAGCAAAACCACCCTGCCCCTGCACCATCAGCACTTCCTGGCAGCGTTTGCGCTCCCGCTCCTGCACCTGATCAGGGACGCTCTTCGAGTCCTCGAGCTGCTTCTCCAACTGAGCCACCCGAACTCGAGCGGGCCCGCACGTATCAGGAGCCTTCTCAACCACCGCCGGAGCCACCACGCCGGCATCCACCTTCGCCACCGCAGGCGTCACGGTCAGCGCCTCCCCGCTGGTCGCACGTCGCTTCGCGCCCGCCGGAATGGATCCTTGATCATTCGTGAAGTGCGACTGCCCCTTCGCGTCGACCCACTCGTAGATGACCTGACCAGAGAGCAACGCGACGACGAGCGCGATCACCATGGCCCAACCATAATCCCTTACGGAACGACGCACCCCGCTCCGTCCAGCGAAACAGACTGGCGAGCGAGCTCCGCGGACCACGCAGCGATTTCGCAATCGAGCGCGCTCTCTGTCACCCCGAGCAGCTTTTGCAGGCGGGCCTGATCAACGGGCACCGGCTGAGCGCTCTTGTTTTCGAAGGTGGCCGACCAGCTGCACTGATTGCAGCACGCCGTCTGGCAGTGCTTCTTGGTGCACATGTTCGCCTTCACGCTGATCAGCCCCACGTCGGCGCCCGCTTCACACCGGGGCAACGCGTCGAGGCGCGACTGCAACGAGACCTGATCCACCGGCCTGGGCGACACCGGCGTGGTGACACAGCCCGCCAGCAGCACCACCCCTACGCTCAGCCTTCCCACGACAGACTCCTGCAGACGGTCATCGCTGCCTCCACCTCTTCACTGCGTGCACTGCCGGTGGTCGAGCACCAGATGGTGCGCGGCCCGGTGCGGCGCACTCCGAGAAACGCGTCGCGTTTCGCACCTTCAATGCTCATGGAGTACCTGACACCGATGAAAGTATCGACCGACTCTTTCTCGAGTATCTCGACACCTTCAGCCACCACCGCGGCCATGAAGGCTTCCGGCGCAGGCAGCGGCTTGGTGGTGCTCTCCAGCTGCAGCACCACCCGCCCCTGCGGCCCCACCTGGAGACCGCCGGAGAAGCCGGTGGCGCGCCACCCATCGGGCAGCGGCACGCGCAGGCTGGATCGGGGCTCGGCGGGCGCGGTGGGTTTGGCCGGCTCGCGACACCCCGCGAGCGCCAGCATCACCCACGCCAGCCGGCGTGAATTCACTTCGTGCCGGGAGCGGGCGGCGCGGCCTTTCCGGCCGAGATCCCGTCCATCTTCATGGTGCCGTCGAACGTCACCTCGCGCTCCATGGTGATGTTCGGCGCCTCCATGGTGCCCTTCACCTTGGCGCCCTTGTGGAGCTCGATCACGCTGGTGGCCCGAATGAGGCCTTCCACCGTGCCGCTGATCACCACGGTGCCCGCGGAGATCTCCGCGTTGACCCTGGCCGAAGCGCCGATGATCAGCACCTCGTCGGTCTGGATCTGCCCGCTGTACTTTCCATCGATGCGGACCTGGCCCTTGAAGACCAGCTTGCCTTCGAACTCGCTGCCCTTACCCAGCAGCGTGTCGACCTCTGCTCCACCCATCTTCGGCGACAAAGCGCTCTCCTC
>JANODF010000173.1:0-1531 GCA_031412555.1 Archangium sp. | reverse complement strand
CATGCCTCACCAGCGAATCGGCCTTTGCGCTCGGACCTCAATCCGCGCCGAAACTCTATGAAGTCGGCCTCTGTCATCGTTGCGACGACGCGCCCACCGTCAATCGCCAGTTCAGCGTAATCCGCCATCAGTCCCCGCAATTCGTCAAGCGTACGGCACTCGCCAAGGCGACGGGTATACACTGAGTCGCTGTCTTCACTCATCGCTCAATCCTCCGGCGAGGCTTCAGGCGCTCGCACTAGCTCGGAATTACAAACCAAACAAACACAAATCACGAACCTGACGTGTTACCAGTGCGGTCCTTAGGTGGCGTGACCCACTCACCCGCCTCCGTTTGCTCCACGTAGCGGGGTGTGCGGTCCTCGTGGGGAGAGAGGCAAAACCCGCAATGCGGGCCATCATGCCCATCCTTCAAGCCGCAGCGATACGTGACATCGAACGGCGGTGACGCTCGGGGCACTGAATAACGGCCTTCGCACCTGTCCTCGTGGGTGGAGGCAGACTGACGACACATACGCGCTGCCCACGACACCAAATCACCAATCAGCGCATACGGATAGTCCGAACGACTGGCGATGCCATGTCGTGTGAAGACCCCATGGAGCGCATCGAGAACGTCCGCTTTCGGCTCATGGGGAGAGGCGGAGAGTGGTCTACAGTCACCCAGACAGAAGCCGTTGGGGTCAAAAGGTGGGCCACACTCGGGGCACTTGAAACGCCCGCGAGCAGGCTGGGGAGAGGCGGAGAGCGCCGCCGCCAACGCACGCCATACACTTTCCACAGCCTCTAGAATGCCGTCCGCCCGACCTGCGCGCCATCGGTCGTTCGTCTCGATGAGAATATCGCTCGCTATCTGCGATAAATCCCTGAGCGCCTGTGTCGCCTGCGCGAGCTTCTCAGCCTGCCCCAGCTGCGCTTCGGCCTCGACTTGGAGCACTTGGGTCGCCTGGTAGGCCGCCAGCCAATTGGCCCGCTCGGCCTCGAGCTGCGCGATCCGCTCGGCACGAGTAGCAAGCAGCGCGTGGAAGCTGTTGCCATCGCAGATGACGCACGCGCCATCGCCCTCCCAGACGTTTGGCTGGTGGTCGTCGCAGAGCCCGAACGACCGCTGGTACTCCGCAGTGGTGTGTGTTTGCCCGTCGCCGTGGCCCACAAGACGCGCTTCATCCCGCTCCGTCATCACTTTAGCCGTTCGGCGCATGGACTCTGCCAACGCATCAGCGTAGCCGTCCCGCTCGGCCTCTAGCCGCGCGATCCGCTCGGCCTGCGCGGTGAGGGCTTGACGTTCGTCAATCAATTTCTGGATATGCAACTCGCGCGCGGTTACTTTTAGTTCCAACCGCGCAATTTGGTCAGCCTGAGCAGTGAGCAGATCAGCAGCCTCGCACATGTGCCCAGAAATGGCGTCGTGATGAACAGACTCGTCCAACACGGTAGAGCCTTCCCGCATTAGCGCCGCGATCCGCTCGAGCTGCTCCTGCGCTCCTGCGGCTACTTCTCCTTCAGTTCCTCCTTGCCGCCGTGCGTGAAC
>JANODF010000172.1:0-2911 GCA_031412555.1 Archangium sp. | reverse complement strand
CCTCGCGGAGCAGGGAAGCCCGGCGATCCCTACTCGGTAGGCGATCCCGTCGCGATCGCCTTCGACCAAGGCGTGACCGTTGATCGCTCAGAGGACTTCTTTGTCAGGACGACTCTCGGCGAGGTGCCCTTCATCCGCACCTACTACTCAGATGACCGGATGAGTCGAGGCGTGGTGACCGACGCTGGTGCACTCCTTGACGGGGTCCCCAAGCCGTTCGGCAGCAGTCCGACTGACATCACCGCGCTTCGTTGGACCCACAACTTCATGGCCTTCGCGGACATCCGCCTCCAACCAGACGGTGGCGGATTCTGGACCGTTCGCGCTCCGGACGGGAACCAATACAAGTTCGCGCCCTGCACCGGCTCGTCATGTTGGGCCAGCGAGCGAAGCGACATGCCCACGCGTGCCGTGCAACTCAGGAAAGTGACGGGAACGCAGTTTCAACTCCTGACGGCGACTGGGCGGGCTACCTTCGCTGCGCCCTACGCCGATGGCGGCTGGCTCTTCCTGTCCCAGTTGGAAACGCCCGAAGCTCAGGTGTTGGCTCAGCTCACTTACGCCACGCCCGACGCGGGGTCGTGCACGCCGACCCCGGGGGCCTCTGGCGTCCCATATCTCGCAAATGTTGCTCTTTCGGGAGGCTCGAGCCTCGCCTTCAACTATGCGCGACTTCAGAACAACACCTCAGGTGCATTCGAGTGCGTCGTCAATGGCGTTGACCTGCTCGCGGGCACTCGGGTCCCGGCGGTGCGCTACACATACACCAACGGCGCCTCCGGCCTATTGGCATCAGTGCGTGCTCCGCTCAGTGACGGCGGCGCGTGGCTCACTGAGAGCTACGGATACGACGGCGGATTCTATGTCACACGCAACGGGACGGTTCTGGTCTTCCACGCAAATACGAGCGTGGACGCGGGCTGGGACCTCTCCGGCAGCTACACCCTCTCGCCAGCGAGCCCAGACGCTGGCTACACGTGTCCTGCGAACACGTGCTGCTCCGCTGGCTACGCTCGCACGGTGGGTTTGCCCTCGGCTCAGTTCGGCGACGGGAGTTCAACCAGTGCTGGGTTGACTCGAGTCGCTGCCTTCACAGTTACTCGAGGGCCGAGCGTCCCGGCATTGTCGGGTCCCCTGAGCATGACCGAGACCTGCTCTGGAGCCGGTTGCTCGCCGGGAACGACGACTTGGCTGTCTCGAAGTCTCTCCGATGGCGGATGGGGCCAGCAATGCGGCGATACAAGTCCGACCTATCTGGCCGGATATCAGGACAAGCGCGGCAACTGGACGACCTGGCCAGCCAGCACGGGGATGAACGGCCGACTGGAAGTGAAAGCGAGCCTGCGCGGTGTACCCAACGACGCAGGGAGGCCTGTCGAGCCCGCTGCGCTGGAACGGACCGACTACGGCGTAACGTACTTTCAGGGCGCTATTCAGACGATTTCCACAGAGTCACAAGCCTCAAGCGTTGTCCCGAGCTCCGGCTTGAAGACCACCTCGTACGTTCGCAATTCGGTAACAAACCAACTTACCAGCGTCGACGTCGCTGGATATTCACTTGATTTGAACAATTCTCTCATCTCGCGATCTACACGCACATCCTATGAATATGACGCCAACGGTCGGCTCTCGCGGCTTGCGGGTCCGTGCGCGCCGTCTGGATCGAGTCCTTGTTCTACGACCTCTCCCTCGACTGAATACGTCTACGATTCAGTTGCCGGCACCTTTTCTACCGGCCGCCTCGCGACCTCGACGCGCCGCTACAATGGTGGTGCCGGCGCACTCGTGACGAAGTTCGAGAACTACACAGCACTCGGTGATCCTCAACGCATCACCGATGAGAACTTAGTGGTGACCAACTACACTTACGCAGGCCACCAGGTCGCCACCCGTTCGGTAACCACGGATGCCGGAGTGCAGACGTGGGCGTATGGTTGGGAAAACGAGAAGCTCACATCGATCAAGTACCCAGAAGGCAATCAGGATATCTTTTGCTACCAGGCAACCACGAATCCGAGTTGCAGTGGAGCATGGACTGGGCGCCTGACCTCGCGAACTCGGTACGATTCCACGGGTACAAACTGGAGTGAGCGCGTCGAATATCTCTACTGGCCCGACGGCACCATTCGGAATGAGAAGAGATCAGTGTGGAACGGATCGAGCGCCGACTATCGTTTCGAGCAGAGCTTCGCAGCGGATCCGCATGGCCGGCCCAGTCAAGTCACGACGGGCTCGGGCGGAGGTAGCTTCACTTCGGTACGCGGCTACGACTCCGCTGGCAACGTCGCGGCGATCGGTGCTCCCTACGGCAGTCTGACTTACGGTCCTCCACCGCCCTTCTGCTCAATCGGTGGAGGGTTTGTGAGTTCAGTTTGTACAGTCCTCTCTTATGATGCTGCGGACAGGATCGCTCGGGTCGATCAGAAACCTGACCCTGCAAGCTCACAGGTTCGCCGCGCGTGCATCGACTACGACGCGCAAGGAAATGTCAAGCGCGTGACCGCTGGTTGCGTGACTTCGGATGTGTGCGCCAACGGGAATGGGGTGTCGACGTGCGCTGGGATCGCGTCGACAGACTACGTCACGGACGACTTCGGGAACGTGGTGCAGGTCAACATACCTGGCTCGCTCAACGGCACGTCGGTCGGCGTGTTGCGTCTCGAATACGACGTCGCTGGAAACTTGATCAAGCAACAAACTCAACAACAGCGGAACTACGTGCCGTCCCGGTTCGTGCAGCATACGTATGACCAACTCAATCGACGGACGGTCAGCCACGAGGTCCGGTCGGGGACGCAGTATGAGATGGTGAGGTGGAGCTTCGACGACGACGTGACCGCGATTCCAGACCCATTCGTCTCCTGCGCGGCGCTGCCCCAGTTGACCAAGGGCCGCCTGCGCGCAACACGCG
>JANODF010000171.1:0-2395 GCA_031412555.1 Archangium sp. | reverse complement strand
CGTGGCCCCGCCACCGTGTCCGACGTGGCCCGTGCCTCCACTGGCGCGGAGCCGGCTCTCGGAGTCGATGAGGAAGACGCCCGATGCCACCACCTGCTCGCCGCCATCGAGCCCCTCGAGGATCTACACGCGATCGGTGAGGCGAGCCCCCAGCCGAACGATGCGCGGCTCGAACTGGCCTTCGCCGGTCATCACGAAGACGTGTTGTTGAACCCCGGTGTCCACCACGGCGTCCCGCGAGACCGTGAGCCGCTGCTGAGGATCGAGCTGAAAGTCTGCCGTCCCATAGAGGCCTGGTCGCAGCGAGCCATCGGGGTTGGGCACCGAGAAGCGAACGCGCAGGGTGCGGGTCCGGTCGGTGAGGGTCGGGTAGATGAACTCGACCTTCGCGTCGATCGGCTGGCGGCCCGACGCGGAGAACTCCAACCGCGCCGAAGAGCCCGGGCGGATCGCGCTCGCGTCACTCTCAGCGACTTCAGCCAGCACCCAGACCTGGCTGAGATCGGCGACGGTGACGATCTCGGTCGAGGGATCCACCGCGGTTCCCACTGCCACGCCCCGGCGGAGAACGATGCCGGTGCGGGGGGCGACCAGCGTCACCAATCGCTCGGGCGTGCCTCGCCGCTCCAGCGCCTGAATCTGAGCTTCCGACATGCCCAGGACGATCAGCCTCGTCCTGGCGCTGGCACCGACGAGGCTCGCAGGCCCGGACTGCGCGGCCTTCAGCGCCGAGAGGTACTCCACCTGGGAAGCGAACAGCTCCTGCGAGAAGATCCCCGCGAGCGGCGCGCCTGCCTTGACGCTCTGCCCGGTGGTGTTGACGAAGAGCTTCTCCAGCCAGCCGGAGACCCGGGTGTGCACGTGCGAGACGCGCGACTCGTCGGGCACCACCGTCGCCACTGCGCGTACGGCGCTTGTCACGACACCCCGCGAGGCTTGCTCCACCCTGATGTCGAACGACGCGAGCCTCGAGGGCTCGAGCTGCACGGGCGCACGCTTCGCGGTCTCGGGTACGGACGCATCGGGAGCGGTCCGCTTCGCTTCGATGCCGCCGACGCCGACCCCGTGGTGCAGCGAGAACGGCCAGCCGTGCCGGAAGTGCTGAATGACGAAGAACCCGGTGACGAGGACGACCGCGATCACCGCCGGGGCTGCTCGTCGAAGGAAGGTCTTGAGCCGCTCAGTGCGCGCCATGGAACATTCCTTCCAGATCGCCGGTCGCGCGACCGAGCCGAGCCCAGGCTGCACCCAGTGAGACCTCTGCTCCGAGCAGCTCTGCTTGCGTGGCCCAGAGTGTGCGCGCTGCATCGAGCACTGACACCAGGGGCAGCTGGCCCGAGGAATACCCCGCGAGCGAGGGCTCGATGGCCTGCCTGGCCCGGGGCATCACGTCGTCATGAAGTGAGGTGAACTGCACGCGCGCCGCGACCACCTCTTCGCGCGCCGAAGCGGCCTGACCTTCCGTCATCCGCTGCATCGCCTGGAGGTCGGCCTTCGCCATCCGCGCCATCGCCTCGGCTTCGGAGACGCCCGCGCCCAGCTTTTCGCGCCACAGGGGGATGCTGACGCCCACCATCAGCATCGCGCCGAAGCCGTCGGTCATGGTGTACGCGGGGCCCGTTCGCACCATGGCCATGGGGAAGTACATCGACTTCATCACGTCGACCTCTGCCTCAGCGCGAGCGATCTCTGACTTCCCAGCGCTCAGCTCGGGCCGCCCCGCAAGCGCAGCGTTCACGGTCGCTGCGCCATCAGGTGGACCGCTGACACCCGACGAGAGACTGAGCTCGGGTATCGGCAGACCGGTGGCGCGCCCGAGGCTCGCGTTCAACATCGCCTCGGAGGCTTTGATCTGCGCCGCCATGGTCTTGAGACGCGCCTCGATGCGAGCGACCTCGATCTCTGCGCGAATGACGTCGGCCTGCGCCCCCGTCGCGCTGCCGTAGCGGGCGTTGGTGGCGCTGACGAATTGCTTCGCCAGCACTCGCTGCTCCTCGAGGATGCGGAGCATTCCACGCCGCTCATAGAGCATGAGAAAGGCAGTCACCGCGTCGAGCTGAACGTCGAGCTTGGTGCGCTGTTCGTCTGAGCGCAGCCGCCTGGCTTCGGCCTCGGCCACGCGCCGTCGATCGCCGCGGATGCCCGAGAGCGGAAAACGCTGCTCGATGGTTAGGCTCACGTCTGCCGCCGCCATGCCGAAAGGCCAGTGATCGACCGAGGGTGAGATCATCGGATCGTCGAGCGCGGAGACGATGGCGGGCCGCTGCTCGGCTGCGAGCGCGCGCTCCCGGGCCGCGGTCACCTCGGCTCTTCGCTCCCGCGCTAACGCAGGCACGTCTTCAAACCGGAGCGGGCTGGGGAGCTCGGTTGCAGTTTGGGCGCTTGCCAGCCGCGC
>JANODF010000170.1:0-3165 GCA_031412555.1 Archangium sp. | reverse complement strand
AGCCGCCGATCAAGCTCAAGAGCGCCATCATCTCGCGCGTGAAGATCATGGCGCAGCTCGACATCTCCGAGCGCCGCCTGCCGCAAGACGGCCGCATCAAGATCAAGCTGGGCGGCGGCAAGGAGATGGACTTCCGCGTGTCGGTCTGCCCGACGCTCTTCGGCGAGAAGATCGTCATGCGTCTGCTCGACAAGAGCAACCTGCAGCTCGACATGACCAAGCTGGGCTTCGACCCTGAGCCGCTCAAGTGGTTCAAGGAAGCCATCGATCGCCCGTACGGGATGGTGCTGGTCACCGGCCCCACGGGCTCCGGCAAGACCACCACGCTCTACTCGGCGCTGGCCTCGCTCAACGATCCCACCACCAACGTGTGCACCGCCGAAGATCCCGTCGAGTTCAACTTCGCCGGCATCAACCAGGTGCAGATGCAGGACTCCATCGGCCTCAACTTCGCCGCGGCCCTGCGCTCGTTCCTCCGGCAAGACCCCGACACCATCATGATTGGTGAGATCCGCGACTTCGAGACCGCGGAAATCGGCGTGAAGGCCGCGCTCACCGGCCACCTCGTGCTCTCCACCCTGCACACCAACGACGCGCCAGGCACCGTCAGCCGCTTGCTCAACATGGGCATCGAGCCGTTCATGGTGACCGCCTCGCTCAACCTCATTCTGGCCCAGCGTCTGGCGCGACGGCTCTGCCCGACCTGCAAGAAGGCCGTGCAGAACGTCGACGAGCAGGCGCTGATCGACGCCGGCATTCCCGCCGACAAGATTGGCTCCTTCACGCTCTACGAGAAGGCCGGCTGCAAGGAGTGCAACGATCGCGGTTACCGCGGCCGCGTGGCCGTGTACGAGGTCATGCCCTTCTGGGACGGCCTCAAGGAGATCGTGATCAACGGCGCTTCGGCCGCCGAGCTCAAGCAAGAGGCCATTCGCCTGGGCATGCAGACGTTGCGCATGGCCGCGCTGGCGAAGGTCATGGTCGGCGCGACCACCATCGAAGAAGCGGTGAGCAACACCGCTCCTGACCGTTTCTAAGTTTCGATTGGCAGTTTTGTGAAGCCGGGAAGCCGGCTTCATCGGGAAAGAGAGAGTCTGTGGCGAACCTGCATCAGTTGCTCAAGGCGATGGTCGATCGTGGCGCATCCGACCTGCACATCACCACGGGCTCTCCGCCCCAGCTCCGCATCGACGGAGAGCTGGTGCCGCTCAAGATGAACGCGATGACGCCGGTCGAGACGAAGCAGCTGTGCTACTCGATTCTCACCGACGCCCAGAAGCACAAGTTCGAAGAAGAGAACGAGCTCGACCTCTCCTTCGGCGTGAAGGGGCTCTCGCGGTTCCGCTCGAACATCTTCATGCAGCGCGGCGCGGTGGCCGGCGCCTTCCGCACCATTCCGTTCAAGATCCTCACCTTCGCCGAGCTGGGCCTGCCGCCCATCGTGCAGGAGCTCTCCAAGCGGCCACGCGGCTTGATGCTGGTCACCGGGCCCACCGGCTCAGGCAAGTCGACCACGCTCGCGTCGATCATCGACAAGGTGAACACCGACCGTCACGAGCACATCATGACGATCGAAGACCCGATCGAGTACCTGCACCCGCACAAGAACTGCCTGGTCAATCAGCGCGAAGTGGGCGCCGACACCAAGTCGTTCAAGCTCGCCTTCAAGTACATCCTCCGGCAAGACCCTGACGTGGTGCTGGTCGGCGAGATGCGCGACCTCGAGACGATCGAGTCGGCCCTGGTGATCGCCGAGACTGGTCACATCGCCTTCGCCACGCTTCATACGAACAGCGCTGTACAGACCATCAACCGCATCCTCGACGTGTTCCCGCCGTACCAGCAGCCCCAGGTGCGCGCGCAGCTCTCGTTCGTGCTCGAAGGCATCATGTCGCAGTCGCTGCTGGCCAAGGCCAACGGCGGCGGCCGCGTGCTGGCGCTCGAGGTGATGATCCCCAACCCCGCCATCCGAAACCTGATCCGCGAAGACAAGGTGCATCAGATCTATTCGCAGATGCAGGTCGGCCAGTCGAAGTTCGGCATGCAGACCTTCAACCAGGCGCTGGCCTCTCTGCTCTCGCGGAAGACCATCAGCATGGATGAGGCGTTCGGCCGCACCAACGACCCCGACGAGCTCAAGAACATGATCGCCAGCGGTGGCGGCGGCAATCTCCCCGGCCAGATGCCGGGTGGCCCCGGCCGGCCTCCGGGCAGGTAGGTCAGGGTAAGAATCGCGTCGCGCATTTGGGAGTTTCCGCCAGCGGGGCTAGATTGGCCCCGCTCTTCATCTGCGGCAGCAGACTCTTTCCCCGGAACTACTCATGGCTCAAGCCGCCACCGTCAAAACCGCTCCACGTACGCCCAGCAAGAAGTCCAGCACGCCCATCTACATATGGGAGGCGAAGACCAAGCAAGGTGAAGTGAAGAAGGGCGAGATGGAGGCCGGCGACCTCAAGGCCGTCGAAGCGCGCCTGATCTCGCTGGGCATGACGCCCACCAAGGTTCGCAAGAAGAGCATCCTCGACGCGAACCTCTCCTTGCCCGGCAGCATCGGCGGCAAAGACATCCTCATCTTCACCCGCCAGTTCGCCACCATGATCGACGCAGGCCTGCCGCTGGTGCAGTGCCTCGACATTCTGGGCACGCAGACGGAGAACCCGGCGTTCCGCAAGGTCATCTTCGCGATCAAGGGCCGCGTCGAAGGCGGCTCGACCTTCTCCGACGCGCTCAAGGATCACCCCAAGGTCTTCGACGAGCTCTACGTGCAGCTGTGCGCGGCCGGTGAGGTGGGCGGTATTCTCGACACCATCTTGAACCGCCTCGCGATCTACCGTGAGAAGGCGGAGAAGCTCGCTCGCAAGGTCAAGGGCGCGCTGACCTACCCCATCGCCGTCGTGTGCATCGGCGTGGTGGTGACCGCGGTGCTGCTGATCAAGGTCACCCCGGTTTTCGAGGCGATGTTCCGCGACTTCGGCTCGGCGCTGCCCGGCCCCACCCAGGTCGTGGTGGACCTGTCGAACTGGCTGCAGTCGTACCTCCTCCACCTCATCGCCGGGCTGGTGGCCACCGCTTTCGCGGCCCGTGCGTTTTACCGCAACCCCCGCGGCCGCGAGATCTTCGACAAGGGCATTCTCTACGCACCGTTGTTCGGAGACCTTCTGCGCA
>JANODF010000169.1:0-6743 GCA_031412555.1 Archangium sp. | reverse complement strand
GTCCCAACACGACGCTGGCGTGGAGCGCGGGGCAAGGTGGCCCGGGCGGGCGCGGCGGCAACGGCGGCGCCGGCTGTGGTGGGGGCGGCGGCTGCGGCGGCAGCGTCTTCGGCATCGCAGGTCAGAGCATCACGGCGCAGGGCTACCCCGCCCGCAACACGTTCCCCCCGCCTCCGGTGCTCAGCGTGGGATCGGGCGGCGTGGGTGGTGCGTCTCCGGCAGGCCCCGCCTTCAAGGGCGGCGATGGCGTGCCCGGCGTCCTCTTCAGCGTGGAGAGCTTCTGATGTTCGCTCGACGAGTGATCTTCACGGTGTTGGCGCTCGCTGCTCTGTTCTCTGCGTGCGGCCGCACCCTGTTCTATCCGCGCGCTGAGAAGTGCGTGTTCGACGCCGACTGCGAAGCGGGCCTGCGCTGCGTGAATCAGGAGTGCACCACCTTCGAAATTCCCGACGGTGGGTTGCGCAAGAAACGGTTCGGTCAGCCGTGTGATGCGGGCGTCGAGTGCAACTCGAACTTCTGCGTACCGGGCCCTGCCGGCGCCTTCTGCACCGAGCCGTGTGGTGCGGGTGACGCAGGCGTGTGCCCCGATTCGTATGACTGCAAGCGCACCGAAGTGCGGAGCGCTCCCGATGCGGGCGCGGTGCTGGCCAATCTGTGTGCGGTGCCTCAGCCGCTGCTCTGCCAGTCGTGCACCGGAGATCTCGATTGCGGCGCGACGGGCGCCGACAAGTGCGTGACCACCGATGGTGGGACGTTCTGCGGCCGCGACTGCACCTTCGACGGGTGCCCTGCGCTCTACGCCTGCCAGGCGTTCCCCGACGGCTCGAAGCAGTGTGTCCCCGAAGGCCGTACCTGCGATTGCGTACCCGAGACGGTGGGCCTGCAGAAGTCGTGTCGGGGTCAGTCGAACGAGTTCGGGCGCTGCCTGGGCAATCAGATCTGCCAGCTCGATGGTGGCTTCACGCCCTGCGTCGCGCCGCTCGCCCTGCAGGAGACCTGCAACGGCGCTGACGATGACTGCAACGGCTCCATCGACGACTTCACTGCGCCTGAGTGCACCCGCACCGTGGGCATGGTGACCTGCCGTGGACCGCAGGTGTGTTTCGCGTCTGCGGGCCTGGTGTGCACTGCGCGCACGCCCGCCAACGAAGCGTGCAACTACGAAGACGACGACTGCGACGGGCAGATCGACGAAGACTTCCGTCTCGCGCGCGGTCTCTATTCGACGCCTGCGCACTGCGGCGCCTGCAACAACGACTGCTCGAAGATCATCGCGAACGCGGTGACCACGAGCTGCGATCTCTCGAACGACTCGCCGACCTGCCGCGTCACGGCCTGCGCGCCGGGGTTCTTCCCCTTCGAAGACAACACCATGTGTCTGCAGCTTCCGGACACGCTGTGTTCGCCCTGTCAGCTCGACTCCGATTGTGTGGGGCCGGGCAGCCGCTGCCTCACCGTCGATGGCGCGAAGGTGTGCGGGCGCGATTGTGGCCCTGGCAGCGCGTACCCTCCGGGTTGTCCGGGCGGCTACGCCTGCACGGCCAGCCCCGGTGGCGGTTCTCAGTGCGTGCCTTCGACGGGCACCTGCAGCTGCACCACCTCGACGATCAACTCGACGCGCGTGTGCTCGATCGTCAACGGCGGGAGCACCTGCTCTGGCTTTTCGACCTGCGCCGCTGGGGCGGGCGGAGCGCGTTGGAGCACCTGCGACGTGAGCACCTTCAACCCGGAGATCTGCGACGCGCGCGACAACAACTGCGATCTGCGCGTGGACGAAGGCTTCTTGAACCAGGCCACCGGCCGCTACGAGGCCGCGCAGCACTGCGGCTTCTGCAACAACGACTGCACCAAGACCTTCTCGCCCACCATCCAGCACACCACCGGCGTGTGCGATCTCGCGCCCATGATGCCTCGGTGCGCCATGGGGCCGTGTCTGACCGAGGTCGTCGGCGCCACGACCTTCGAGTGGGTCAACGTGAACGCGCAACCTGCCGACGGCTGCGAGTGCCGCCGGGTGCAGGGCAACCTCACCGTCGATCTGCCTGACCGGGCCCCGGCCACGGGTGCAGGCGCGTCGTGGGTCGACGAGAACTGTGACGGCATCGATGGCGTGCTGGGTGACGCGATCTTCGTCTCGGCGAGCGCGAGCCCGGGTGGCAATGGCACCAGGACCTTGCCGCTGCAGACCATCACCGCGGGCGTGGCGGCGCAGCAGGCGCAGAACCGCCGGTACGTGCTGGTGGCGCAGGGCCTGTACCGGGAGAACGTGCGCTTGTTCGACGGCGCGCAGGTCTTCGGCGGCTACAGCCAGGACTTCTTGAAGCGCGATCCCCGGCTGTACATCACGACGTGGGAAGGCGTGGCGCCGACCGCGACGGCGATTGCACCGGTGCACGGTGAGTCGTTGGGTGCGGCGGGCGCGGTTCGCGAGACGGTGGTGGCAGGGTTCGTCATCAACGGCTGGGACGCGACGGTGATGGCCGCGGCGAGCGCGAATGGCGAAGCGTCGATCGGCGTGTTCCTGCGCGACGTGGGGCCGCGGTTCGTCTTGCAGAGCAACGACGTGATCGCCGGCCGCGGTGGTGCAGGTGGCCGCGGCGCGACGGGTACGCAGGGGTTCGGGCGGCAGGCAGGCACCACGCTCAACGGCCAGCGCGGCACCAACAGCAACTTCTTCGCGAACGGCACCTGCGCTCCGGTCAATCACCGCACCGGCGGCGTGGCGGGCACCACCGGGACCTGCTTGGGCGCGAACGGAACACCGGGCGGCAACGTGGTGTGTCCGATCTATTCGTTCGTAGGCAATCAGGGCACGCAGCAGATGTACCAGGCGCCGCTCCCCACGAGCCGCGATGGCGCAGGTGGTTTCGACTGGAGCTTCGACAACCTCTCTTCACCGGGCTGCAATCACGTCACCGAGTCGGGTTTCCCCACCAGCATTCAGCAGCACGATGGCGCTGACGGGAAGCAGGGTGGTGATGGTTCGGGTGGTGTCGGTGGGCCGGGGGCTGCGACGCGAGCTCGCTTCGGGAGCATCGGCAGTGGCCGCTGGGTGGCTGCGACGATCGCGGCGGCCGCGGGCCAGGCGGGGCTCACGGCGCAAGGCGGTGGTGGCGGTGGTGCGGGTGGTGGCGTGGCGCGGTTCACTCCGGGCGGCTGCCAGGGCTGGGAGATCGGCGCGACCGGAGGTGGTGCAGGCGCGGGTGGTTGTGGTGGCACCGGCGGCAGCGCGGGTGGGGCAGGCGGCGCGTCGTTGGCGATCCTGATCACCTCGACGACGGCGAGCACGGTGTTGCCGAGCATCTTGAACAACCGCATTCAGCGCGGGGCGGGTGGCACTGGTGGTGATGGCGGCTTCGGCGGCGCGGGCGGGCTCGGCGGCGCGGGTGGTTTCGGCGGTACCGCGGCGCGCTGGAGCAGCTCGGTCGGCGGCAAGGGTGGTGAAGGCGGCAACGGCGGGCCGGGTGGTGGTGGTGGTGGTGGTTCGGGTGGGCCGTCGTTCGGGGTGATGACCTTCAACGTGGGGCTGGGCGCGTTCTCGCCGACCAATACGTTCCTCACGCCAGCGTTCGTGGACACCGCGGGGCCGGGTGGGGCGGGTGGCAGCTCTCCGGGTTCGTCGACGAGCACGGGGACGCCGGGGGCGCGGGGTGCTTCGGCCAACAGCACCCTGCTGCAGAGTTGTTCGTCACCGTGCGTGGGTGGCACGTGCGACAGCAACAACGTCTGCATCCCGAACTGACTGCTGCTCCCTCTCCCTGCGCCAGCGGGGAGAGGGTTGGGGTGAGGGGCCGAGTGGGCAGCGGAGCTCCGAATGGCCCCTCACCCGGTCCTTTGGACCGACCTCTCCCCGCTTCGCATGGAGAGGTTAAAGGATCAGTTGATCTCGACGGGCGCGCAGGTCGACACGCCGGCGCCGACGATCGTTCTGCTGGTGTCACCGACCGCGGCAGTCACCGCGCCCGTCGAACCATTCACGCGCCACACCTTCGTCGAGCTGTCCGTCGCGCGCTCGAGGAACACGAAGAAATCCCCGCCCCAGAACGCGAACGCCCACGCGCGCGGAACGCCGGCCAGTGCCTGCGCTTCGAACACCGACTCGATCGCACCATTCACCTTCGACAACCGCGCGACCTTCGGCGGCGTGACGTTCGGCAAGAACGCCCACAACTTCGCATCACCGGTACCCGTGAGCTCAGGCGCGCCATTCAAGTTACCCGTCACGGACACCCGGTACGGAGGCACCGTCATCAGCGTGCCGAACTTCGTGGTGCTCAGTGACGAGCCGAGATCGCTGCCCGAGATGAAGAGCGTCTCCTCTTTCGAGCCAGGCTCGTTCGCCACGAAGCCCATGCCGAACTTCGCCACGTTCTGCTGCGGCATGAAGCCGGTCTTCACGCAGGTGAGCGGAATCGCCTTCACGTCGACGGTGAACAACTCACCGCTGTCGTAGACGATCCACGCGGTCGCGTTGCGATCGACGGCCATGGAGAACGGTTCCGCACCCGGCTCGGACGCACAGGAGATCTGCCCCAGATCCATGAACGGACCATTGGGCTGACCGATGAGCCGCGGGTTGAACGACGAGAGGGTGCGATCCTGATCGACCACGTAGATGAGCTTCGCTTCCGCGGAGCAATCATCGATGCCGCCGTCCGCCGTAATCGTGAAGCCGCCACCGCCACCCGCGCCGCTCATGTCGACGCAGGCGCCCTGGGTGCAGACCTGCTGGCTCGCACACTGCGCGCAGCTGACGCCTTGCAGCCCGCACGCGTCGGTCTCATTGCCGACCAGACAGATGCCTTCTGCAGTGCGGCAACCGGTACAGGCGCGTTCGTTGACCCGCGTGGTGCTGGGTGCGCACGAGAGGATCAGCGCAGCGAGAACGGCGAAGTGAGACCGGAAAGGCACGAACCAGACCTAACGCGTCAGCCTCGGGGACGGAAGCCCTCTACCCGGTCCCAGCGCTCAACCATCAGGAAGTAGGGCTGAACGCCGGTGCGCTCGAGCTCCATCAGACGGCGGCGAGCGTGGGCGCGCAGGATCGAGTCGGAGCTGACCTCGAGCAACACCTCGACGAAGGCGCGCTGCATCAACGGCTTCTTGAACAACGAGTGCACCGTCATCGAGACGTCGCCGTATTCACAGACCGCGCTGCGGGTGCGCGCATCACGAGGCCAGGAGACCCAACCCGCCTTGTGGAGCTGCTCGCAACGAATGCGCAGCAGCTCGAGCGCAGGGCCCTGACCGTAGATGCGCGCGCGCAGCAGCTGCTCGACGCGGCGCTCGTAGACCACGCGTTCGTTGCTCGACTTGAAGGCCGCCTGGCCCGAGGTGACCACGCCGTCATCGTCGATCGCGCTGACCTGGTGGAGCTCACCGAGTGCTTCGGCGACCGCCACGTTGGCGATCTCGGCGTCGGTCATCACGTCGTACGGGGTCGCAGCGAGGGCCTGCTCCCGGTCGATGTGTGCACAGCCAAGTGAGGTGATTGACAGGAGAATTCCGAGCAGGTTCCGCATGGCAGGAGAGAGACCCAGCGGGTGTTTCTCGTGTGCAAAGAATGCCCGCACCGCTGAGACTCAGGGGCATGAGACGTCTGGCGGTGGTGCTGCTGGTGAGTACGTCGACCTGGGCGGTGCCGGTGGTGCTCGAGGGCGATTTGCCCGACGGCGGCCCGGACTTCGTGATGATTCCTTTCGAGGTGCCGGCGGGCACGGAGGAGATATCCGTCACGCACCCCAAGCTGCAGCCAGAGAACATCCTCGACTACGGCGTGTTCGACCCGAACGGGTATCGCGGGTGGGGCGGCGGCAATGATGAACCCGCGGTGATTGGCAGGCTGGCGGCCTCACGCAGCTATCTCGCGGGGCCGATGCCGGCGGGGACCTGGAGTGTGCTCATCGGCAAAGCGAAGATCGTGGTGGCCCCGGCGCGCTACCGGCTGGAGATCGACGTGCGGCCGGTGGCCACGCTCGCCCCTCAGTCGCAGCGGGCGCCGTACGTGCCGAGCCGGCTCAGTGAAGAAGCGCGCTGGTACGCGGGCGATCTGCACGTGCACTCGCGGGAGAGCGGTGACGCGCAGCCCAGCATGGATGCGGTGGCCACGTTCGCGCGCAGCCGCGGGCTCGATTTCGTGGAGTACTCCGAGCACAACACCGTCTCGCAGCTCGATTTCTTCAACGACGTGCAGTCACGGCATCCACAGGTGTTGTTGCTGCCGGGGGTGGAGTTCACCACCTACGCAGGTCACGCCAATGGCATCGGCTCGACCCGGTATGTGGATCACCGGCTGGGCTTCGGTTCGGTCACGTTGGAGACCGCGCTCGCCGAGTTCGCGGCGCAGGACGTGGTGCTGTCGATCAATCACCCGCTGCTCGATCTCGGGATGAGCTGCATCGGGTGTTCCTGGAAGCACAAGATTCCGCGCGAGCAGCTCGGCGCGGTGGAGATCGGCACCGGCGGCTTCGACAAGACCGGGCTCCTCTTCGGCAAGCAGACCATCGCGTGGTGGGAGCGGTTGTCGGTGCAGGGGCTGCATCTCGCGCCGATTGGTGGAAGTGATGATCATTCGGGCGGTACGGGCACGGGCATGTTCGACAGCTCGATCGGCAGCCCGACCACGATGGTGTTCGCGAACGGCCTCGATGCGGCGTCGATCGTCGAGGGCATTCGCAAGGGGCACACGGTGGTGAAGCTTCAGGGGCCGACGGATCCGATGGTCGATCTGCGGATTGGCGACG
>JANODF010000168.1:0-1839 GCA_031412555.1 Archangium sp. | reverse complement strand
CCCCGCCCGCGGGGAGAGGGAGACACGAGGGCGGCCAGGGCTTCGACGTTGCGATCACTTGCTCCGGAGATTTGGCGGACGGCGTTGCGCGCGAGTGCGCCCAGTGAGTCGATGCTCTCGGGTCGACTGAAGAGATCGCTCATCACTCGCACCAGGTGCTCTTCGTCTTTCACCTGAATGCCGCCCCGCCCCACCAGCACCTGCACGGAGTCGTGAAAGTTCTCCATGTGCGGCCCGAACAGCACCGGTTTTCCCTGCGCCGCGGGCTCGAGAATGTTCTGCCCCCCGCGCGTGGTGAAGCTGCCGCCCACGAACACGATGGTGGCCAGGCGGTACGCCCGCGCGAGTTCGCCGATGGTGTCGAGCACGATCACCGGCGCCCGCTGGGGATTGCCGTTCGAGCGCAGCCCCACGTGCAGTCCCGCTTCGCGCGCCAGCTGAACGACCCGCTCTGCACGCTCGAGATACCGGGGCGCGATCACCATGAAGAGATCAGGCGTCTCGATGATCAGCTTCTTGTAGACCGAGAAGAGCAGCTCTTCTTCGCCCTCGTGGGTGCTGCCGGCGATCCACACGCGATCCCCTGCGCGCACTCCGAGCGCATCGCGCAGGGCGTGATCTTCGACCGCTTGCGAGAGCGGCACGAGCGCGTCGAACTTGGTGTTGCCCGTCACGCGCACCCGGTCTTTGGGCGCCCCCAAAGAGAGCACCCGCTCGGCTTCGTCGTCTTCGCGCATGAGGAAGAGATCGATGTCGTGCAGCGGGTTGCTGATCAGGTTGAACAACGTGCGGTAGCGCGCGAGGTGCCGCGGCGAGAAGCGGCCGTTGGTGAGGGCCACGCGGCCGCCTGAGGCATGCGCGGCGCGGATCAAGTTGGGCCAGATCTCCGTGTACTCGAGCACCAGCAGATCAGGCTTCACCGCCGCCACCGCACGCCGGGTCGAACCGAACAAATCCCACGGGGCGTAGATCACCGCGTCGATGTTGCGTTTGAGGCGCTCGGTGGCCATCAAGTGGCCGGTGTTCGTCATGGTGGAGACGATCACCTTCGCTTCGGGAAACCGCGCCCGAAGCCGATCGATCATCGGAGAGAGCGCCAACAGATCGCCCGCGCTCGCGCCGTGCAGCCAGATGCGCGGTGAACCGGGGCCGGGGAGCAGCCCTGGAGGGTAGAAGCCGAAGCGTTGCCAGAACCCGTCGCGCGTCTTCTTCATCAACGCCAGCACGGGGAACAGCGCCCCGAAGACGAGCCAGGTGGCGATGACGTACAGGAGGCGCATCCGGCGCTCGGCGTAGGGGATGCGCGGCAGCCACGCAAGCTTCCTCCCCTCAGGTCACCGGGCCGACCCGCTTGAGGGCCAGCTTGCAAGCCTGCTTGAGCCGCTCGTTGTTGAGGAAGAACGAGCTCACCATCGCTTTGCCTGCTTCGAGCATGAGCAGCGCGCGCCGGTACTCACTGGCTGCATCCGCCAGGGCGCCGCGGCGTTCGAGGATCAACCCGAGCAGGTAGCGCGCGCTCGCCAATTGGGGCGCCAGGTAGAGCGCCTTGCGCAGCCCCGCTTCGGTCTCCGGGTGATCTTCACCGTTCGCCGCCCACTCGAGCACCAGCTCGAACAGCTTCCGGCCTTCGTCTTCGGGGGTGAGGACCACCGGGATTTCTCCGGTGATGGCGGGCCGAGGCGGAGGGCGAGGCGCGATGGGTTTCTGCGCAACCACGGGGACGGGCGCCGGTGGAGGTGCACCACCATCGCGTTGATAGAAGAAGGCGCCGGGCAGCCGGAGGGTGGTCAACTCGGGTACGGGCTCGAGCAGCGGCTCTGCGGTGGAGAGCACCAGCAC
>JANODF010000167.1:0-3785 GCA_031412555.1 Archangium sp. | reverse complement strand
CGAAGACCAGGCCACCTTGAGCCTCGGCAAGACCATCTTGAAGGTCAGCATGGTCGAGGCTGACTTAGGCAAGCCCGAGGAGCAGGCAGTCTTCGGCTCGGCCATCGGCGCCAGCAAGGCGATGAAGCAGCTCTTCGGCATCCTCGACAAGGTCTCGCCCTCCGACTCCACCGTCTTGCTGCTCGGGGAGACCGGCACCGGCAAAGAGGTGATGGCCAAGGCGATCCACGCCAAGTCCAAGCGCGGCAACCGGCCCTTCGTGGTCGTCGACTGCGGCTCGGTGGCGCCCACGCTGATCGAGAGCGAGCTGTTCGGTCACGTGCGCGGCTCGTTCACCGGGGCCATCAGCGATCGCAACGGCGCCTTCCTCGAGGCCGACGGCGGCACGCTCTTCCTCGACGAGATCGGCGAGCTCCCCCTCGAGCTCCAGCCCAAGCTCTTGCGCGTGCTCGAGGCCGGCACCGTGCGCCGCGTCGGCGAAGACAAGCACCGCAACGTCGACGTGCGCGTGGTGGCCGCCACGCACCGCGATCTCGAGACCGAAGTGGCCCAGGGCCGCTTCCGCAGCGATCTCTATTATCGCCTCGCCGTGGTGCTCGTGAGCGTGCCGCCGCTGCGCGATCGCCTCGACGATCTGCCGCTCCTCACCCAGCACTTCGTGAAGTCGATGGGGCGAGGCGACTTCGAGCTGCCGCGCGCGCTGATGGCCCGCTTCGCCGCCTACCACTGGCCCGGAAACGTCCGTGAGCTGCGGAACCTCGTCGAGCGAAGCCTCGCCGGCGCCGACGTCGATCCGATGCCGCAGGAGTCACAGGCCGCCGCCCGCGCGCTCTCCTCGACCGACGACATCACCGAGCTGCCCTTCAAGGAGGCCAAGGAGCGCCTCGTGGAGAGCTTCACCAAGGAGTACCTGGTGACGCTGCTCGAGAAGTGCAACGGCAACATCTCGCAGATGGCGCGCGAGGCCGGCATCGCCCGTAACTACGTGCACCGCCTCGTCGCGAAGTACGGGCTCAAAGCCAGCGACTGACGCCGTGCTCCCTCTCCCTTCGGGAGAGGGTCGGGGTGAGGGCCGAATCAGCCAGCGTCTTCGCCCGCATCGACCTCGCCCGCGTCGACCCCGGCATCAATCCCTGCATCAATCCCTGCATCCACACCAGCGTCGACCCCGGCATCCACGCCCGCATCGAAGCCGGCATCCACGCCCGCGTCGAAGCCCGCGTCGGGCGTCCCTGCATCCACGCCCGCATCGAATCCAGCGTCGAAGCCCGCATCCGGAGGCCCGGCGTCTCGTCCCGCGTCGGGAGTGCCCGCATCACGCCCCGCATCGGGCGTGCCCGAGTCAGGCCGGCCGGCGTCGAACGGAGGCACCACGATCACCGAAGCATCACGGTTGCCGCCGTCGATCTCGAACGGATCGCCACCATCGGGCAGCCGATCCGACCGGAGCACCGCGAACGGAGAAAGGTGCCGCGTGTCGCCCCGCACCACGTTGCGCACGCGATCGACGAAGGCGTTCTCCAGCGGCTGCCACTCGCCCAGCTCACCGTTCTCGAGGCGCTCGCGGGTGTAGATGCGCAGCAGGTTCTCGTTTTCCAGGGTGCCTGCACGCACCAGCTCGAGCGAGAACGAGACGGTGGCCGGCTTGACGAACACGATGGGCGCGCTGCCCACGCCGCTGATGTCGTAACCGTCGCTGAGCGCGCCACCCGGCACGTCGGTGCCCGGAGCGATGCGCACGATCTCCTGGGTCTCCAGCCCTCCGATGGGCACGCTGATGCAGACCTTGTTGTCGGGCAGACACACGTCGCCACCGGTCGGCCCCACCGCGCCGTCGACACTGGTGCCGCCGCAGGAGACCCACGAGAGAACCACCACGACGCCGACGAACAGGGCCAACCTGGGGGTCGATCTCACAGCCGCGCAGCTTAACCCCAGAGTTGGGTGTTCGGCGCTTGACCTCTGCGCTGTGCAGGCGAAAGTGTGGCGTCCCAACCCCACAGGAGCATCAAAACATGTATCGAATTCTGACGGCGAGTGTGGCCCTCGCATTGTGCGCGTGCGGCCCGAAAGAAGACCTGAACAAAGACGGCGTCGTCGACGGTATCCGCGATCCCGACTCGGTCTCCCAGATCGCGCCGTCCACTCCGGTCGGTACGGTTTCGGGCATCGTGGTCAACGCGAACTCCATCGGTATCGACGGCGTGCAGGTCGTGATGGTGCTCGGTGATGGCGCTGATGCCAGCCGCAGCTACAAGGCGACCACCAACTCCGACGGCGCCTACACGTTCAAAGACGTTCCCGGCGGCTCGGCTGCCCAGCTCGTCTTCAGCAAGACCGGCTACTCCACTGCGCGCCTCAACAGCAGCGTGCCCGGCAACAGCGGCAACTTCCCCATCAACAACGGCAACGGCAACGCGGGCGTGTTGACCCTCGCGCAGCTCAACGGCACCTTGAAGTTCCGCATCTACACCGCACAGGGCCGGCCGGCGAAGGGCGCCAAGGCGTACCTCGAGGTCTCCCCCACCGCGTTCCAGTCGTTCAACGGCCAGTACGGCAGCGGCGTGGGCACGTTCAGTGCTGCGGCCGACGTCGATGAGAACGGCCTGCTCACCTTCACCGGCACGCCCGATCTCGCCGAGCTCGCGCGCATCAGCGCCTTGAGCTCGAACGTCAGCTACGCGCTCACCATCGGCGCGCTCGACGAAGACAACGACGGCCGCACCGACGCGCTGGGCACCCTCAACACCTACTCGGCGCAGGGCCTCTTCCAGAACCCCGATCGCACCATCATCCTGGGCGACGCGCACCTCACCGCCGGCCCGCTGGCCATCGTGGCCACCAACCTCGACTCGTTCGCCACCACGCTCTCGCCCCCGTACCGCAACGCGGTGAAGGCCAACGATCCCATCACCCTCGTCTTCAACCAGCCCATCACCCAGGTCGACACCACCCGCCTGGTCAAGGTGGTGCAGGAGGATTGCCAGACGAACGTGGCGGTCTCCGTGACGCAGCGTGCGCCCAACGTGCTCTCCATCGCCCCCACCGCCGCGTGGACCCTGGGCAACCGCTACAACATCATCGTGCGCGCGACCGGCCTCGACACCGGCGTCACCACCGAGTTCATCGGCTACTTCTTCGCCATCGACGCCACCGCGCCCCGCCCGCTCAGCACCACCGCCGCCTTCCAGGTTCGCAAGGCGATGGGCAACACGATGACCGGCTCGCTGCAGCCCAACGACACGCTCAACGTGCTGTTCGACACCCCCATCATCTCGCAGGGTGGCCCCATCGCCCGCGCGACCGTCAACACCGACCTGAACGGTGACGGCGTGACCGGCGGCATGACCGGCAACGGCGAGTTCAACGGCCCGGCCAACACCGGCTTCGTCATCACCAACAACGAGCAGCTGACGGCCACCGATCCGACCATGGGCAGCTTCACCTGCAAGGCGTCGGGCTACAGCAGCCGCTGGTCGATCACGATCCTCACCTTCCCTGCGACCAACTTCATCCAGGCCGCCACCGGCATGCGGGTGGTCTTCGCGAAGGATCAGAGCAGCTCCGACAGCTACCAGACGGCCTGGGGCTCGCCGGTCGGAGCTGACGTCAACGGCACCATCAACATCGTGCCGTGATCTTAGTCGCGCCGCCTCGGCCAGCCCTCCGCTTCGCTGCGCTCTGTCTCGCGCAGCGTTCCGCTGCTACCGGCGGCGCTCCGTGATCTTGGTCGCACCGCCTCGGCCAGCCCTCCGCTTCGCTGCGCTCTGTCTCGCGCAGCGTTC
>JANODF010000166.1:0-21429 GCA_031412555.1 Archangium sp. | reverse complement strand
GGGGGGGGATCGTTGGGCGCTCGAGGCATTTAACAAGGGCTTTGCTAAACGACTAACGACGAACTACTAACTACCAAAACTGAACCCAGTTACCCCCCACTCCCGGGGGGGGTGTGGGTCGGGGAGAGGGAGGTCAGTGGGTGCAGTTTTCGTCGTTCGTCGTTCGTCGTTTCGTCGTTTCGCTCAGCCCTTGATCAATGCCTCGAGCGCCGAACGATCCGCACCCGCGAGTTCCTTCACGCGGGTCTTCGCCACGTCGGCCACGATGATCTCGCCGATCTCGGTCTGCACCGACTTGAAGATCCCGCGCGCCTTCATCGCCTCGCACTGCTTCGAGTTGTCATCGGTCGGGGTAAGGAAGTGCACGGTGTCCGCGCGGTACCGGTGCGCGAGGTACAGCTGCACCAGCGTCATCAAGCGCTTCTTCCGCAGCCCCAGGTCGAAGGTGTTCTGATCACGCACCGCCAGGATGCTGCGGCCGCGGCGATCCTGAATCGCGTCGAACACCACGTTGACCAGCTTCTCTCCATCAGGCGAGGTGATGGCCAGCTCGAGCAACTGCGAACCCGCCGTGTGCGGCCGCAACGCGACCTTGAGCTTGTTCGGGTACGCGTGCTGCTTGCGCCACAGCTCGAGCCACTCCTCGAGCACCTTGGGCGGAACCTCGGTCTGCACCAGGTGCTGGAACTGCGTAGAGCCCTTGCCCATCGCCTTGGTGGTCGCAGTGCGGCCGGAGATCGCGCTCAAGCCTGCGTCGGCGCGCGGTCCACCGACCAGCGTCTGCGGCGTGCGGTACGGCGACTCGACCAGGCGGAACTTCCGCTGCAGGCGCGCGAGGGCGAGCATGCCGTCCTGCTTGAGCGCGGTGGCGAACTCCTCGGAGGCGAGGCCATCGATCTGATGACCACCGTAGGTGATGAAGTCGAACACGTAGCCCAGCTTGCCCAGCTCTTCGGGGAAGCGGCGCATCTCTTCGTCGCTCATGCCGGTGGTGTCCCAGTTGAACGAAGGCGAGAGGTTGTACGCGAGCATCTTCTCGGGGAACTTCGCGTGAATCGCCTCGGCGAACTTCTTGGCCTCGTGCAGGTCGGCGGTCTTCGTCTCCATCCACAAGATGTCGCAGAAGGGCGCGGCGGCGAGCGACTTGGCGATGGCGTACTCGAGCCCGCCGCGCACCTGGTAGTAGCCGTCGGGCGTCTTGGCGTGTTCGCAATCCCACGCGACCTCGAGGCCCAACGAACGCGCCTTCGCTTTCGCGGCGAACCACCCGGAGCTGTTGGCGAACGCGAGCCACTCCTGCGGGGTGATGGGGAAGTGAGCGCCTTCGGTGAGGCGGAACTCCATCGCGGCGGCGACGGCTTCTGCGTAGGTCTTCACGCCGGCTTCGGCCTGCCAGACGTCGACCAGCTTGTCGAAACCCTTGTCGAGCGCGTCATCGACCGACTTCAGCGCCTTCGCTTTGTACTGAGTGGCCGCCTCGGAGATCAGCGCGCTGATGCCGGTCTTCTGCAACCACGCATCGGCCTGGGTGAACTCTTCTTCGGAGACCGCGTAGAGCAGATGGCCGCTGAGCTCTTCGATGCCGCCGCGGTGGTACTGCCGCAACAACGCCAGCAGGGCCGCGCGGAAAGTGGGCAGGCGGATGTTCGTCGCGCCGAGCACGAACGGCTGATCTCGTTCGTCACCGCGGCCATCGAGCAGGGTCGCCGACTCCGCGTCGGTGCGCGCCACGATGATTCCGGCCACGCCCATGATGTCGAGCTGGAAACGCGCGGCGGAGAGCCGCTTGAGCTGCTCGTCTTCGCTCACCAGCACCTTGCCGCCCTGGTGACCGCACTTCTTCACGCCCGGCTTCTGATCTTCGATGTGGTACCCGGGCACGCCGACCTCGACGAAGCGCCGCACCAGGTTGCGCACGTGCGCGTCGCCGCCATGCCCGGTATCGGCGTCGGCGATGATGAAGGGGCGAAAGTCGATCTCCGGGCTCGCCTGGCGCTGCTCGTCGGTCATGCGGGCGCGCGCGTGAAACTGATTCTTGTCGGCCGTCAGGAGCGCGCGAACGATCGGCGCCGCTTCGTTGGGCACCTGGCTCAGCGGGTAGCTGGCGAGGTCGGGGCCGGGATCTTCGTGCATCGAACCCTTCGCGCTGGTCGCCCAGCCGCCGAGGTAGATGCCTTCGATGCCGAGCTTCTTCATCGTCACGGCCTGGCCCGGTGAGTACGGCCCGAACGTGGTGATGCACTTGCCCTGCGAATACAGCTCACGAAGCCGCAGCCAGAACCCCTCGGCTGCGCCTCGCGCCACCGCGTAGTCGGGGCGGATGGTGCCTCGCTGCTCGACGACTTCCCGGGCGGAGTGCACGCGGATGATGCCCTTGAAGCGAGGGCTCGCGAACCAGGTCTGAGTGCTCTGAACTTCTTGCTCGAAGGGGGTCATGGCGCAGCACATCCAACTTGACGCAGAGCGTTAAGGCAAGGCCGCAGGCTACAGTGCCGCGCTCCATGCGAACCCTGCTCGCGGTCTGCCTTATGGCCCTCCCCGCTTTTGGTCACATCAAGCTCACCAGCCCGGGGAACTTCCAGGTCACCGGCACGTACGGCGACCCGAACAAGGATGAGCCGTGTGGTGGCGCGGGCGTGGCCACCGGGGTGATCACCGAGGTGATGGCGGGCTCACAGCTCACCGTGCGGTGGACCGAGCCGATTCCGCACCCCGGCCACTTCCGCATCGGCATCGCGCGCACTGAGGCCGACTTCGTCACGCCGGTTCCGGTGGTCACCAACAACAACTGCGTGAGCGCTCCGATTCAATCGCCGGTGGCGTACCCCACGCTGGTCGATGGGCTGTTCCCTCACACCAGCACGCAGGGTCCGTACACGACGACCGTGACGGTGCCGATGATGAGCTGCGCGAACTGCACGCTGCAGGTGATGCAGTTCATGTCGTCGCATGCGCCGGGGTGTTTCTATTTTCAGTGCGCGAAGCTGCGCATCGTCATGCCGGATGCGGGACAGCCGATGGTCGATGCGGGCGTGGACGCAGGCACTTCGGTAGATGCCGGGGTCGACGCGGGCATCGACGCGGGCACCGGAGTTGGTGGTGGTGGAGGCAACACTGCGACGGGTGGTGGTTCTGGCGGCAGCAGCGGAACGACGTGCGGCGCGGCGTCGTGCTCCGGGTGTTGTGTGCTCGATCGATGCGAGCCGGGCACCACGGAAGCAGCGTGCGGCGCGGGCGGTGCGATCTGCAGCGCGTGCAGTGACGGAACCACCTGTGAGAGCGGCACGTGTCAGGCAGCACCGGTCGGTTGTGGCTGCACGTCGGTGCCCGTGGGCCTGCTCGCGTTTGCGCTCGGGCTGTGGGTGACGCGCAGGTCGCGACGCTGAGAAAGGCGCCCGAAGGAAGACGGCGACCTGGGGCATGGTGAACGCGCTCGACGCGAACAGGCCTCTCGGCGCGAGCTTCTTGTGACGTGCTGAGCGTGCGTACACCGACCTCGGACGCCACCCCGGGTTCATCCAAAGCACGCAACAGGTCACATGAGTGCACTGTGCTCGCGGCCGATACGCCCGCGCGGGTCGAGCACCACCCCATCCCGCCCGAGTCACCACGGAGCCGGCGCACTTTTTCAAACCGTGTCACCCATGACGACACGCCTGACTACATCGGACACCCGGTTTCAAAAGTCGACCCGGCGGAACTGCTCACATGAGCATCCTCCCCCATGGCCGAGAGGCCTCCGCGTGATGAGCAAGGAGCGGACCTGAACTCACCGCCTTCTTCGAGGCGCTGTGACCGTCGGTGCCGTTCCCCCCCCAAGCCTGTGTGCGCTCACTGCGTGCACCGGTTAAGTCACCTGCCGTGAACGTCCCCTCCTTCACCTCTCGTTTCATCGAATCCCTGCCCGGAGATCAGCTCGTGGCGAACGAGCCCCGCCAGGTGCGCGGCGCGCTCTGGTCGAAGGCGATGCCGACGCCAGTCTCCTCACCCACGCTGCTCGCGCACTCGCGAGAAGTCGCCGAACAGCTGGGACTGACGGAAGCGCAGCTGCGCGACCCCGCGTTCCTCTCCATCATCGCAGGCAATGCGCCCGCGCCCGGCGTGACGCCCTTCGCGGCGAACTACGGCGGCCATCAGTTCGGCAATTGGGCGGGCCAGCTCGGAGACGGCCGCGCGATCGGCCTCGGTGAACTGAACGGCCTCGAGCTGCAGCTCAAAGGCGCGGGCCCCACGCCCTACTCCCGTCGCGGTGATGGCCGTGCGGTGTTGCGCTCCTCCATCCGCGAGTTCCTCTGCAGTGAAGCGATGCATCACCTCGGCGTGCCCACCACCCGCGCGCTCTCGCTCGTGCTCACCGGCGATCGCGTGATGCGCGACATGTTCTACGACGGGCACCCCGCGTTCGAGCCCGGCGCGATCGTCTGCCGTGTCGCGCCCAGCTTCCTGCGCTTCGGAAACTTCGAGCTGCCCACTTCACGTGAAGACGTGGCGCTGCTCCGCCAGCTCGGCGCGTTCACGCTGCAGCACTACTTCCCCACGTTCGGGCCGCCCTCGAAGGAAGCGTTCGCGCAGCTGCTCACGGAAGTCGCCGTGCGCACCGCGAAGCTGATGGCGCACTGGCAGGCCGTCGGCTTCGTGCACGGCGTGATGAACACCGACAACATGTCCATCCTCGGACTCACCATCGACTACGGCCCCTACGGCTGGGTCGACAACTTCGATCCCTCGTGGACACCGAACACCACCGACGCCGAGCAGCGCCGCTATCGGTACGGCAATCAGCCGGCGATCGGTCTGTGGAACATCGAGCGGCTGGGCATCGCGCTGTTGCCGCTCCTCGAAGACGACGAAGCGCTCGTGGAGCAGGCCCTGCTCGCCTACCAGAAGACCTTCGAGCTCGAAGGCGCGCGCCGCTACACCGCGAAGATCGGCCTGACGCCGCGCGAGCAAACGGTGGAGCTGACGTACGCGCTGTTCTCCTTCCTGAGCCAGCAGGAGACCGACATGACGATCTTTTTCCGCGCCCTGGGCGAGGTCGTCGCGGGAGCAAAACCGCTCGCGTTCCCTGAAGTGCTGCTCCCTGCCTTCTACAGTCCGCCAACTGAGTCGACGTTGCGTACCGGCCTCGATTGGGTGCAGCTCTGGTGGCAGCGCACGCGTGAAGAAGACGCCGCGCCTTCGGTGATCGCTCAGCGCATGAACGCGGTGAACCCGAAGTACGTGCTGCGCAATTACCTCGCCCAGGAAGTGATCGACTCCGCGCAGGCGGGCGATGCGAGTGGCGTGACCCAGCTGCTCGAGGTGTTGCGGCATCCGTTCGATGAACAGCCCGGGCAAGAACGCTTCGCGCAGAAACGGCCCGACTGGGCGCGCTCGAAGCCAGGCTGCAGCGCGTTGTCCTGCAGCTCTTAGAACGATGCGACGGTTCGAGCTCGCCGGAGAAAACGGCACCCGCTTCTGGGAGGTGGAGTTGGTGGGCACGCAGCTCACGCTCCGCTCGGGCAAGGTGGGCAGCCGCGCCCTTCCGGAAGAACGCGAAGAGAGCTACCGCAACGCCAACGAAGCCAGGCGTGAAGCAGACCGCCTGGTGCGCAGCCGGCTGGCCGCGGGATGGACGGAGCTCGTCGAGAAGGCGGCGGCGGAAGACGTCGAGGCGCTGCTCGCGAAAGGCGACCAGGCGCAGTGGCTGGTCTTCGCGGATCAGCTGCTCGCGAAGGGCGACGTGCGCGGTGAGCTGATCACCCTCGAGCAATCCATCGGCAAGAAGCGCGAGGCGAAGACCAGGGTCGCGGCGTTCGTCGCGGAGCACGATCAAGCGCTGCTCGGCTCACTCGCGGAGTACCAGGACCAGCTCGAGGCCGAGTGGCGCTTCGGCTACCTGCACTCGGTCAGCGTGGGGTGCGAACCTGAATCGCAGTACGCACCACCGAAGGAGGAACAGCAGACCGCGGTGGAGGATCTGATCCCCGCGCTGCTCGCGCTCGAGTCTTCCCGCTTCTTGCGCGTGCTGAAGATCGGCTGGCCGGAAGACACGCAAGATTGCAGCTACGACTCGGTGCTCGACGTGCTCGCGCGTGAGCCGTGGCCCCGCTACCTCGAGGCGTTGGTGCTCGGCGACTTCACCCCCTCGAGTGCGCTCTCGCTGATCGCCCGCTACGACGGTGACGAAGAAGACGGCTGGGAGAACGAACAGGAGCGCGATCTCTGGCCCCACGTGCGCAACCTGGCGCCGCTGGCGGCGAAGCTGGCCACGCTCCAGAAGCTCACCGTGCGCGCGAACCTGCGGCGGTTCGGCGTGCGCGAGCTGCCGAAGTTGCAGTCACTCGAACTGCACGCGCAGCACCTCGAAGATGCCGTGCTCGATGACGTGTTGTTCCTCTCGGCGCCACTGACTTCGTTCGTGGTGGATTGCCCGCAGTCGCCGTCGATCAACGCGGGTTCGTTTCGCCGGGTGCTGCTGGGTGAGCCGTACCCGCACCTCACGACCTTCGGGCTGGGCGGCGTCGGTGAAGAGGTGCTGCGTGCGGTGGAGAACGCACCGATTCTTCCGAAGCTGCAGCGGCTCGACCTCTCCGGCAATGAGCTCGACGACTCGCACGTGCCGGCGATCCTCGCGAAGAAGAAGCAGTTCGCGCATCTCGAGAAGCTGCTGCTGCGCGGGAACTACTTCACCAAGGAGGGCGGGCGAGAGCTCAAGGCGGGGCTCCCGAACGTCGACCTCGCCCACCAACGCCGCTGAGAGGGGGCCGCCCCTTCGCGGCTCAGCGCACAGCGCTCGCGACGAACTGCTCGAGGCTGGTTCGGCCACGTCGAAGCGCGCCTTCGGGCACCAATCGACCGGTCTCCATCGCGACGTTCATCTCGGCATACGCCTTCGCCCAGGCCTCGTTGAGCCCGGCGCCCATGAGCACCCCCACCTGCGCCTCCGGGGGCACCGGCGCCAGGTTGATGGGCTTCTTGAGCGCACCCGAGAACACCTTCGCTGCGTCGCTCAACGTCGTCGGCGTCGGGCCCGTGAGCTCGACCACCTTCGGAGCCCCCACACCCGCGCGCAGCAACTCAGCCGCGACAGCGCCGATGTCGGACGTCGCCACCATCTCGACCTTGTGATCGGCACCGAACATCGCCGGCAACACGCCTTGCGCCTGCATGGGCGCGAGACTGCCGAGCAGGTTCTCCATGAAGTAGCCCGCGCGAAGAAACGTGACGTGCGCCCCGAGGCCGGTGAGCGCCTGTTCGATCACGCGCAGGCTCGAGATCGGCCCGGTGCCCGAGGGGAGCTGAGCTCCGATCGAGGACAACACCACCACGTGCTTCACCCCACTCTGGACGATGGCCTCCTTGAATGAGGCTGCGAGGTCACGACCATTCTTGTCGATGTCGGTGGTCTCCATCGGTGAGGGCCCGAGCAGGTAGGCCCCGCTCGCGCCGCGCAACGCCTCGGTCAACGCCCTGGCGTCCTTGAGGTCGGCGACCGCGACCTCGGCCCCGCGGGCTCGCCACACCTCCCCTTTCTTCGGGTCACGAACGATGACGCGAACGGGCAGGGACTGCGCGAGCAAGGTGTCAGCGACGATCTGACCGGTGCGACCGGTGACTCCAGCGATGGCGAACATGTGCGACCTCTCGGGTTTCGGTTGAACGACACTTTCATCGATACGAGCCGGCTCGTCATTCGTCCAATAATGCGGCCCCAGCACTCCCGAGGGTTCAAGGGCGATCGCTACAGGAGCCGTGAGACGAGGCGCCTGGCACGGCTGGCGAGCTGCTCGACCGACCGACGAAGACGGCTTCCTTGGCGGCTACTATCACGCGAGCAAATACGCGGTCGAAGCCATCAGCGATGCCTTGCGCTTCGAGGTGCGCGGCTTCGGAGTGCACGTGACGTTGATCGAGCCGGGCTGATCAAATCGAACTTCGCTCAGGCGGCGGTCTCGGCCTTGAACGGCGGCACCGAAGCGGGGCCGTACGACGCGTTTCACCAGGCCGTCGGCGTCGCAACGAAGGAGTCGTACGAGAAAGGCCCGCTGGCAGGGCTCGCGGGCACGCCCGATGACGTGGCCCGAACCATCGAGCGCGCACTCACGGCCTCCAGGCCCCGCGCGCGCTACACGGTCTCGGCTTCGGCCACGGTGTTGCTGACCCAGCGCAAGTTGATGTCAGACCGGCTGCGGGACTGGTTCTTGCGCAGCAGCTTTCCCTCTCCGGGCGCGGCCACGACGCGGGCCCTGAGCCCTTGAGCCCCACCCGAGCAGGACGGAATCAGCGGCGTGCTCACCCCGGTCTGATCCGTTTCTGCAGCTCGTCGAAGTGCGGCAGCCACCGCGCCGCGTAGACGTAGGTGCCGAGCACCTTGGACCGAGTCGACCTGGGGATGCGTTGGTCCTCGTTGACCGCGACGAGCTCGAGCCGCTCGAGCAGCGGGTGCGCGAGCAAGGCCTTTGGCGAACCGTCCCATGCCAGGAAGCGCAGCCGTGGGAATTGGGCGAGGCGTTCCCACACGGTGCCGTCGGTTCGCGACACCTTCACGCCCAGGCCCAGCAGGCGCTCTCTGAGCGAGGACTGCGCGAGCACGGTGTCGAGGTCATCGACCGTCAAGCCGCCGAGCACCACGAGGCTGCGGAGATCGTAATTCCCCAGACCGGCGAGGTCGCCGCTGTGCACGTCCAACACCTCGATGGTTGCCCAGTCGGGAGACGCGGCCGTTGCCCCGTCGAGAGAATCCACCGCCGCTCCGCTCAAGAAGCCACGGGCGTACCGGGGCACGTGGAACCCCTTCTCGTTGGCGAAGGGCGAGCGCCACCGAAGCTTCGAGCGAACGTCCCCTGCCCAGGCCACTGCGGTCGCGACATCGATGGTGGCAGGCCGGTGGGCCAGCTGGGCCGCGATGAATTCGCCGCGGGGGTCACCCTGCTCCATGAGCCAGTCTGCGTAGACGGCTCTGGGTCGATCATTCGACGGATCCGCGAGGACTGCCTTGCGAAGCCGCTCACCCAACTCAGTCTCGCCGCTCACGCTCCCCTGGGCGGCGAGGAGCTGCGCAACGAGAGGCTCGCGCCGGGCCAGGCCCTTGAGCGGCTCGAGGTCTGAGGCCCCGGCGTGCAGCAGGAGCGCTGCGAAGACATGCAGGCCCTCTTCGCCTTGAAGGCTGAAGCTCGGCTTCTGCGCGAAGGCCACCAACTCCCCGGCCTGCTTCCACCGTGGGTCACCCAGCCGCTTGGCGATGTGCGCCATCAGCTGAGCGCGCGTCTTCGGGAGCGGCTCGTCAGTCCACGAGCGCTGCTTCGGGTGCGCTCGGAGTTCGATGACCTGAGCGACGAGCTTGCGGTTCATCGTGAGCCACTCATGCATCTGGCTGTAGCTCTTGTGCGGCGAGGCGCGACGGAGCGCCTTGAGATGCTTCTCTTCGCCGAAGCGCATCAGCAGGAAGAAGACGCAGACCCAGAAGCCCGTCGCTTCGGTCGAGCGCCACTTGTCGAGGTCGAGCCATCGGAGCAGTTCAGGCACCACCGATGCGTTGGCCGTCGCCGTCAGCTCGCGGATGGCGCCGATGGCCTGCTCCATGCGGCCTTCGATGATGCTCGCCGCGCCCGTCGCAGGCGCAACCACGGGCGCCGCAGCGCGTTCCGGGGCGCTCTTCAGCGCGGGCTTCTTCGGCGGCTGTTTCGGAGAACGGTTCGCGCTCTTCGCCGTCGCGCCCGGCCCGAGCATCAGCTCGACGTCGGCGGGCGTGAGCTGTCTGGGGGTCTGCAGCGACATGCCCAGCGCGCCCTTTGTCGCAGAGATGCCGCTGTTCGAGGTGAAGCGAACGCGGCTGCGCACGCTCGAGAGGTCGCTGATGGGGCGTACGTTCTTCTTCGCGACCCAGGCCTTGCCGTCGTGTTTCGGCTTCTCGAGCACCGCGACGAGCCACAGCTGCTCGTCGGGCGGGCGCACGGTGACGAGGAAGAGCCGCCCCCCTTCCCGCAGCGGCTCGAGCGCCTTGTGGGTGCTGAGGTAGCGATCGAGGTCGAGCACTTCGCCGACGGCGGCGTGTGGAGAGGTCTTGTCGAAGACGGCTTTGCTGACGATGGCGAGGAGATCAGTCATTCGCTCAGCCTACGTGCCATCGACCGCGGCTCAAGCATGATCCAGAAAGCGGCTCACACCGGCTGCACCGGGAAGTAGACGGGGCGCACCACCACGTCGCTCTTTGCCCACGGGGCTTCGAGCACGGTGTCCGCGACCCTGTACACGCCGACGTGAAACTCGGGGTCTTGCAACTCGAACGAGAGCACGAGCCTCGCGTCTATCGCGCCTGCGACGGCTCGGAGCGAGTCGGGAGGCGCTCCGCCCACGCGGCGCGCCAGTGCCACGACGCCTTCTTCGTCTGCGAAGTAGGAGAGATGTGCCGCCAGGTTCTCGTCGAGCCCCTCCAGGGCCTCTTTGAACTCCATCGTGCAACCGTCATTGAACGGCTTCTTCGCGACCGCTTTTCCGGTGAGCCCAAGCGCCCAGAGCAGCGCGCCGCGAAAGGTGCCATCACACGCCCCCATCATGAGGAGCCCGTCACCGTCTTGGTCGACCTCCAGCGTGATGTTCCCGGTCTTGGCGCCTTTCAAACTCCGCACTTCGGCGGGCGACAACCAAAGGCTGACCACCTCGTCGGCGCCGTGGCTCTCGTCGAGCGCCCACGGCGCAGCGTTCACTCCCAGCACCTTCTGAATCACCGCGCGCTGCTTCGGGGTCACCGTGAGCGGCTGCAGCATGCACGCCGAACGGAGCGGCAGGTGGAAGCTCGCCTTGTTCGCCTTGGCGTCGTTGTCGAGTTTGGTGAAGGGTCCGTCGACGACGTCCTGGCTCACCGCATACAGGATGGGAAGATAGGCGCCCTGAAACGTGTCGGGCGACGCTCCGGCCATCACGGTGAGCGCATCGTTCAGCGGCTCGGCCGTCTTGCGCAGAGGCTTTACTGCCTTCGCTCTGGGAAACAGCGTCGTCGAGTCGATGGGAGAATGAACCACGGCTTTCGGCGCGTGCTTCTTTCGGCTGGCGAACAAGGCGGCGGCGACGGGTGTGTTGGGGTCGTAGGGCTTGCCTTCGAAGCCTTCGTGGTCTGCCTTCACCCGTGCAGGGTCGCGCAGGCGCGAGTTGCCCTCTACCTTGAGGTTGCGAAGCCCCGAACGCGCGAGGTCGTCGAGCGCTTCGTGCCGCAGCTCACGGTCGAGATCGAGCACCTCGAATGGGAGAGGTGCGCCGTGGTTCACGTACACCTCTGCTGCGAAAGCCCCTGGGTCGCCGCGAAGCATGGGTTTGGTTGGGTTGGGACACGCCGCTACCGTGTGCAAGCGATCGAGAAGCCTCGCCAACCATGCGTCGAATACGGGCCGGTCGTTTTCTCGAAGCACATGCCGCGTGAGTTCGATCACGTATTGTGCCGAGGCCGTGATGAAGTCGCTGTTGAAGCATTGGATGTTGACGCCCATGCGCTCGTTGAAGGTGCACGCGATCGGCACGCGCCAGCGATTCTCAGGCTTCTTGAGACCTTCGGCGTCGATGCCGAAGTGGATGTAGTAGCGCCAGTCGAACTGCTCCGCGAAGATCGCGTCGACCATGCGCGCGTTGAGCCCTTGATCGAAACATCCCTCGGTCGCCTTGGCGTAGCCCCCCGTGGCGGCGATGTGCAAGACGAAGAGCCCGCACTGTGTGAGTCCCATGAGGTGGGGCGTGAGCGCGTTGGGTTTGAGGACGGTGAAGACCCAGTCCGGCGGCTTTAACCACTTGAGCGCGTCGAGCTCTTTCTTCGTGCGCGGGTTGACGGGCGGCAGGTACGCAGCGATGGCGTGCGTGAAGGTGCTGGCTTCCATGGCTCCCGACCCGAGCACGGACCCGCTTTGCCGTCGAGTGCGCCGAGGGTGAAGACCGGGCGCACATCAACGCCGCTGAGAGGCCAGCGGCTCGAGCGCCTCGATGAACGTTCTCACTTTCACGGGGAGAAATTGCCGGCTCGGGTACACCACGTACACCGACCTCGTCGACACGGGGCTGAACAACACCTTGAGCTTGCGAGCGCGTACGGCGTCTCGGCTCAACAACGCAGGCAACCGCGCAATGCCCACGCCTGCCAGCGCTGCCTCGAACGCCAGCTCGAGGTCATTCACCACGAGCACCGGCTCGAGCTTGACCTGCGCCTTGCCGAAGCTCCACGTCTCATGCGGCCGCACGCCGACACAGCGCGCTGCAGCGAGCGTCTTGAGGGTGGGGGTGCCGTGGCGCGAAAGGAAGGCCGGGCTCGCCACGCAGTGAAGCTGGGTATCGCTGAGCTTCCTGGCCGTGAGCGTCGAATCGTCGAGCGGCCCGACGCGAATGGCCAGATCGACCGCGTCTTCCGTGAAGTTCACCCGGCGATCGGAGAGCACCAGCTCGACGCGCACCTTCGGGTGCCGGGCCAGATAGGCCGCGACCACCGGCATCAGGTACCTGCGCCCATAGAGCACGGGCGCCGAGATGCGCAGCAGACCCACCGGCTCGGCCTGGTGCTTCTGGGCTTCGCGGTTCGCCTCCTCGACCTGGGCGGCGATGGCGGCGCAGCGCTGCGCGTACACGGCCCCCGTCTCGGTCACCCGCAGCTTGCGCGTGGTGCGCTCGAGCAGCCTCGCGCCCAATCGCTCCTCGAGCTTGGTGATGCGCTCGCTGGCGGTTTGTTTGGTGATGCCCAGCGACTGAGCCGCGCGGGTAAAGCTGCCAGCGCGCACCACCGCCGCGTAGAGGACCATGTCTGAGGGGCTGATCATCATCGTCAAGAATAACCTGACAATGTGTTCGAGGTCTTCGCATTGTCGGCTCATCGCCCCGCGCGCATCCTCCCCGCCATGAACGACAAACTGATCGTGATCGTGGGAAGTGCCGGCAAGCTGGGTCGCCTCGTATTGGCCTCGTTGCTGAAGCAGCCGAACGTCAAGGTGCGCGCGCTGGTGCGCGACTCCACCAGGCCCGAGGTCTCCGCGCTGGCCGGACCGCGAGTCGAGCTGAAGACCTTCGATGCCGCGAAGGCTTCTGCTGCCGAGCGGGACGCTGCCGTCAGCGGCGCATTCGCCGTGGTCTCCACGCTCCAGGGAGGCCCCGACGTCATCGTCGACGCGCAGTTGGCGCTCGTGCGCGCAGCGAAGGCCGCGGGCGCTCGCCGGTTTCTCCCGTCTGATTACTCCTACGATCTGTTCGCGCTGCCCGAAGGCGTGAACGTGAACTCCGACTGGCGCAGGGCCCTGGCCCGGGCCGCGGCTCCGGAAACGAGCAGCACCTTCGAGGTCGTTCACCTCATGCAGGGCATCTTCACCGACAAGGCGGTGCTCGGTTTCCTCGGAGTGTTCGACGCCGAGAAGGGCGTGGCGCGCTACTGGGGCGACGGCAAGACCCCCATCGACTGGACCACCTGGGAAGACACCGCCCGCTTCATCGCCGCCGCGGCCACCGACGAGCGCCCCGTGCCCGAGCGCCTTCAGGTCGCAGGCGATCGAATGGACCTCCTGACCGTCGCGAAGACCTGGGAGCTCAAACACGGCCGCAAGGTCACCCTCGAGCGGCTCGGCTCGCTCGAAGAACTCGAAGCCCTCACGAAGCGCAAGCTCCACGAAGAGCCGCACGACATGTACGCGTGGCTGCCCCTCATGTACGCGCGCGCGGTGTTCGGAGGGCAGGCCGTGCTCGGCGAGAAGCACAACGCGCGCTACCCCAGCATCGTGGCGCAGACCGTGGCGCAGGCCATCGACCGCGGCGCCTTGTGAGCCCGTTCACGCATGTCGTGGAGCACGTCTCGGAGATCGCCGCGCCCCCTGCGCGCGTCTTCGAGGTGCTCACGAAGGTCCGCGATTGGTCGGCGTGGAGCACGATGCTGCTCTTTCACGGCGGCTCGCTCGAGCAGGGTGGCCGGGTTCGGTTGGGCCTGCGCACGACGGCCGCCAGCTACGACTTCTCGGCGACCGTCACGGTGCTCCAGCCCGACGCGTGTTTCGAGTGGGTGGCTCGCACCGGGCTGCCCGGTCTGTTCGATGGGCGCCATCGGTTCGAGCTCACGCCGCTGCCCATCGGGCGCACCCGGCTGCGCAACGTGGAGTTCTACAGCGGACTGCTCACGCCGGTGATCAGCCGGCTGGCGATGATGAAGACCGCGCCCGCTGGCTTCAGGGCCATGAACGAAGAAGTGAAGCGACGAGCCGAAGCGGCCTGAGCGCAGGAAGGGGAGTGCTCGCGGGGCCACTACCAGCGGCACGAAGTGTTCATGCCACAACCGTCACGGCGCGGGAGCACCGTCGCGTTTGGCCCACTCCACCAGCAAGGTGGTCTCGGCCGGGGTCAGCTTCGCCTCGGGGTGGAGCGGCAGGTAGATGGCCATCGGCATCTCGCCCTCCCCCACCTCTTCAGCGATCTCCTTGAACTTCTTGAGCTTGCGGCCCTCTTCGTAGCCCTGCCACACCGAGAAGTTGAGGTGTTTGCGGCCGTCGTTCACGTCTTTGGTGACCAGCCACGACACCGGGGCCACCTGCGAGTACCAGGGCCACTTCGTCTCGTTGGAGTGGCAGTCGTAGCAAGACCGCTTCAACAGGGTCATCACCTCGGCGGGCGCCTGCACGTCGCCGGTGACGGGTGGGTTTGACTGGTCGGGGCGCACGACCTGAATGAGCAACAGGAGCGCACCGAAACCCAGCAGCACCTTGGGGAGCAACTTCATGGCACCGGCCTACGTCCTGAGCGCCTGCGGGGGCAACAAAAGTCAGCGTGCGGGGTCCAGAAGCCCTGCTCATGCGGAGCACGGCTTTTGCGTTGTGCCCCTGAGGACCCTCTGGTACGCGGCGCGCGCTTGAAAGACCCCGACGAAGGGTTGTCCCCGCTCGCCAAGTCGTACCGAGCGGCAGAACCGTGGTTGAGCGCTGTCTGGCAGTTCACGGGGTCGGCGTTGTTCGGAGTGGGTGCGGGGTACGGGTTGGACAGGTGGTTGGGGATCGGGCCATGGGGCCTGATCATCGGCGGGATGGGTGGCAGCGCGGTCGGCTTCTACGCCTTCATCCGCAAAGCCAACAAGTTGATGGAACAGCAGAAAAACAAACCGGAATGAAGAGCCTCAACACCATGCTGCCTCTGACCCTCGCACTCGGCGGCGTCGTCGCGGCATTGGCGTTCCTGCTCCCGATGGACGAGGGCAGCCGCACCTCGGCGCTCATCGGCGCGCTGGTGGCTTCGGCCCTGGGCGCGGTCTCGTTGATCTTGAAGACGCAGCTGGGCAAGGGCCTCACCGGTACCGCCGCGCTCAAGGTCACCATGACCACCCTGGGCCTCTCCTTCATGCTCCGCCTGATGGCCGTGGGCCTGGGCGCCGTGGTGATCAAGCAGAACCCCGCGCTTTCTCCTTTCGCGTTCGTCATCGCGTTCTTCGTCGTGTCGCTCTCGCAGCAAGTGCTCGAGACGCGCAGCCTGCTCAGCAGTGCAACACCAGTGAAGGTGATCTCATGAAGAAGTTGGCCCTCATCGTTCTCGCGCTGTTCGCGGCACCGTCTTTTGCCAACGACGAGCATGCCGTCGACCCGAATGCCCCGGTCGACAAGAAGAAGGAAACGGCCGACTTCATTCTCCACCACGTCGCAGACGACACCGTCTTCGAGATGGAGATCCCCTTCCCGCCGTACCACCTGCCCGCCATTCACATCGCCGAGGCCTTCGAGTTCCTGAAGATCGAGCGCGTGCCGGGCGCCTGCAGCGGTCACGCCCCCGCGGGGTTCGAGAGCTTCCCCTCGCTGGGCCTGTTCATTCAGGGCTGCTGGGATCTGCGCCCCACCAAGGCCATCTTGATGATGTGGGTCGCCTGCGCGGTGTTGTTCACCCTGCTCTTCTTCGGGCGCAAGCGTGACTCGAACGGCGTGCCCAAGGGCACCCTGGCGCACCTGATCGAAGTGCTCGCCCTGTTCGTGCGCGACGAGATCGCGGTGCCCAACCTCGGCAAAGAAGAGGGCAAGCGCTACACGCCGTACCTCACCTCGTTGTTCTTCTTCATCCTGGCGATCGACTGGCTCGGCCTCATCCCCGGCATGTTCGCGGCGACCGGCGTGGTCACCGTCACCGCGGCGCTGGCCATCATCACCTTCGTGATGATTCAGATTGCCGGCATCCGTTCGGCGGGTCTGGGCGGCTACCTGGCGCACCTCACCGGCGGCGTGCCTGCGTACCTCTGGCCCATCATGATTCCGGTCGAAATCATCGGCCTGTTCACCAAGCCCTTCGCGCTGCTCGTTCGTCTCTTCGCGAACATGCTCGGCGGTCACATGGTCGTCTTCTTCCTGCTCTCGCTCATCTTCGTGTGGACGCTGGGCGCCGCGGTGGTCGCGCTCCCGCTGACCGTGGCGATCTTCTGCCTCGAGATCTTCGTCGGCATTCTTCAGGCGTACCTCTTCACCCTGCTCACCAGCCTGTTCATCGGCCAGGGCGTCGCGATGGGTCACCACGCGCACGCAGACGACCACGCTCACTGAGTCGGTACGACTCGAACAAGACCCCGCGGTGAAGTCACCGCGCTGGAGGTAGTACCCGATGGGAACGTTCTTCGACCCCCCCGAGAAGCGGGTCACACAACAGAAAGTATCGAAACCATGAACCTCACCTCTGCAATGCTTGCCTACCTCGGCGCCGGTCTCGGCGCTGGTCTCGCCATCATCGGTGCCGGCAACGGCATCGGCCGCCTCGCCGCCTCGGCGATGGATGGCATCGCCCGTCAGCCGTCCGCTGGTGGCGACATCCGCGGCGCGATGATCGTCGCGGCCGGCCTCATCGAAGGCGCGACGTTCTTCGCCCTCGTGATCTGCATCCTGCTCGCGCTCAAGTAATTCGTCGTGACTCAACTCTTCCCTCTCCCTGAACAAGGGAGAGGGTCGAGTGACGCAAAACGTCGTTCTCGTAAGGAAACACAAAATGAACTTCCTCGTGCTCGCCAGCAACAGCTTCACCGACGTGAAGCCCGGCCTCATCATCTGGACGTGGATCACCTTCATCATCGTGCTCTTCATCCTCCGCCGCTTCGCGTGGGGCCCGCTGCTTTCGGCGGTGGAAGGCCGTGAGAAGAACATCACCAACGCCATCGAGAGCGCCAAGCGTGAGCGCGCCGAAGCCGAGAAACTGCTCGGTGAGCAGAAGACGGCCATCGCCTCTGCCCGCCAGGAAGCGGCCGACGCGGTTCGCAAGACCCAGGCCGACATGGAGAAGTTCCGCGAGGAGCTGATGAACAAGGCCCGCAAGGAGGCCGACTCGCTGAAGGCCGACGCCCAGCGCGCCATCAACGACGAGCGCGTGAAGGCCATCGCCGAGCTGAAGGGTGAAGCGGCCAAGCTGTCGATCGCCATCGCGGAGAAGCTGCTCGGCGAGAAGCTCGATGACGCCCGGCACCAGGCGCTCGCGCAGCAGTTCGTGCAGGACCTCGGCAAGAAGCAGACGCCCCTCGCCTGAATCGAAACGAAGAACTGAAAAAACGAAACGGCGTGCCCCCATCTGAGGAGCACGCCGTTTTTGCGTTCGTGACCTCTCCCTGCGAGCGGGAGAGGTCGGCCGCGGGCCGGGTGAGGGGCTCGCCTCGGTGCCCTGAAGGCCCCTCCCCCCACCCCCCACCCTCTCCCCGCTGACGCAGGGAGAGGGAGTTTCACTCGACGCCGATGTTCTTCAGGAACGCGGCATCGGTAGGCGCCTCGACGCTGAAGTGCGCCATCAAGCCGCTGAGCGCGTGCACGCCCGACTCCCAGGCAATGTCGATCTTCACCTTGCCGTTCTTGTCCGTCGACAGCGCGAAGTTGTTGTTGATGGTGTCGCGCAGCGCCGCCTTCTCCCCCCCCGCGCCGAACGCCTCGGGGCCGATGTCGTCAGGCCCGTTCATCTTGTTGAGCCGCGCCGAGATGTCGTTGACCAGGTCGTTCATCTGCTTGGGCGAGAGCAACGAGTCGAGCTTCACCTGCTGACCGGTGCGCGCATCGAAGGTGCTGATGGCCGAGCCGTTCGAGGGGTGAGCGCCGCCGGTGTAGAAGCTGCCGCCCTGCGAGACGCTGAACAGCTTGCCCGCGGTACCCGCACCCGAGACGCCGCTCGACGAGCTCCAATCGAGCTGCAGCCACTCTTCTTTCGGCGCCTTCTTCGCGGCGTCGACTTCGGTGCGCCACTCGCTGGCGGTCTGCTCGAGCGAGTCGGCGCCTTCGCCGATGGAGAACTTCTTCCCGCCCGGCCCGGTGAGGGTGAGCGTGGTGGCGTCCTGCTCGATGGAGGCCGCCTTGCCGTGCACGGTGTCTGAAGCTTTCTGCACGACGTTCTTCAGCTCGGCCGTGTAGCCCTTCGGCACGGTGACCTTCGTGCTCAGCTGCGGGCCGTCACCGATGTTCGCGTGGGTGATCTTGAGCGCGCTTGCCTTGTTCGCGCCGAGGGCCCAGCCGGTGGGTGCGGTCTTCTCGGCCTGCAGCGCCGCTGGGGCCTTGGCAGGAGCAGCCGACGGCGGGGCGGGGCGGACCTGCGACGTGTTCACTTTGCTGATGGCCATGGAGGTTCCGGGGGTGGAGGGAGAGGCGGAACTCAAGCCAAGCGGTTCACGTGGCGCAAGTGCCTCCACGCACCTGGAGCGCTACTCCACGGTGACCAGCGCGTAGTTCACCCGCACCTGGCCCCGCTCGCGATCGAAGCGAATGCGCGCGCCGTCGGTACCGGTGACCTCGACCGAGAACACTTCAGGCAACGCCTCATCACCCGCCGCATCAGGGCTCCACTCCGGGGGCGTCTTCGTCACCCGCCACTGCCCGTTGGCGACCAGCAACGTTACCGCCTGCCGAACGCGAATGACGCAGCGATCCGACGACGAGCTGTAGTGAAGATCGAGCTCGAAGGTCTCCTTGCCGATGGGCAGCTGCCGCGGCAGGTACATCGACATCTCCATCGACGAGAGCCCCGCGGGCGCCAGGTACAGATGGCCCACGTCTTCCACGCTCAGCGGCAACGAGAGCACCAACGTCTCGGGCGCGGTCTGCTCGAGATGAAACTTGTTCAAGTCCCACCCGGAGCCCGCGTCGGAGACCGCCCAGCGCAACTTGGTGAGCGCCTCGTCGCGCGAAGCCGGAGTGAGCCCCGGAATGGTCCGGGTCACGCGCACCCGGCTGTCGAGCAACGCGGTGTCGCGGTACTCCGGGTACGACTGAATGAGCGCGTTGCGCAGGTCGGTGCTGCGGCGCACGCGAGCGCCTGCATCGACGCCGGCATCGGCCGCGCTGCTGCCGCACTTCGTGCAGCCCGAGAGGATCAAGCCCAACAGCAGCCACCTCACGCTCGTTTCACCGCCTCACGCCACTTGCCCAGATGTTGGGCGCGCTCCCCTTCGCTCATCTTCGGCTTGAACACCTTGTCGGCCTTCCACACCCGGCGCACGTCGTCGGCGCTCTTCCAGAAGCCCACGCCCAGGCCACCGAGGAACGCGGCGCCGAGGCTGGTGGTCTCCACGTTCTTCGGGCGCACCACGTTCGTGCCCAGGATGTCGGCCTGGTACTGCATCAGCAGATCGTTCCGCGCCGCCCCGCCGTCGACCTTGAACGCGGGAATGTCTCGGCCAGAGTCGAGCTTCATCGCCTCGGCGAGATCCTGAATCTGCAGCGCCACGCCTTCGAGCACCGCACGCGCCAGGTGACCCCGGTTGGTGCTGCGATCGATGCCCGCGAACAGGCCGCGCGCATCAGGCCGCCAGTGCGGCGCGCCCAGGCCCGCCAGCGCCGGCACGAACACCACGTCGCCCGAGCTCTTCACCGTCTTCGCCAGCGCTTCGATCTCACTGGCGTTCTTGATGATCCCCCGGCCATCACGCAGCCACTGCACGGCCGCGCCCGCGATGAAACACGAGCCCTCGAGCGCGTAGGTGGTCTTGCCATCGAGCTTCCAGCCCACCGTGGTGAGCAGGCCCGCCTTCGAGGCGACCGGCTTGTCACCCACGTTCATCAAGAGGAACGCGCCGGTGCCGTAGGTGCACTTCGATTCACCGGGCGTAAAACACGCCTGGCCGAAGAGCGCGGCCTGCTGATCGCCCGCCATGCCAGAGACCGGAATGCCGTCGGGCAACGACTTCATGCCGCGCGTCATGCCGTACACCTCGGAGCTCGCGGCGATGCGCGGGAGCACCGAACGCGGCACGTCGAGCATCGAGAGCATCGCGTCGTTCCACTCGAGCGACTCGAGGCCCATCAGCATGGTGCGGCTCGCGTTGGAGACGTCGGTCACATGCGAGCCGTGGCCGGTCAACTTGTAGACGAGCCAGGTGTCGATGGTGCCGAACGCGAGCTCACCTGCGTCGGCCTGCTTGCGTGCGTTCTTCACCGAGTCGAGCAGCCACTTCACCTTGGTGCCGGAGAAGTACGGATCGAGCACCAGGCCGGTGGTCTTCTTCACTTCGTTCTCGTGGCCGTGCGCCTTGAGCTCGCCGCACAACGCGCTGGTGCGGCGGTCTTGCCAGACGATGGCCTTGTGAATCGGCTTGCCCGTGCCGCGATGCCAGAGGCCGGTGGTCTCACGCTGGTTGGTGATGCCGATGGCCGCGAGCTCAGAGCCCTTGATGCCCGCGCTGCGCAGCGCCTTGGCGATGCACCACTCGGTGGAGGCCCAGATCTCGTTCAGGTCGTGCTCCACCCAACCGGGCTTGGGGAAGAACTGGGTGAACTCTTTTTGACCGACGCCGCAGACGCGCAGTTTCGCGTCGAGCACGGTGGCGCGGCTGCTGGTGGTGCCCTGATCGACCGACAAGACGTAACGCCTGGGAGCCATAGAGGGCGCACGCTATTCGGCGCGGCGGCACAGTCACTTCGAAAAGCTCGTCCTAGTCGAGACAGGTGGCGCGTACGCCGATGATGGTGTCGCCGTCGAGGTACACGTTGCAGTTCCCCACACCTTGCGGTGGCGTGACGGGATCGACCCAGGGGCCGCAGGGCTCATCGACGAACTCGCCCAGCACCTTCGCAACCGTGAGCCGGTCGCGCAGGGCCTCGCAGTCCACCACGCTGCAGTCGGCCTTGCCCGTGGCTGAGAAGAGGTGGTTCGGGACGCAGCACTCCAGCTCGCCCGTTCCGAGAATGAACTGCTCTGAGCGTTGAAACGAGTTCGTCGGGAGCGGAGCGGCGCCGCCGAGGGGAAGCGACGAAGGGCTCGTCTCGAGCGTGATGCCCCGGCACCGTTCACCGCCCATGACGCTGCAGGCTGACAACCACGTCACGATCAGGAGTGCGCACGCGTACACCACCAGACGGACCGACTTCATGCAGCGGTGGTGAGCAGATTCCATGCCACGCGTACGCGACCTGCGCGGTAAAACCTCGGTGTGTTGAAGCGAGCACTCGCGGCGGTGTGGTGGTGCGGCTGCGGCGTGCCGGTGCCTGTTGCCGACGGTGGCTCCAGAATGGTCGA
>JANODF010000165.1:0-9702 GCA_031412555.1 Archangium sp. | reverse complement strand
TGCGCCACTGGCTCGGCGAACCGCACCTACAGCAGTGACGAACTGCGAACCTGCGCGGGCCTGAAGATGAGCGAGCAGAAGCGCGACTGCATGCTCAGGAGCGGAACCGCCGCGGCCGTCTCGCCGCCTGCGCCTGCGCCTGCGCCGACGGTGACGAGTGCCGCTCCACCTCCTCCCGCGAATCAGGCGCTTCGCGCGATGAAGTTCCAGAATTTCTTCCGCCTCGCCGTCACCCGTGCGGTGTGGCGCCCGACGAAGGAAATCCAGTTTCGAGAGCTGGCGCTGCGGCGCCCGCTCACCACCAACACCACGGTGGACCTCGAGGTCGGCCGCGGCAACATCGACTTCTGCTTCGAGTTCGAAGACGGGACGCGGGTCTTGGCCACCAATATGGGCGACACGTTTCCTTTTTTCTTGATCCCCAACAACGAGCAGCGCCAGCGCCCCGGCACCTGCGTCGACACGTTGTGAGGCGGTGACCACCAGCCTTCTTCGCAGGCCAGGCTGAATGCCGGCCGAGCGCCACGGTCGAGAGCCTGCGCGGAAGTCGCTGGCCTGTGTGACCCGATTGGGTCGAAGCTCGCGCTTCGTATGGATCACCACCCGCCAGACGACGTGCTGGCTCGCCTCGCGGAAGGCGAGCTCGAGGCTGAGGGCGAACTGGCCGAGCACTTGCGCGGGTGCGCTTCATGCACCGAGGTCCTTTCCGCTTTGCTCAGAGCCCGAACCGGCAGCCTCGACGCAACGGCGCAGTCTCCCTTGAAGAACAACGGAGCCTCCGAGCTCCACGCCCGCATCGGGCGCTACCAGGTCGAACGGATGCTGGGCGAAGGCGCGATGGGCCAGGTGTTCGAGGCGCTCGACCCTGAGTTGAACCGGCGCGTCGCGGTGAAGGTGGTGCGCGGTTCGTCGTCGCCCGAAATGCGCGCCCGGCTGCTGCGCGAGGCCCAGACCGCGGCCCGGCTGCGCCACCCGAACATCGTGACCGTGCACGACGCGGGCACCATCGATGATGAGGTCTTCATCGCGATGGAGTTGATGCCCGGCGGCTCCGTGCGCGGTTGGCTCGCCCGGCCACGCTCGTGGCGCGACGTGCTGCGCGTCTTCATCGGCGCGGGTCGCGGGCTCTCGGCGGTCCATGACGCCGGGTTGGTGCATCGCGACTTCAAACCCGACAACGTCCTGCTCGACGGAGACGGCACCGCGCGGGTCTCTGACTTCGGGCTCGTCGGCGCTGAGCCGGGCGCGAACCCGGGTGCCGAAGTCGCGGTGGAGCTGACCCGAACGGGAATGATGCTTGGAACGCCGGCGTACATGAGCCCCGAGCTGTTCGCGGGCGAAGCGGCGACACCTCTGTCTGATCAATTCGCCTTCTGCGCATCGCTGTTCGAGGCGCTGGCGGGAGAGCGGCCTTTTCGTGCTTCGACCCTGGCCGACCTCAAGCACGCGCTGCGGACCGGGCAGATGGTGCCGTTCCCGGACCACGTTCCCGGCTGGCTCGCCCGCACGGTGCGTCGTGGGCTGTCGCCAGACCCGGCAAATCGATTCACCTCGATGATCGAGCTGCTGGAGGTGTTGGACACCACCCCACGCTCGCGGCGCCAGCGGGCGTTCATCGCGGTTGCGACCGCGGCCGCCGTCACGCTCGTCAGTGTCTCGGTCATCGTCGCGAGCGGAACCGACGCCCGGCGCTGCCGACATGGAGCGAGCCGCGTCGACTCGGTCTGGAATAGAGAGCAGCGGGCCGCGGTGAGTGCGCGGTTCCGGGCAATTGCCTCGCCGTATTCGGAGCAGACCCTGCGAGCGGTGCTCCTCGAGCTGGACGACTTCAGTCGCGGCTGGCGAGAGATGCAGCTCGATGCGTGCGAGGCCACTCGGGTGCGGGGTGAACAGTCAGACCAGCTGCTCGATCTTCGCGTCCAATGCCTCGACGCGCGGCTCACCAGCTTCTCGGCGGCCATCGGCTCTCTCCAGCAGTTGGTCCCTGATGAGCTGGAGAACGCTTCTCGGGTGACGAAGTTCGGAGGGCTGGCCGCCTGTGCGGACACGAAGTCGCTGACGAACACCACTCCGCCACCGGCCACCGTGGAGGAACGAAGCAAGCTCGTGAGCATTCGCGCCGCCCTCGCGGACGTCTTCGCGCAGACCGAACTCGGGCGCGCAAAGACTGTGCTGCCTGGGGCGGAGCGCGCAGTGCTCGACGCACGCGCTCTGGGTTGGCGACCGCTCGAGGCCGAAGCGCTGCTCGCGCTCGGGAACGTTCAACACCGATTGGGAAGCACCGCGGTTCAGACGCTCGCCGATTCGGCGCTCGCAGCCGAGGCTGGCCGCAGCGATCCGACGCTGGTCGCGGCGATTCTGCTGCTCTCTGAACTGAAGCTCGACACGGCCCCGAAGGAGGCCCGTGAACTGATTCGCCGCGCGCGCGCGGTGCTCGAGCGCCTGAGCGATGACGAGCTGGTGGCGCGAGTGGACCTGGCCGAGGCCAGGCTCCTGATCGTCGAGGTCGCACCCGAGCGTGCAATCGCCCTGATGGACGCACTGCTTGCGAGCCGCGCAGCAAAGGGAGATGCGGTCGCGTTGGCCGCGGAGCATCGCCGGGCCGAAGCGCTCCATCGGATGGGGCGGCTCAAAGATGCGCTCGATGGTTATCAGCGGGTCGCGACGGGCCGCGAGGCACTTCAGGGCCGCCAGCACCCGCTCACGCTGGAAGCGCTCAAGAACGTCGCGGCGCTCAAGGACTCCTTGAGCGACTTCGAGGGCGCACGCGCGGTGCTCGGCGAAGTGCTGCTGCGGCTCCGGGAGACCTTCGGCGAGGTGCACCCTCTGGTTGCGCGCGCGTTGGTCAACCTCGCCAACGGCTGGTTCCACCAGGGCAACTCGATGGAAGCGGCGCCGCTCTACGAAAAGGCGTTGGCCATCTTCGAGAAGACGAGCAGCGAGCCTTCGATCGCCACGTCGACGGTCATGGGCAATCTCTCCGCCGCCTATTCAGAGCTCGGTCGGTCCGACGAGGCGTTGGCCTTGCAGAAGCGCTCCCTGGCGCTGCGAGAGCAGATCCTCGGGGGGGAGCACCCCGAAGTGGCCTATGCCCTCTCGAACCTTGCAGCCATGCAGCGTGCCAGCAACCAGCTGGCCGAAGCGAACGCGACGCTCGAACGGGCGCTGAAGATTCAGCGCAAGGTGTTGCCGAAGGACCATCCTGATCTCGCCTATTCGCTCTTTCTGATGGCTGATCTGCGCGACGCCGCTGGTGAGCCCCAGGTGGCAAGACGGCTCGCCGTGGAAGCGCTCGAGGCCTTCCGGGTCAGCGTCGGCCCTGACGCAACCCAGACCGTGGCGACCGAGTCGTTCATCGCGGGGGTCGATCTCGCGCACGGCCACGCCGCCCTCGCGCTGCCCGTGTTCGAGCGCGTTCAGAAGGTCTACGACGCAACGGGCAATCAGTCGTCGGAGAGCGCGCTCAATCACCTCAAGCTTGCCGAGGCGCTCGCCGCGACGCGGGGGCCGCGCCGTCGAATTTGCCAGGAGGCTTCGCTCTCGAAGGCGCAGTACGCGGCAGAGGGAGCGCGGGGCAAAGAGCTCGCCGCGGTCGAGAAGGTGCTGCGGGCCAGTGACTGTCCGCCCTGACGACCAGCCGATGAGCCACCGCCTGAGGAGTCCGCGGCGTGTGGAGCGCGAAGGCCTCGAGTTCTGCGGGGCTCGGCTCACCGTGTCGCCCGCGCGTGCCAGGTCGGTGGGCAGGTACGGGGTCCAGGGCGTCGGGGCGGTAGATCGGAACGCATGGGAGTGACCACTGTCGTCCACGCCGTCGACTCACGCTTCTTTGACGCCTTGGCTCGTCAGCCCGCGCTGATGGACTGGTGGCTCGGGTATGAAGAGGAGGATCTCGGCCTCGATGCAGAGCGCTTCGCGGCCCACCCTCGTGTTTCGGCACTCGCGGGACCCGAGGGGCTGGGGACCCCCGCCTCCACCGACGAAGGCCGACACCTCGAGCGCCACCTGGATGCCATCGTCTGCCTGTTGGCGAAGGCCTTCCCCGACGAGCGCACCGCCTGGGACGCGCTGGCTGGCACGAGCAGCGAGGAGTTCCAGGTGACGCCTCTGGGGGACCACTGGGGCCTCGGTACCGTGTGCACGCGCCGCATCGCGGGGCTCCTCGAGGTCATGGGGTGCAGCTTTCGTGTGTCCCAGGCGTGGGATCCACAGTTGCTCACGGCGTTGAATGTCTATCCAGGCTACTGGGACGAGCCCGAGGCTTTGGCCGAGTTCGAGGCGTCGTTTGGGAACCTGGTGCGCACGTTCGACGACGCCGCCCGGTCGGAGCGCGCGGTGATCTTCGCGGTGAATCTGTGAGCACGCTGGTGCTGAAGCTTCAGGCGATCGATGCCGAGTTGGCAGCGAAGCTGAGTCTCGCCCCGACGCTCGAGGCCGGGCTCGCCTCTGAGCCCAGCCCGCTCCACCACTCGAATCCCTTCGAGCTCGAAGCTGTGTTCCTCAGCGCAGCGCTCGAGGCCCTGCGTCGCCTGCGCCCAGAAGAGACACACTTGATCAATCGTCTCGCCCTCGACGATGCGGGGCCCCGCTTGCTCGATCTGCGTGAAGCGCGGCGGATCGGTGGGCTGCTGCACTATGTCGACTCGAAGATCTGGAAAGAGACCATTCAGGGCGCCGATCCCTCGCTCGCCGACCCGAAGTGGCTCGGCACGCGGGTGGGCAAGCTCAAGAGGCGCTTTGCGGAGTGTGGGCTCCAGGAATGGGCCATGCTGGTCGTCCGCACGGCTCCGGCCCAGGTGGCGCCGAAGAAGCCGAGCCGTCTGGCTGAACTCGAAACAGAGAACGCGAGGCTTCGCGCAATGCTGCTGGAACATGGCGTGAACCCTGACGAGGGTTGAAAGCAGGAATGCGCAGCGGCGCGCTCTGGACAGCGCAGTTCCGGCTCACCAGAGTGAGGGGATGTCTTCCGGTGAGCGGGGCGCATTGCTCCACGACTTCCCCCAGACGTTCTCCATCAAGAACTGGCCGTTCCTGGCGATGCTGGCCTTCCTCGCCGCGGTGCCGGCGTACGGGGGCTACGCCTCGGGCAACCTGGTGGGCGGGCTGGCGATCGGCGCGGGCATTCTGTTGTTTCCAGCGATGGTGCTGTTCGTTCAGATCTTCGGCGGGTTCTTCGTCGCGCGCACCACCTCGGCCTGGGAGGGCGGGCTCGTCGTTCGCCGGTTCGGCAGCGACACCCTGGTGCCGTGGGGGCGGGTGAAGGCCGTGCAGCTGCGCTCGGCCGCGATCAAAGTCGCCGGCGTGAAGGTCTCGAACCAGTACACGGTGACGATCGTCTTCGACGACGGGAAGACCCACGTGGTGTGGCCGATGAAGAAGGGGGCAGAGGCCGCGGTCGAGCTCGCCGCGCGCGCGGGCGTGAAGGTCGAGGCCCTCGACTAGCCGTCACCGTTCAGAATCACCGTGAAGCGCCTTCACATCACCATGGAGGAGCGTCAGAAGTCGATCGGGTCGAGGAACTCGGCGAACCCGTCCGGCACCTTGAGGTCGGCCTTCTTCGTCTGTTTGCGAATGCCCTTGATGGTGTCTCGCGACCAGTCCTTCTGGAAGAAGTTGACGACGAACGGAGGCAACGCACCCTTTGGATCGGCATCGACCTCGACGGTGAGGCGCGTGCGTTTTCCCTCGTCGATCGACTCGAGCACGTAGACCGCGCTCAAGGTTCCGCGAACCCAGGCCTCCTTCTTCTTCTTCACCTCGAGGTCGTCGGCGGGAACCGATCGAATCACCACGGTGCGCTTCTCGCGATCGACACTCATGGAAACCCGCGTGACGAACTCGCGGTCGCTCACCACCAGCGGCATCGAGACGTGGTTGTACTCGATGTACTCCGACGGCCCGATCTGCCGCACCACGCGCGCCTCTGCGAGGCTGTCCACCCACTCGGGCGCCCGCGCGTCATCGAGCAGCACCAGCACCACCTTGGCGACCGGTGCGTCGACGATGCCGGTGCCCTTGACCGACCTGATGGGCCGATCGGGCACTGACCGGCTGAAGACCTTTACTCCGTCGGTGTCCTGCACCTCTTTCCAGTCGTCCGCCAGGGCGAGACGGGCGACCACGAAGAGGGCGATGGAGGCGCTTCGTTTCATGGGTTTCAGCTCCCGGGTGTGGAGGTCGAGGCTTTGCGTCAGGCCAGACCGGTGCGTCGGATCAATGACATCGATCGGTCGGGGGTGGAAGGTGCCTCGAACTCGTGGTGAAGCGGCTTCAATTGCTTCACCAGGGCCACAGTCGCCTGAACCCGTGCGCCAACACCACGGGGTAGAGCGCCAGGTTCCGCAGGAGCGCCCCCGCCGCGGAGTAGCGGCTCTGCGGCGCCGCACCCCGCGTGCGCGCCTCGAGGAGATCGCGCGCCAGCGCCTTCAGGTGCGTGGGCCCGAACGGACCGTCATGCAACGCGCCGATCAGCTCCTCGGGGAACGCTCGCGGCCCTCCTCGCGCACCCGCCCAGGCGCCGACGATCGCCCCGATGGAGTCGGTATCTCCCCCTGCGGAGTAGGTCTTCTGCAGCGACCGCAACGGCGCATCCCCGAACCGCGCGAAGCAAAAGGCCGCGAAGGGCACCGTGTGGAGCACGAACCCGGTGGTCTGCAGCCGCGCCGCAGCCACCGCGACCTCCGCCTCTTCTCGGGCCAACGCCACCGCCACCCGCAGGGCCTCCAACAGTTCCTGGTTCTGTACCGCCACCAGCCCCGCTTCGATCACCGCCAGCGGCTGCGCGCCGGGCACCGCCAGCGCCGCCACCTCGGCCACGAAGCGCGCACCCTCAACGGCTCGGGCGTCGAGATGAGTGACCCTTGCCAGCGCATCACTGAAGGTCCAGCGGAGGTGGCGATCGTCGGCGAAGGCCACCCCCACGACCGCCGCCCGCATCGCTGCGCCGTTGCCCGCCGAGTTGACCCCCGACCGGGAAAGGCCCAGGGCGATGCGCACGCAGGAGCGTAAGGTGGCCAGCCCGATGCCCCAGGGCAACCGGAAGAACCAGCCCAGCAACGAGCGCCGAAAGCGCGCTACCGCCAGGTCCACATCGTCGGGGTGCATGGCGAGGGCCTGAGCCACCAGGGCGCTCTGCTCGGTGTCGTCGGAGACGAAGCCGGTGCGTCCCCACAGCCGATAGCGGTCCACCGGAGCAAAGCGGCGGGCGATCGTGCGCGCCGAGAGGCCCTCCAGCGGTAACCCCAGCGCGTCGCCGACCGCCGTCCCCAGGAGCACGCCTTCCAGCCGTTCGAGCGTCATCACACCTGAAAGAGTATATCAGGCTCTTTATTCCCGATGGCTTCCCGAAAAGCTGTCACCCGCTGCGTGCGCACCTTCACGCGGCGGTCGCCGCCGGGCCCGATGAGGGGCACTTGGCTTCCCTCTCCGGATTGCCAAGATACGAGTTCGTGCCCGGAACGACACCCAACACAGCGCCTCCGGGTGCCCTGCAGGCGACGTGCGGCGAGCACACGGAGGCGGTGGCCGCCACCACCTGCGAGCGTTGCGGCGTCTTCATGTGCGAGGGCTGCACGTACTTCGGGGTGGAGCGGCGCTGCGTCGCGTGCCGCATCAAGAGGCATCCGTACGAGTACCGGGAGCTGATCGCCAACGCGGTGAAGCGCGCTCAGATGATGCGCTGCCGGCGCTGTGGCTACCTGGGGCGCCGCTTCGAGGAGATCCACCCGCTGCCCTGGTATCTGGCACTGCTGATGCCGTTCGCGTTCCTCGCGGGCGTGCTCCCCGGGCTCTTCGTGCTCAGTCGCATCAGCGCGCGGAGTTGTCGGTGCCCGGCCTGCGACGCGACCGCCGAGTTGATCCCCGCGCAGGAGGAGGTCATCCCCAGCGAACAGGCGGAGGTGGACTGGCTCAGCGCGCAGCAGCGTTCGCGCCGCGTGTACGCCGTGAACGGTGTGAAGGCCGCCGCGGCCGTGGTCGCAGCCGCCATGCTGGCCTGGCTCCGGTTGCGCTGAGAGGGACAGCTGGCAGGTGGTGCGCGCCTCGCTCTCCCGCGACTGCGAGTGCCCCGACTCGGCCGACGAATCCTGCCGCCTCGAATGACCGAGGCTGCAGTAGCCAGAGCATGCGTGAAGCGGCTCGTCACTCCAGATCATGTGCGAGAGATCCGGCCCCCGTCTCCGGGCGCGCTGGGGAGTGGCGGCGGATGGGCTGCGGCGGCGACGGGCGCCTGTCCCCGTGACCACGCCCGAGAGTCAGGGTCGTCCTGCAACAACAATTCGAGATCTTCGCGTGAGAGACCGCGCTGCCGCAGCTCGACCACGATGGCGTCGAAGGTGGAGCCCGCCGCTCTCAACCGCTGCACCGTCGCCCAGGGACTCTCTTCGACTGATGACTCGTTCATGACGGCGCGCGAGCGTATTGGAAGCACGGCCTCGAGCTTCGAGAAGTGGCAGCTCGAACGGCCCCTCACCCCGACCCTCTCCCCCGCGGGGGAGAGGGAGATCAGGTCATCCTTCTGGTTCGTCGGCGTCTTCGTCTGGTTCCTCGGGTGCCTCGTCTTGGACGACAGGGTCGACCGGCACCGACGGTGACGAGCCTTTGAAGGTGGGCCTGAAGCGGCGCACCTGTTGGCGCAGGTGCAGACCCGTGCCGGCAGCGCTGTAGCCCAGTGCCTTGAAGTACGACGCCAGCTCACTCTCGGCCGCGGCCTCGCCGTTGATCTCCCCCAACAGCGCGCCCTCACCGCCGACGAGCGATTTCTGGTGGAGCGTCAGCACCGCCCTCGCGACGTGGCCCGCGACCTTGCCCCGCTGCGCCTCGTCATCGGGCAGGAACACGAAGGCCGCCTTGTGACCGCGGCTCAGCCAGGCGCGGGCATGACCGTCGATGAGCACCACGTGCGCTCCCGCTTGCCGCATGGGGCCTTTGCCGGGCCACTTCAGCAGCGCCCCGTACGGGTTCGCCGGGTCAGTCGCCGACACCACGACGACCTCCGGTTGCTCAGGCGGGGCCTTCAGGCTGCGCAACACCTCGAGCGCGGGAGGCTGCGCAAACTGCATCGCACCCACGCCGCTGACGAAGTATCCGCGCCGAACTTTCCCGCCGTCTTCCATCGCCTTGAACACGTCGTAGAGGCCCGAGAAGCCACCGACCGTGTTCTCGGCCGCCGCGACATCGCGGGTCACCAGGCCGTAGCGCGTGAGCCATTGCTGCGCCAGGCGGGTCGCCCACTGCGTATCGGTCAGCGCAGCCGCGTCGGCCTCGAGGCGGCGCTGCACCAGGCTCCACCGGCCGTCGGCCTGCACCGGCGTCGAGCGCCTCGAGCGAAAACTTCGCGGCTCGAAGCTCTGGCGCCTCTTCGATTGCGCTTGAGTTCGAATCAGCTCGCGCAGCGGGAAGAAGCTGTCGTTGGTCAGAACCCCCTTCCAGGTGAGGCTCCACAGGGCCGCCACCAGCTCGGGCGCGAAGCCTCCACCGAGCGACTGGTGGAGCGACGCGAAGAACAAGGCGCCGCGCTTTCGGAGCTGCTCGACGATCGCGCGCTCCTGGGGTGACAGGGTCTCTTCGTCGAGCATCGCAGGCCGATGCAGGTGAGCGACGTGCTCGGTGAGATACAGCGCAATGCGGCCGTCCTTATCGCCCGACGGCTCGACGCCGACCCAGACCACTTCGCCGGCCGCAGCGAGCGCGTCGAGGTCGCTCGGC
>JANODF010000164.1:0-9132 GCA_031412555.1 Archangium sp. | reverse complement strand
CTGGGTCAGCGCGGCGCTGACGCTCCCGACCTTCATCATCGCGATGAGCGACGTGCTGATCGGGCGCTCACTCCTTCCACCTCAGGTGAACTCGTGGGTGCAGTTTGCGCTGGCGACGCCCGTGGTGCTCTGGGGCGGATGGCCGTTCTTTCAGCGCGGCTGGGCCTCGGTGAGGAACCGCAGCCTCAACATGTTCACGTTGATCGCCATGGGCACCGCCGCGGCCTGGGGCTTCAGCGTGTTCTCGACGCTCGCCCCCCAATTGCTCCCGCATCAGGCGGCGCACGGCGAGATGCAGCAGCTCTACTTCGAGGCGGCGGCGGTCATCGTCACCCTCGTGCTGCTGGGCCAGGTGCTCGAGTTGAGAGCCCGCCACGCCACCTCTGGAGCGATTCGCGCCCTGCTGGGGCTGGCGCCGAAGACCGCTCGACGCGTCTCACCTGACGGGACTGAAGAGGAAGTGCTGCTCGAGACCATCAACGTCGGCGACAAACTGCGCGTTCGGCCATCGGAGAAGGTACCCGTCGATGGGTCGGTGCTGGAGGGCGGGAGCTCCGTCGACGAGTCCATGCTGACTGGTGAGCCGATCCCCACGGAGAAGACGACGGGGAGCCCGGTGACGGGAGGGACGATCAACGGCTCCGGCAGCTTCGTGATGGAGGCTCGGCGTGTCGGCAAGGAGACCCTGCTGGCGCAAATCGTCGCGATGGTGAGCGAGGCGCAGCGCAGTCGCGCCCCCATTCAGCGTCTGGCCGACACGGTCTCCGGCTTCTTCGTCCCAGCGGTGATCGCCATCGCGGCTGCGACCGCATTGATCTGGGGCATCTGGGGGCCTGAGCCTCGCTTCACCCTGGCCCTCATCAACGCGGACGCTGTGCTGATCATCGCCTGCCCTTGCGCGCTGGGTCTGGCGACTCCGATGTCGATCATGGTCGGCACCGGTCGCGGTGCGCAGGCAGGTGTCTTGTTTCGCGACGCCGAGGCGCTCGAGGTCTTGCGCAAGGTCGACACCCTGGTCGTCGACAAGACGGGCACGCTCACCGAAGGCTCCCCGCGGCTGCAGAGCGTTCACGCCAACTCTGGTGCGACTGAGGACCGCCTTCTCGCCGTCGCAGCGGCGCTGGAACTCCGCAGTGAACACCCGCTCGCCAAGGCGATTCTGGAGGGAGCCGGAAAACGGAACCTGAAGATCCCTGAGCTCGCTGCCTTCGAGGCGAAGGTAGGCCGCGGCGTCGAGGGGTTGATTGAAGGCAAGCGAGCGGCGCTTGGAAATTCCCGTCTTCTGGTCGAGCTGGGGCTCGAGGTGGGCTCGCTCGCCGCGATCGCAGAGACGCTCAAAGCCCAGGGCCAGACGGTCGTCTTCGTAGCCGAGGGGGACACCGTTCTTGGGCTTCTGGGTGTGGTCGATCCGATCAAGGAGACCACGCCCGAGGCGCTGCGCGAACTCGCAGAGGCTGGCGTTCATGTGGTGATGCTCACCGGAGACAGCAAGACCACGGCGGCCGCGGTCGCAAAGGAGCTCGGCATCGACGAGGTCCATGCCGAGGTGCTGCCTGCGCAGAAGGAAGCGGTGGTGAAGGCGCTTCAGGCAGCGGGGAAGATCGTGGCGATGGCGGGTGACGGCACGAACGACGCGCCCGCGCTTGCCAGGGCGCACGTTGGAATCGCGATGGGCACGGGCACCGATGTCGCCATGAAGAGCGCCGGCGTGACCCTGGTGAAGGGGGACCTGCGTGGCATCGTTCGCGCGCGGCGCCTCTCGATGCAGGTCATGCGGAACATCAAGCAGAACCTCTTCTTTGCGCTCGTCTACAACGCCCTCGGCGTTCCGATCGCGGCGGGCGTCGCGTACCCATTCGTCGGTCTGTTGCTCAGCCCGATGGTGGCCAGTGCTGCGATGGCGCTGAGCTCCGTGTCCGTCATCGCCAACGCCTTGCGGCTGCGTCGGTCCAGGCTCGATGAGACAACTTCACGCAGCGGTCGCGGACAGGGACCACTTTCGATGTCGCCTCTCCGTGACGTATCGATGCATCAAACCCTCGACCATCGGTGACGGCACGGCCGAGTTCATCCCTCACGCACGAAGCGCACACAAAACCACCCACCCTTCAAGCCGCAGGGGCCATGGACCCACGCCCGCCGCGGGGCTATCTCCGCGCCCCAATGCTCCCCATCCTCGACGTGGCGAAGAAGGTCGGCCTCACCGCTGAAGATCTCGAGCTGTACGGCCCGCTGGCCAAACTCTCCTGGCCCACGCTCAACCGCCTCCGCGAGCAGGGCACCAAGGGCAAGCTCGTGCTCGTCAGCGCGATGACCCCCACTAAGTACGGCGAAGGAAAGACCACCACCTCCATCGGCCTCGTGCAGGGCCTCGCCCGCCGCGGCGTGAAGACCATGGCCGCGCTGCGTGAACCTTCACTCGGCCCCGTCTTCGGAGCCAAAGGCGGCGGCACCGGCGGTGGCCAGGCCACCCTCGAGCCGAGCGCCCGCATCAACCTGCACTGCACCGGCGACCTCCACGCGATTACCGCCGCCAACAACCTGCTCGCCGCCCTCGTCGACAATGCGATCAACTTCGACCAGCGCCGCTTCAAACAGGTCACCTGGAAGCGCTGCATCGACATGAACGATCGGTTCCTGCGCAACACCGTCATCGGCCTCGGCGGCTCGGCGCACGGCGTTCCCCGCGAAGACGGCTTCGACATCACCGCGGCCTCCGAGATCATGGCCACCCTCTGCCTCGCCGACGGCGTGAAGGATCTCAAACTCCGCCTCGCCCGGCTGATCGTCGGCATCGACAAAGACAACAAGCCCGTCACCGCAGGCGATCTGAACGCCGTCGGAGCCATGGCCGCGCTGCTCGGCGACGCGCTCTTGCCCAACCTCGCCCAGACCACCGAAGGCGTGCCCGCGCTGGTGCACGGCGGCCCGTTCGCCAACATCGCCCACGGCTGCAACTCCGTGATGGCCACCCGCGCCGCGCTGGCCCTCGCCGACGTGGTGGTCACCGAAGCCGGCTTCGCCTTCGATCTCGGCGGAGAAAAGTTCCTCGACCTCAAGTGCCGCATGTCGGGGCTGTGGCCGTCCGCGGTCGTGCTCGTGGTCACCGCGCGGGCCATGCGCGCTCACGGCGGCGACGAAGCCGGGCTCGCTTCGATCGAACGCGGCTACGCGAACGTGAAGCGCCACCTCCACTCGATCCGTGGCTTCGGCATCGAGCCCATCCTCTCGCTCAACGTCTTCGCCCAGGACTCCGAAGAAGAGCTCGCCCTGGTGGAGCGCCTCGCGCACGCCGACGACGTGACCATCGCGCGCAACAACGGCTACCTGAAGGGCGGCGCCGGCAGTGAGGCCATCGCCGCCGCGGTGCAGAAGGTGATCGCGCAGCCCGCCACCTCACCGCGCTACAGCTACGAGCTGCACGAACCCTTCGAGCAGAAGGTCAACGAGGTCGCCAAGAAGGTCTACGGCGCGAAAGGCGCGGAGCTCTCCGCCGAAGCGCAAAAGGACATCGAGCGGCTGCGCAAGTGGGGCTTCGGCGATCTCCCGGTGTGCCTCGCGAAGACCCATCTCTCCCTGAGCGACGATCCCTCGAAGCCCGGCGCGCCCACCGACTTCGTGGTCACCGTCAGGCAGGTGCGCGTCTCAGCGGGGGCCGGTTTCCTGCTCGCGCTCACCGGCGAGATCCTCACCATGCCCGGCCTGCCCAGGCTGCCCGCTGCCTATGGGCTCGATCTGACTGAAGCCGGAGAAGTTGTCGGCGTTCACTGACAGTCACCCATACCTTCAGCCGGGCGCCGCGAAACATCGAGCAGACCGACGGGCGAAACGCCCTTACCGAAAGGAGATGCAAAAGCTCCTCGACGGCCTCCACGACTTTCAAGCGCACGTGTTCGCCGAGCGCCGCGAATTCTTCGAGCACCTCGCGCTCGAGCAGCGCCCGCTCGCGTTGTTCATCACCTGCTCCGACTCGCGCATCAACCCCAACCTGCTGACGCAGACGGATCCGGGGGATCTCTTCATCGTGCGCAACGCGGGCAACATCATCCCGCCCTATGGCGCGATGCAGGGCGGAGAGGCCGCCACCATCGAGTTCGGCGTGGCGGGCCTGGGCGTGCGCGACATCATCGTGTGCGGCCACTCTCACTGCGGTGCGATGAAGGCGCTGCTCGACCCGCCGTCGGCCGAAGACTTCCCCGCGATGCGCAGCTTCCTGGGGCACGCCGAGGCCACCAAACGCATCGTCCGCGAGAACTACCAGCACCTCCACGATGACGCGTTGCTGACCGCCACCGTGGAAGAGAACGTGCTGGTGCAGCTGGAGCACCTGCGCACCCACCCGGTGGTCGCCGCCAAACTGGCCCGCCGCGAACTCAATCTGCACGGCTGGGTCTACAAGATCGAAACCGGCGGCGTGCACGCGTACGACTACCGCCAGCAGCAGTTCCTCTCCCTGGGAACGCACGACGAGCAGCTCAAGCCCGGGACCGTGCGCCGTGCGATCTGACTTCCTCGCGTCGATCGTGGTGTTCCTGGTCGCCCTGCCCTTGTGCATGGGCGTGGCGATCGCCTCGGGCCTTCCACCCGCCGCGGGCCTGATCACCGGCATCATCGGCGGTCTGGTGGTGGGCTTCCTCCAGGGGTCACCGCTCCAGGTGAGCGGACCTGCCGCCGGCCTCTCGGTGATCGTCTGGGAGCTGGTGCAGAAACACGGCCTCGCCACGCTGGGCGTCATCGTTCTCATCGCCGGCTTCGTGCAGATCGTCGCGGGCGTGCTCAAAGGAGGCCGCTGGTTTCGCGCCGTACCGCCTTCGGTGATTCACGGCATGCTCGGCGGCATCGGGGTGCTGATCTTCTCCAGCCAGTTTCACGTGATGATCGACGACAAGCCGCGCGGCGCCGGCTGGCAGAACCTGATCAGCATCCCCGAAGCGATCGCCAAGGCGGTGGTGCCCAACGCCACCCACGGTCACGGAGAAGCCGCGCTCATCGGCGTGCTCACCATCCTCATCGTGGTGTTGTGGACGAAGTTCGCTCCGAAGAAGGTGAAGGCCGTGCCCGCCGCGCTGGTCGGCGTGCTGGTGGCCGCCGCGCTGGCGAACCTGCTGAAGCTCCCCATCGGCTACGTGCAGGTGCCCGACAGCTTGATCGGCGCCGCCACCTTTCCCACCACCGAGACGTTCGGCTTGCTGCTCAAGCCGAGCATCTGGGCCGCCGCGGTGGGCATCGCCATCGTGGCCAGCGCGGAGACGCTCTTGTGCTCCACCGCCGTCGACCGCATGCACCAGGGCCCGCGCACCAACTACAACCGCGAGCTGCTCGCGCAGGGCGTGGGCAACATGTTGTGCGGCGTCTTCGGCGCCTTGCCGATGACCGGCGTCATCGTTCGCTCCACCGCCAACGTCGAAGCGGGTGCGAAGACCCGGCGCGCGGCGGTGCTGCACGGCGCGTGGATTCTGCTGCTGGTGGTGGTCTTCCCCGGCCTGCTCAGACTCATTCCCGTCTCCAGCCTCGCCGCGATCCTCGTCTACACCGGCTACAAGCTGATCAACCCCGCGCGCGTCAAGGAGCTCAAACGCTACGGCAACGCGGAGCTGGCCACCTACCTGCTCACCATGGCGGCGATCGTGGCGACCGATCTCCTCAAGGGCGTCTTGTTGGGCCTGGCCGTGGCGGTCATCCGCCTGCTGCTGCGCATGTCCAAGCTCGAGGTCTGGGCCGACGCCGATCCCCACAGCCGCCGCACCGCGCTCCACCTCGAGGGTTCTGCCACCTTCTTGCGGCTCTCCGATTTGTCCGACCAGCTCGAACAACTCCCTGCAAACAGGGAGATCCACGTGCGTTTCGAGAAGCTGGAGACCCTCGATCACTCCATCCTCGAGCTGCTCCAGAGCTGGGCCGAGCAGTACCGGGCGAAGGGCGGCGAGGTCGTGATCGACTGGGAGGCCCTCGATAAGCGCTACTACCGAAGTCAGGTCGAAGAGCTAAGCCTGCAAAAGCTCTCGGATAATCCCGTTGACTCTGTGCGGAGCGCTCCCTAGAAGAACCGCGCCTCATTTCTTCTGAAGAGGGACGCAATTTGAGCACCTTCGCGCTCGATCAGATTCAAGCCCAGCTCCCCCAGGCCCTCGTGGAACGGTACAAAGACCGGACCGGCGAAACCTGGGGAGTCATTGCCCGTGAGCACATCGTCGAGGTGGTGAAACTCCTCAAGGTGAAGCTCGGATTCAGGCTCTTCATCTCGATGGACGCGGTCGATCGCCTCCACCTCCCGCCCGAGGAGCAAGACCCTCGTTTCGAGGTGCTCTACTTTCTCAAGAACATCGAGCGGAACGAGCACGCGCGCCTCAAGGTGCGGGTGAACGAAGACCAGGACATCCCGAGCATCAACAAGGTCTTTCAGGGTGCCGACTGGGGCGAACGGTTCGTGTGGGACTTCTACGGAGTCGTCTTCGCCGGCGGCAACAAGCGCCGCATCCTCATGTACGAGGAGTTCGTGGGCCACCCGCTGCGCAAGGACTACCCGCTGCGCGGCCGGCAGAACCTGATCCCCGAGCGCCCCATCCAGGACATCTTCCGCGGCCCCGGCACCAACGGCGTGCAGGACTAACTCTTCGCATCACACAGAGGTACGCACATGGCAGCTGCCGGTGACGAATACGATCCGACTCCGAGTGAACACGAGCTCGAGGCGCATCTTCAGACGCGCAACATGGTGGTGAACCTGGGGCCTTCGCACCCGGCGACGCACGGCACCGTTCGCCTGCGCATCGAGCTCGACGGCGAGACCATCGTGAAGATGGACACCGAGATCGGCTTCCTCCACCGCGGCTTCCAGAAGAGCTGCGAGAACGTCACCTGGACGCAGGTGCTGCCGTACACCGATCGCCTCGACTACGTCGCCGCGCTGCAGAACAACTTCGGGTACCTCTCGGCCGTCGAGACCCTGATGGGCATCGATATCCCCGAACGCGCCAAGTATATCCGCGTGATCGGCGCCGAGCTGCACCGCATCGCCAGCCACCTCACCACCGCGGGCGCTCTCGCCCTCGAGTTGGGCGGCTTCTCGGCCTTCCTCTACGCGATGGAAGCCCGTGAGCTCATCACCGACCGGGTCACCGAGCTGACCGGCGCGCGCCTGACCACCAGCTACGGGCGCATCGGCGGCTTGAACCGCGACCTGCCCGACGGCTGGAAAGAGAAGGTGTTGAAGAGCATCGTGAAGATCGAAGAGGTCGCAGCCGAGATGGACACGCTCCTCTCGCGCAACCGCATCTTCACCGACCGCACCAAGGGCACCGGCGTCATCACCGCCGATGACGCGCTCGACTTCGGCTTCACCGGGCCTGCGCTGCGGGCGTGTGGCGTGAGCTACGACGTGCGCAAGGCGCAGCCGTACTGGGCCTACGACAAGCTCGATTTCACGGTGCCCACCGGAAACAACGGCGACAACTTCGACCGCTACTACATGCGCATGTTGGAGATCCCCGAGTCGCTCAAGATGATCAAACAGTGCTTCGCGCAGATGCCTGAAGGCCCGGTGATGATCGACGACTGGCGCATCGCCATGCCGCCCAAAGAGAATGTCTACAGCTCGATCGAAGGCGTGATCGCGCACTTCAAGCTGGTGATGGAAGGTGTGCCTGTGCCCCCCGGCGAGCTGTACCACTGCACCGAATCGCCCAACGGCGAGCTCGGCTGGTACCTGCGCAGCGATGGTTCAGGCCGCCCCTACAAGTGCCACGTGCGTGCGCCGGGCTACCAGATCCTCTCGGGTCTGGGCCGTCTGTGCGAAGGCCGCATGCTGGCGGATCTGGTTCCCACCTTTGACACGATCAACATGATCGGCGGAGAGGTCGAGCAGTGAGCAACGCAGACGAGAAGAAGGTCGAAGCCCCGAAGCCTGCGCCGCCCCCCGGGCCGCCGCCGCCGAAGAACCCCGGCATGGTGACCCTGGTCATCGACGGGAAAGAAGTGGTGGCCAAGCCGGGCACCAACATGATCGAGGCCGCGAAGTCCGTGGGCGTCGACATTCCCTACTACTGCTACCACCCTCGCCTCTCCATCGCGGCCAACTGCCGCATGTGCATGGTGGAGTCGTCGGCGGCGCCCCCGGGCAAGCTGGTGCCTGCGTGCCAGACCGGCATCTCCGAAGGCGCGGTGATCAAGACCGACACCGAGAAGGTGCGCGCTCAGCAGAAGATGGTGATGGAGTTCCTGCTCCTCAACCACCCCGTCGACTGCTCGATCTGCGACCAGGCCGGTGAGTGCAAGCTGCAGGACTACTACATGCGCTACGACTTCGAGCCTTCGCGGCTCGAGGGCGCCAAGGTGCTGCGCAACAAGCGCAAGAAGCTCTCCGACCTGGTGGTGCTCGACCAGGAGCGCTGCGTGCTCTGCACCCGCTGCGTGCGCTTCATGGACGAAGTGGCCAAGGCCCCGCAGCTGGGCATCTTCGGCCGCGGCTCGCACGAGGTGGTCGACATCTCGCCCGCGTACGGCAAGCTCGACTCGAACTACTCGGGCAACATCGTCGACATCTGCCCGGTCGGCGCGCTGCTCAACACCGACTTCCGCTTCCGCGCGCGTGCGTGGTTCCTGTCGGCTGCTCCCTCGGTGTGCACGGGCTGCTCGCGTGGCTGCTCGATCTACGCCGACTTCATGGGCCAGGACACGTACCGCTTCCGGCCGCGTGAGAACGAGCAGATCAACAAGAGCTGGATGTGTGACAAGGGCCGGCTCTCGTACAAGGGGCTCAACAAGCACCGCGTCCAGCAGAACGGCCTGGGCCGTGGCGCCGAAGTGAAAGACGTCACGCAGATCGAAGCGCTGCGCGTGGCGGTCGAGAAGCTCAAGGGTCACGCCGGCAAGGTGGCCTTCATGGCCTCCCCCGTGGCGTCGATCGAAGACCTGCTCGCCGGCCTCGCGTTCGCGCGCGACGTGCTCAAGGTGAAGTCGGTCTACGTCTCGGGCCGCCCCAACGGCGAGGCCGACCACTTCCTGCTCACCGCCGACAAGAACCCCAACCGCAAGGGCCTCGAGGTCATCGCGAAGGCCTACGGCCTGGAGCTCAAGCCGTTCACCGAGCTGACCAAGGCGATCGACACGGGCACCGTGAAGGCGCTCTTCGGC
>JANODF010000163.1:0-4201 GCA_031412555.1 Archangium sp. | reverse complement strand
GCAGCACGTCGGCGCCGCCGAGCACGAGCACCGCGGAGCTGAGCAGCGTCGGGGCCGTGCCAGCCACGAAGGCGGTGGTTCCCACGACCCGGATGAAGGCCTTGGCCGTCTTCAGGTCGATGCTGCGCTTCTTGATCGCTGAGGCCGCGGTCATCTGCGCGAGCGCGCCGGTCGCACCAGGCTGGGGAATGCTGGGAACGAAGTCGGCGTACGCGCCTCCGAGCGTGTCGGAGTGCTGAAGCTTGAAGTCGACCGACTGGCTGGTCGGGGCGCCCGTGACGGCACCCGTCTGTCCGATGAGCGCGCACGAGTTGAAGCCTCGGCGGTCGATGCCGGTTCCGTTGACGGCGCCTGCCACGCGAGCCGCAGGTTCGAGGCCGATGCGGGTGGCAACTTCGGGCCCGATTCCGGTGATGGTCTGAGCGGTCATTTCGTCTTTCCTTGCGTTGGAGTTCACCGCGCTCAGCAAGCTGGGCGCGGCGTGAAGGCGTTCAGCCCGCGGTTACTGGAGCGTGACCTGCTCGAGGATCGCGAAGGTGTTGTCGTGGCGAGCCGCGACGTCGTGCGACTCGATGATGCGAATCGGCGTGGTGTCGTTCGAGAAGCCGGCCACGACCGCCGTACCGTTGTGGTACGCGCCGTTCGGCTGCATCTCGACCTCGAGGGGGCGGCTCTCGTCGCGACCCAGCATCACGTCGTTGTGGACGCCGAAGTATACCTCGGACTGCGAGCCCGAGAGGTTGGTGGGGATCTGCGTGGTCTTGCCGAACTTGAAGCCGAACAGCTGGCCGGCCATCAGCATGGGCATGAACACGAACTGACCCTGGCCATCGAGGATCTTCGCGAGGCCCCAGAAGGTGCGCGGGGCCATCACGAACGCCGCCGAGTCCATCGGCACGTTGCTCTCTTCGACCAGGCGGCAGAGACCGAGGTAGTCGGTCACCGCGGCCGCGAGGGTGGTGCCCGTCTGGTTGACGTGGTTGGCCGCCTTCGTCCAGAGGTACACGCCCTTGGGCTGGGCCTCGGAGCCGGTGCCTCGGTAGAACGAGAGATCGCGGCGGAGCGCCATCGCCATCAGCAGGTCATCGCGGATGATGGCGTCGGCGCCAGGGCTGGCCAGCGCCAGGAGCTCGTTGGTGATCGCCACGAGGCCCGCGGCCTTCTTGCCGGTGAGCTTCACGGCGCCGAGCGCCTGCTGCGAGGGAACGATGAGCCCTTCCTCGCCGACGTAGGAGACGGTCGCGCCCGAGTTCAGCCGTCCCATTCCGAGGCTGCCCCGGAACCCGATGTCGCGAGCGCCGAGCTTCGTCGCGACGGTCATCGCGTAGAGCAGCTCGATGAACTCGCCCGAGAGCTGCTCGGGAATCAGCACGCCAGCGCCGGACAACGTGCCGGCTTCCATCGCGCGGCTGGTCTTCTCGGCATCGTCGAGCATGTCGGCGATGTGGGCGTAGCCGACGAAGCCGCGGGCCGCGAAGTCGCGCGCCACTTCCTTCGTGTCCTTGTTGCGCTGCTTCGCGATGGTGGCGCACCGCACGGCGCGAGCGAAGGTCAGCCCCTTGCCCTTGTGCGGGTCCATCTCCATGCGGTAGTCGCGAGCCGCCGCGAGCTTGTCGGCGTGCTCGCCATTCGACGAGCCAGTCATCAGCGCCTGCAGCTTGCGCATGAACTCGGGGTCGCCCTTTTTGAGCGCGGCATCGAAGAGCGCGCGGGTCTCCTTCTCGGCGTCGATCACCTTGTCGGCGAGCTCGGCAGAGACGGTGTCCTTGATGATGCTCTTCAGATCCTTGACGGTGATTCCCACGGTGTGCTCCCTCTTCAGGCGACTTCGAGTTCCCCACGACGGTGCAGCTCGAGTGAGCGGCTCCGCTGACTCATGACTTCCTTCACGGTCTCCTGCACGAGCGAGGACACGCCGGCAGCGTCGAGGCCTTCGACCTCGAGCTCCTGTTCATCAATCGGCTTTTCCTGCTCGGGGGCAGGGGGCGCGGGCACGGGCACGGGAGCAGGCTCGGGCTGGGCAGCCGAACGCGCGGCTACCGCGGCCTCGCGGAGTTTCTTCACCTCGATGCGAGGCGGATCGAACGAGCGAACCGTTGCGGCCTCGGCGAGCAGCCGGAGGTCCTCGGGGTCGGTGAAGTTGCGAATGGGCACCGCGTTGGCGTTGCCACCCACACAGACGATTGAAATCTCCAGCAACTCCTGGCGGAGGTAGTCGATGGGCGGGTACCAGCCGTCGCCCGAGCTTTCGCGGTCGAGGTTGTACTTGTACTCGAGCGGTTCGAAGCGGTGAGACACGGCGAGAACGCCCGCGTCGATCATGCCCAGAACACGAACCGCGCGCGCGTTCAGCTCCGCCGTGAAGAACTCACAATCTGCGATGAGCTCTCTGCCCCTGCGGCTGACGGTCGCCTTTCCGATCGGCTCTTCGCCCGCTTGGTGGCACCAGAGAAGAATCGGGTTCTTCTCGAAGTTGCGAGTCTCCCAACCGTCTGCTGCGAAGGTGGTGTTGTAGCGGTCGACCGACTCATCCGAGACCACGACGCGCCGCGTCCGCTCGCCGGTCTTCTCGGCGGTGCTGGTGACTGCGTCGCGGCGGTGCGTCGTCATGAACACAGACTCACCTCAGCCGTTCACACGATGCTCCGAACCGTCGATGCGCGCCTACGGTGACGGCTCGGGGTCGCTCTCGTCGTCATCTTCGGGCGCAGGCTTCGGATCATCCGCAGGCGCGGGCGCGGCCGGGGCGCCCTGTCCTGGCATCGCCGCGGGGAACTGCCCGTCGAGATCCGTGAGCGGCTCGTAGTTCGCCTCTTCGCGCCACTCGTTGAGCGTGAACGCGCGCGGCTGGGCCTTCATCACCTCAAGGCGACGGCCCTTGTCTTCGGGCTCGGAGATCTCCACCTCGAGCACCGCGGCCTCGCCGCCCTTGTACTTGGTGAGCAGCTGAGCGCCGATCTCCTCGCGGAGGTACTCCGCGCGTGGGTGTTCAACGCCCTTCGACATCATGTAGTCAGCAGCATCGATCGTCGCGCGGTTCGAGTCCTCGATCACCCCGATGCACTCAGGGGGAACTCCGTAGACCTGAATGACCGTGTCGCGAGCCATCACGCGCAGTTCGACCAACTGCTGGTCTTTGAACGCCGTGTCGAGCTTGACCGCGTTCATCTTGCCGGTCGCGAAGTGAGCGCGGTGCGCGTTGTGCGTGCCGCGGTGGGCCTGCTCCCAAGCGTCTCGTGCTTCCTCGAGCTGTGGCTTGGTCGCATTGTTCTCGAACGAGACGATCAGGCTGGGCGTTGCGCTGTTGAAGAACCACGCCTTCACGTACTTCGCAGCGAACTCGTCGGTCTCGAGCTCGTCGCCCAGGCTTTCGGCGACGCCCGTGCCGCGCCCGTACGGGTTGTCGGGGTCCACGTCCTTCAGCCAGATCATCGCCGAGGGGTCGATCTTCAGCTGCGTCGTACCCACGCTCACCACGAAGTGCGGGTCAGCCGCGGTGGGAACCTGGCGAACCCAGTGGGGCGGCAACGGGTACAGAGCCCGCGGGGTGCCATCGGCGCCGTAGGCGATGAGCCAGAAGGCCTCACCCTTCACGTCGAGCCACACCTGGGTGACCTTGATGGCGGTCGAGCCGCTCATGAACTCGTTCGGCTTCGCGAGCAACTTGAGCAGCGGGTGGTCGATCACCTCGCGGAGTACTCCCTGCGCCTGCAACGCATCGCGCCGGCGCCGGCGTTCACGGTGATTGCCGGCAGGCAGCAGGGGATCGCTCACCGCGCGGTCGACGCCCCAGCGCCACGAGGGCGCTTCGCGGCCCTTTGTCGGCACGGACTCTTTCGCCCGCGTGAACACGCGAAACCGAGATGACGCGACGCCCCGCGCGATGCGAGAGGTCACGGCGCGCAACCAGGGCGACTGATTGTAGAGCTGGATCAGCTCGCGGGTCCCGCGCTTCGGAGGGCCCCGGCCGCCAGCGCCAGGCGCGAGAAGCCCGGCCTCGAAGTTGGCCGTCGTCAACGGCGCCGAGCTGGGCGCGGCGCGAAAGAAGCCCTTCACCGAGTCGAGCAACGAGGCCATGGTGACGGAAGTAGCCCGCTCGGCTCACACGAAGGCGAATCCCGGGGTGATGAGCAGCTCGTGGAACCCCCAACACATCGCGTCGGTACGGTCGTCACGCCTGCCGTTGAGCCCGGTGAAGGTC
>JANODF010000162.1:0-2204 GCA_031412555.1 Archangium sp. | reverse complement strand
TTCACCCGCGGCTTCCTTTCGTCGGTGGTGGTCGCCGACGCGCGCGAGCTGGAAGCGGTGATCGACCGACCCGTCGGCCGCTTGCTGCGACAGCTCGAGGTCAACCCGCTCGCCATCGAGCCCATCGTCGACGTGCTCGCTCGACGAGGGCCCCGCACGCTCTCAAGCCTGCGGTTCGGCAGTGCGAGCCAGCTCCCCGGCGTGCTCGAGGTGGCTCCGGTGACCGCGCGGCTCACTTCGTTGCAGCACCTGGGGCTCGGCGCGTGGGCGCTGCGGTTCGACGGCGCCAGCAGCCGCAGCCTGCGCACGCTGAGCATCAACCTGCAGAACCCCGCGCGTGGGTTGGATGAGGCCCGCTTCCCCCGCCTCGAGGCGCTCGCGCTCGAGCTGCCTTTCCGCCGGTTGGATCTGCCGCTGGCCCTGCTTGCCGGTGACGTGGCACCTTCTCTGAAATCACTGACGATCACCGGCGCCTTGTGGCCGCAGCAGCTGAGCGATCTTTCGGTCAGCGCGTTGCTGCGAGGGCTGACGCGCCTGGAGATCGCCGCTGAAGCAGAGACCGGCTGGTACACCACGCTGATCGAGACCATCGACTCCTTCGCGCACCTGAAGCGGCTGGAGCTGGTCGCCGATCGCCATCACCCGGAGTGGGTGGAGGCGGTCAAAGCCGCGCTCCCACAGGCCACCGTTCGTGAGCCCCGGCTGCGCCTCTGATACGAGCGGCCGCAGATGAAGCGGTGGCTCCCCCCAGTCCTCCTCACCCTCGCGTTCGTGCTCTTCCGGGTGCCCGCGCTGATGAACCCGGGCTTCATCAACTCTGACGGCGCGATCGCCGGGCTGCAAGCCAGCCGCATGCTGGAAGGCGAGTGGGAGGTGCTGCACTGGGCGCGCGACTACCTCACCTCGATCGACTCGGTGATGGCGCTGCCGTTCTTCGCGCTGTTCGGCGCCACCCCGCTGGTCCTCATGTGCGTGACGGTGCTCGCACAGCTGGTCTCGATGTGGCTCGCCCATGCGATCGTCGCGCGGCGGCTGGGGCCCTGGCTGGGCTTCGTGCTCACCCTGCCCCTCGTCTTCATGACGATCGGCCTCAACATCTACCTCTTCTTCAACATGCGGCAGTGGTGCATGGCGATCGTGTTGCTGTCGTTCTTCCTGATCGATCGCGCTGCGGAGTCAGTGCGCCCCACGTTGCTGCTGGTGCTGGGCATTCTCACCGCGTTCGTGGCGATGTTCGTCGACCTCTTCGCAGCGCAGTTCCTGCCCGGCCTGCTCCTCTTCGCCTGCCTGTCGGCGCTCGACGGCACCTGGAAGTTCAAGCCCTGGCCTCCGCTGCTCCCCCGAGTCATCCTGGGCACCGCGCTGGGCGTGATCGTGCTCACGGTGTTGCGTTGGGTAGCGCACGTCTCCACGGGGCGCGCGCACCTCAACACCCGGCTGATCCCGAAGAACTGGCCGCTGCTCGTCGAGCAGTGCCTGCCTTCGGTGATCGGCTCGAAGGTGTTCGCGATGCAGAACGCGACGGTGGAGCTGGCCGCTTCGCCGGCTTGGCTCTCGCCGGTGCAATTTCTCGGGGCGATCGTGTTCGTCGCAGGGCTCGTCTCGGGTGCGGCGTTGTTCTTCGTCAAGCGCATCCCCTGGCGGATCCGCGTGCTCGGCGCGGTGGGCTCGGGCGTGGCCTTCACCTCGATCTTCGGCTTCTTGTGCAGCAGCACCGCGGTGGACATCATCGGCTCGCGCCTGCTGTTGCCGGTGGTGTTGACGCTGCCCTTCACCCTGGCGCCGGTCGCGTTCCTGGCGGCCACCGCGCCCCGGCTGGGCCTGGTGCTTTCTCCGTATCTGCTCACCACGGTGATCGGCGGGTGGCTCTCGTACGGAGTGATGGTCGACGGCCCGGTGCCTCAGCGCACGGAGCAAGGCGCCATGAGCGAAGAGCTCGCGCTGGCTTCGCTGCTGCGTGATCGCCAGGTGAAGTACGCGGCTGCGAACTACTGGCTCTCGTACCGGCTGACCTTCATCGTCGGCGAGAACCCCATCGTCGTGTCGGAGAACAGCGAAGACCGGTATCCGCGGTGGCGCAGCGAGTTCGATCAGGCCTCGCGGGTGGCGTACTTGATTCACCCCGACCGGCCGGAGCTGAAGGTGGAAGACGTCGAGGCGGGGCTCGCCGCGCGGAAGCTGAAGTACGAGAAGATGACCTCTGG
>JANODF010000161.1:0-6684 GCA_031412555.1 Archangium sp. | reverse complement strand
GTGGTAGACTTCGAGCAGGAAGGGATAGGCAACATCTACTTTCAGCTCTCGCAAGTCTTTGAAGCTGTGTGCCAGACGCTCGTCCTTCTCGCTGAACCCGCCCTTCTTGTTCAGCAGCTCGAGTGCGCCGAAGTTCTTGTTGCCGGTGGTGACGGGCACACAGAGCACCGCGCCCGTGGTGAGCCCCAGCCGCTTGGCGATCGACCGATCGTGAAACTCGGAGTCCTCCGCCGACTTGACCCTGACCACTTCGCCACTCTCGGCCACGTGGCCCGCGATGCCCTGCCCGGTCTTCAGCCGCAGGGACACCAGCGCTTCGCTCTTCTCGCCCTTGGCGGTGCGGAAGTAGAGGCTGTCGCGATCTTCTTCGGCCAGCAGGATGCTGCCGGCGCGCGCGCCCAGCCGCTCCATGGCGATCTCGAGGATCTTTTCCAGCAGGTCGTTCTGCGCCGTCACCGAAGAGACCGCGCGTTCCACTTCGTAGAGCGCGTCGAGGTCGCTCATGCGGCTGGCGAGCTCTTCACCACCCCGCTTGAGCTCTTCCACCAGCAGCACGTTGTCGAGCACCGCCGCGATCTGCGTGGAGATGCCCTCCACCAAAGCCCGATCGTCCGCGTCGAACGCATCGACCCGGCTGCCGAGCACCTGGAAGACGCCCAGCACCCGGCCGCTCAGATGCCGCAACGGCGTGGCGATGACCGAGCGGGTGCGAAAGCCCGACTGCCGATCGATCTCCGGGTTGAAGCGGGGATCGTTGTACGCGTCGCCCAGCATCATCGTGCGCCCGGTGGAGAACACGTGCCCCGCGATGCCCAGCTGATCGGGAATGCGAATGTCCTTGAGCGACTGACCGCGCATCGCCCGGCCCCACAGCTCGCGGTTCTCGCGATCGTGCATGAACAGGGTCGCCGCTTCGGCCTCCAGCAGCACCGCGATGCGCTCCACCACCGCCTGCAGGAGCTGATCGATGTCTCGGGCCGATGAGATCTGCGAGCCCACCTCGAGCAGCGCCTGAAAGCGCTCAGCGGGGGTGGTTTGGCGAGGGGAGCGATCCATGTCCTCCCCTTCTACCGCCTCAGTGCGCCTCGGCCCACGACCTTCCCTGCCCCACGTCGATCACCAGGGGCACCTTGAGCTGCGCCACCGAGGCCATCACCTTCTTGGCCAGGACGGTCAGCCGCTCCACTTCGCCTTCCGGGCACTCGAAGAGGAGCTCGTCGTGCACCTGCAGCAGCATGCGGGCGCTCAGGCGCTCGGTGACCAGCTGCTTCTCCATCTCCAGCATGGCCCGCTTCACGATGTCGGCGGCGCTGCCCTGAATGGGCATGTTGATCGCCGCGCGTTCGGCGGCCATCGAGACCTGACGGTTGCGCGAGACGAGATCCGGCATGTAGCGGCGCCGGCCGAAGATCGACTCGACGTAGCCCTTCTTGCGCGCCCCTTCGAGGGTCTCTTCGACGTAGCGGTTGATGCCGGGGAAACGCGCGAAGTACCGCTCGATGATCGACTTCGACTCTTCGATGGGAATGTTGAGGCGCGTGCTCAGGCCGTGCGCCGACAGGCCGTAGGCGATGCCGTAGTTCACCATCTTGGCCACGGAGCGCTGCGACTTCGTCACCTCGGCCAGCGGCACGCCGAACACCTCGGCGGCCGTCCGCGCGTGCACGTCAGCGTCTTCCGCGAACGCCTTCACCAGGCCCTCGTCGCCCGAGATGTCCGCCAGAATGCGCAGCTCGACCTGGCTGTAGTCGGCCGACACCAGCACCCAACCCGGCTCGGCCACGAACGCGCGGCGGATCTGCTTTCCCAGCTCGGTGCGGATGGGGATGTTCTGCAGGTTCGGGTTGGTCGAGGTGAGCCGGCCGGTGGCCGCGGCCGCCTGTTTGTAGGTGGTGCGGATTCGACCATCGGCGCCGATCAACGTGGGCAGCGTGTCGAGGTAGGTGCTCTTGAGCTTGGCGACCGTGCGGTACTCGATGATCGCGCGGGGCAGCGGGTGCTCTTCGGCGAGCTTCTCCAGCACCTCGTGATCGGTGGAGCGCTTCTTGATCACCGGAAGTTTGAGGTCGTCGTAGAGCACCTGCGCGAGCTGCACCGGTGAGCCCACGTTGAACTCGCGCCCGCCGGCGTGTTCGAAGACGTTCTTGAGCATCTCCTGCACCGAGGCGTCGACCTGCACGGAGATCTCCGCCAGCGCGGCGCGATCGATGCAGATGCCGGTGCGCTCCATCTTGGTGAGCACGGGCACCAGCGGCAGCTCGATCTCGCGCGCCAGCTTCGAGAGCCCCATGCCTTCGGTCTCGACCCACAGATCGCTCACCAGCCGGTCGACCGCATCGGCCGAGGCCGCGAAGAACATCGCCGCGCGCTCTTCGTGAATCTCGCTCAGCGTCGCCTTGCCGCGCCCCGACTGGCCATCGGGCCATGCTGGCAATTCGGTGCGCAGGCGCTCCCGGGCGAGATCGGGCAGCGCGTGTTCTTTGCGCGAAGGGTTGAGCAGGTACGAGATCAGCTCGACGTCGGTGTGCAGGGTGACGCCTTCGATGCCCACCGAAGCGAGCAGGTGGAGCAGCGCCTTGCCGTCGTGCGCTTCGATCTCCAGCCCCGTCCTCCTGAGCGCCGGGCCCAGGTGTGTCGCCAGCGCGGCGGCGCCGATCGACGGCACCACCAGGTACACGCAGGTCTCGGTGCCCACCACGCAGCCCAGCCCCTTGAGCTCAGCGGAGTGCGGCTCGCCTTCGAACGCAGGAGCAAGCGACACCCGGGTGGCCTTCGAAAGGCTCTCGCAGAACGTCTCGAGCGCGGCTTCGTCGCTGATCAACGTGGCGGCCTGGCGCAGCGGCGTGGCGGGCGCTGACGGCATCTCCTGAATCAGCCGGTAGAACTCGAGCTCGGTGAAGAGCGCCCGCGCTTCGGCCGCGTGCAGGTCTTTGCGGATGAGCCCGTCGAGCTCGACCTCGAGCGGCAGCTCATGGCGGAAGCTCACCAGCTGGAGCGCCATCTTGAGCTGCTCCAGGTTGGTCTTGAGCGACTCCTGGATCTTCGGCTTCTTCACCTCGTCGAGGCGGGTCATCAAGGCTTCGACGGTGCCGAACTGCGCGAGCAGATCAGCGGCGGTCTTGGGGCCGATGCCGGGCACCTTGGGGATGTTGTCGATCGCGTCACCCACCAGCGCCTGGTAGTCGCGCATCTGCGAGGCCTTCACGCCGTACCGCTCGAGCGCGTCGGCTTCGGTGATCGGCTTGTCCTTCATCGGGTCGAAGATGCGAACGCCCGGCTGGAGCAGCTGGAGGAAGTCTTTGTCGCTGGTGATGATCTCGACTTCGAACTCCTGCTTGAGCGCTCGGCCCACCAGGGTGGCGATGACGTCGTCGGCCTCCCAGCCGGGCATCTCGACGATGGGCAGCTCGAGCACCTGGGCGATCTTCCGGATGAGGTCGAACTGGCTCATCAAATCGGCGGGGGGGGCTTCGCGGTTCGCCTTGTAGTTCGGGTCGATCGCCAGCCGGCCCTTGCGGCTGTCGCGGTCGAAACACAGCGCGAGGTGGGTCGGCTTTCGCTCGCGCAACAGCTTGAGCACCATGCGCGTGAACCCCAGCACCGCGTGGGTGGGCACGCCCTTGCTCGTCGTGAGCGGAGGGAGCGCGTGGTACGCGCGGAAGATGATCCCCGACGCGTCGACCAGCGTCACCGTCTTGGGGCCGGGCGGAGGCGCGGGCGGCGCCTTCGCAGGAGGAAGGCCCTGCTGCTGGAAGCCGAACAAGTCACCCTGCGTCGCCATGGCTGGCAGGTAGCAGGTCCCCCTCTCCCTGCGAAGCGGGGAGAGGGTCGGGGTGAGGGGCGGTTGTTCTGCCGTTACGGCGTACAGCCCAGGTCCGTCATGCTGGCCGCGATCTTCTCCTTGAAGCCGTCGCCATCGACCGCGAAGTCCATCGCGGCCTTGAGCTGCTCGCACGACTCAGCGCGATCGAACGCATCTGACGCGCGCTTGGTGCACACGTTGGTGAGCGCCTTGAGCAGGTCGATGTTGCTGCGGGAGAAGTTGTTGCCGAGCTTCCAGATGCGGCACGCCGCCCTGAAATCCTTCCGGTCAGCCAGCGCCTTGCCCTTCTCGTACGACTGCGAGCTCATGGTCTCGACGATCGCCTTGCGAATGAAGGACACCCGTTTCTCCAGCTCCTTCTTCTTCTCGTCGGCGGTCAGCTTGGCCGCGCGATCACCCAGCACCAGCCGCTCGTCGACGGCCAGCGCCTTGAGGAACGGAACTTCGGCCTTCTCGGGCCGGTCATTGGTGATCTCGGTGGTGCCGTTCTCGTAGAGGTTGATGGCGTTGTTGATGTCGAGCAGCAGCGCGCGCGCGGCCTCGTGGTACTGCGCCTTCTCCATCTTCTCGGTGATCTTCTGCAGCGGTACCGGCGCCGACTGGAAGTCGCCTGCAAAGTAGAGCACGAGCGCGCGGCCCATCTCGGGTTCGGGGTAGCGCTTGGCCAGCTCTTCCTTGGCCAGCTTGCCCGGATCAGGAGGAGGCGGCGGCGGGCGGAACGCGATGATCTCCGGGCACTGCCACATCGGCTCGCCTGGTTTCACCTTCTCGCGAGACTTGAGGAAGTTGATGTAGAGCGGATCTTTCGGGCGCCAATCGGTCTTCGGGTTGAGCGGCCCGTCGAGCTTCATCTTCATCAACGCCGGCGGGTACAGATCGTCGGGGCTCATCGTCTGGCAGGCCAGGCGGGTGTAGAGCTCGCAGCGTTTGAAGGCGAGATCCCACTTGGCGTTGGTCGCGTAGCTCTTGCAGTCCGCCCCCGCGCGCTTCTTCATCTCGGCGACGGGCTCCTTGGCCACCGAGAGCGAGCGCAGCAGGTAGCTCTCGCAACCCTTGTGGATCTTCGCCAGCAACTCGAGCGCGCCTTCGATCTGACCGCCCGCGAGCTGTTCCTTCGCGCCGTTGAAGTTCTGCTCACACACCTTGAGCACCGAGATGCGTTTGACCAGGGTGTTGGCCTCCTGGTGAATCGGCTCGAGCTCGATCACCTTCTGGCAGGCGGCGTCGGCGCGCGACCAATCGGTCAGCCCCGCTTCGCTGCTCGAATAGGTGCGGCACTCCGCGAGGTACGCCTCGATCTGCTCCGCGGGATCCAGCTCCACCGCGGGGACGTTCTTGGGGCGTTTGGCCGGCAGCCCGTTGATGTCCTTCATCTCGTTGTCGATCTTGTCGGGCGGCGCGGTGAACGCCTGGATCAACACCAGCAAGAAGAGCGCACCCAGCACGCTGCCCGCGATGATGATGATCTTCTTCTTTTTGGGGTCGAGCGGAACGCTGCTCGATTCCCCCGAGGCGCCGTCCATGCTGTCGCTGGGCCCGCGAGGCCCGCGCGGCGTGACGGGCCGTGAGGGCGGTTCAGCCGCTGCACCACGCCGGGCAATGGGCGCGCGCGAACCCGACGAACCGCCGGTCTCGAACATCACCTCGACCACGCCGAACTGAATGATGTCGCCCGGCGAGAGAATCGTGTCTTCCGAGATGGGCGCGCCGTTCACCGTGGTGCCGTTGGCGCTGCCGAGATCTTTGACGGTCACTTCGCGGCCGTTGACCACCAGCTCGGCATGCCGCCGGCTCACGGAGTCGTCATCGACCACCATGTCCACCCCGGCCACCCGGCCGACGATCATGGTGCCGGTCAACGAGAACGTCTTGCCGGTGATGGCGCCGGTGAGCCCCCGCAGCTGGGGCCCGGCGGCCTTCTGCGGCCCGGGGCGTTTGGCCAGCGCAGCACCGCTGGGCTTCTCCTTGATCGCCGCCACCACGCGCGTCGAACGCGGAGCCGAGGGTTTGACGGCCTTGCCGCTGGCCGAGGTGGGCTCCTTCGAGGGCTTGGCGCCCGCCTTGGAGACCTTGGGCAGGGGCTTCGAGCCCAGCTTGAGCTGGATCTCGTAGTCGCCGATCACGATCTGGCTCTTTCCCGAGAGCCTGGTCGGACCTTCGATCTTCTCGCCGTCGACGAAGGTGCCGTTGGCAGAACCGGCGTCCTCCACCATGCAGGCTTCGCCTTCGACGAAGAAGCGGGCGTGTTTGCGACTCACCCCGCCCTCCGAGAGGATCAGATCATTCCCTTCGGCGCGGCCGATGGTGAGCTGACCGGAGACGTCCTGCTCCTGCTGGCTGCCGTCTGGGTTCTTGATGACGAGGGTCGGCACGGTGGGTCCTTACTCCTCGCGGAAGATGCCCATGTTGACGGGAATGCCACGGCGCTGGAGGTCATCGTAGAAACGAGGCACGAAACCCGTGGCGACCATGCGGCCGCGCACCTTGCCGTCGTCCGTGAAGCCTTCTTGCTTGAAATAGAAGATGTCCTGCATGGTGACGACGTCGACTTCCATGCCCGACACCTCCGAGATGTAGGTCACCCGGCGGCTGCCGTCGGAGAAACGGGTCTGCTGCACGATCATGTGCACGGCCGAGGCGATCTGTTCGCGAATGGCCTTCACCGGCAGATCCATACCGGCCATCAGCACCATGGTCTCCAACCGGGCCAGCGCGTCACGCGGGGTGTTGGCGTGCAGCGTGGTGAGCGAACCGTCGTGGCCGGTGTTCATCGCCTGGAGCATGTCGAGCGCCTCACCGGCTCGACACTCGCCGACGATGATCCGGTCCGGCCGCATGCGCAGGCAGTTCTTCACCAGGTC
>JANODF010000160.1:0-2884 GCA_031412555.1 Archangium sp. | reverse complement strand
CGTGCTGCGAGAGGTGCCGTGGAAACCCGAGCAGCTCGCGCGGTGGAAAGCGGCGCAGCGCATGTACAAGGGGCTCGACGCGCGGTTCGTGCTGTACCCGGGCGTGGCGCATCAGGTGTCGCCAGAGATGAACGCGGACATCGAGAGGTTCTTCGAGAAGCACTGAACATCGGCCTTGAAGAAGGCGGTCGTTTCACTGCCTCCGCGCTGCTCGTTGCGTGCAGGCCTCTCGGCCACGGGCGAAGATGTTCATGTGACGAGGTCCGGCCGGGGCGACTTTCACGGCTGTAACAACCCTGTAGTTACGCGTCACTACCGGGTTGTTACGAGTTGAAGAGGAGCACCGGCCTGTCTCAGCCACGCGTCCTTGCCTCGAGCCCAGGGCCCGCGCGTGATGAGCAACGAATGAGATCCGCCAACGCCCCGTTCCGTTCAGGCGGCTTTCAGCAACGTGCGGTTCAACACGAAGCGCACCAGCGCCCACGCACCGATCGCCGCGAACCACGCGACCCACTCGTCGACGCCCTGCTCACGCAGCAGCCTGCTCACCATCACGTACGTGCCGAGCGCCACCGGAATCGTGGCGAACCCCCACATCGCGCGCCTGAAGGTCGCTCCCGCAGCCTCGAACTTCATGCCCGACGCGGTCGCGCTCGCGACTTCTTCGGGCTTCATCAAGCGCCAGCGCCGCACTTCACCGAGCTCACGGAACATGCGGCGCGGATCGCCTGCCGCGGAGAGCGTTTTGTTGGCGGCCACCATCATCTGCTCTTCGAAGAGATCTCGCGGTGAGTGCTTCTCGGAGGGTTGGGCATCTCGGAGCGCGGCGAGCATCTTGTGCAGGCGATCCGATGGCTCGAACTTCACGCCCGCGCTCGAGAGGAAGCCGACGAAGCGCTCGATGCCTTGCTCGGCTTGCGCGAGTTCCCAGTCGACGACGTAGGTTGGCAGGTGATCCATGGGCGGCGAGATAGCACGTGCGCTCCTCCCCCCCAGTCAGTCGTGCAGGTCCTTCAGCGACTCCACCGGCTCGAGCATCACCATGCCCATCGCGTCGAACTTGTTCAGCGTGGGTTCCGCCGAGAGCGACGCGGTGGGCCGAATGAGCAGCCGCGGCCGCCCACCCCACGCGAGCACCCACTCGAGCGCGAGGTCCGCCCGCACCTCGTGCAGCTGCCGCCCCGGTCCCCACACCGATTGATGCCGCGCCTCCAGCCGCAGCGCTGAAGGCCACTCCAGCTGCAGCCCCACCCGCGCCACCACGCGCGTGCTCACGCCGGCCACCGGCATGATCCCCGATGGATCGACCGCCACCCAGAGCGCAGGCCCCACGCCCGCGGTGAGCAGATGCCGCGCGTGATCCCCATGCACCCCCAGCAACAGCCACCCCGCTCCACCCGACAAGGTGTGCTGCGAGCGCCACGCGCGGAAATCAGAAGCAAACTCGAAGCCGAAACCGAGGTGCTCCTTCCACCTCGGGTACGGCGGCACCGGCAACGCGATGGAGTCGAAGGCCACCAACGTGAAGTGGCTCTGCACCACCTCGGGCACGCGCAACGAAGGCGCCAGGGTCACGCTGCCCTCGAGCATGCGCACGCCCACGGGCGCACCGATGCCACGTTGCCGCTGCTCTCCCAACAACTCCATCAGGCCTGCTTCGTCGAGCCGCACCACCGGCGTGGTCGAGCCGTCGTTGCGCCGCCAGATTCCGCCGCCCAACGACGTGCGCCAGTGACCCGAGAGCGGCAGGCTGCGCACGGCGGGCGTGATCTCCTCGGCGATCACCGCGTCTGCTTCGGCCTCCAGAAACGCCGCGGCAGAGATGTCACCGAACACCTCACTCACCAACGCGCCCTGCTGCACGGTCACCTCGTCGAACAACGCGAGCCGCGCCTCGAGCTCCTTCTGCTGCGCCGCTTCAGAGGGCGTCGCGTCACGCTTCTTCGCGCGGCGGCGCAGGTCATCCATGAACGTCTCGCGATCGAGCAGCATCAAGCTCGCCTGCAGCGTCGACTCACGCTCGAGGCTGGTGAGCCGCTCGCTCCACAACGTCTCGAGATCCGCCGTGCCGGGCTCCACCCGCTCCTGCTCGAGCTCTCGCAACGAGTGCAGCGCTTCATCGGCCGAGGCCCGCTCCACCCGCGCGCTCAGGGCCCACCAGGAGAAGAGGTCTTGATGCAACGCCGCGGGTGCTTGCCGGCTCACCTGGGCCAGCTCGAGATACGTCGCGTGCCGGGTCGCCACCTCGGAGTCGTGCGCACCCGAGAAGTCGGCCTTCAGCACGGTGAAGTTCTTCTCGAGCTCGAACCGCCGCGCTTCGTCACGCCGCGCCACCATGCCGGTCGACTCGAAGGTGGGAAAGACCGCCTGCAGCAGCCGCTCACCGTTCTTCTTCTTCGCGCGGAACAGGTCGTCGAGCACGCCACCGGGCGAGGTGATGAAGCCCGGCCACTTCGCCAGCGTGGGCTCGTCGAGCGAGGTCTCCAACATCCACACCAGCACCGAGGCGCAGTTGTCCGAGAAGAACGCGTAGGTGAAGCGCCCGCGCCGTTCGAACTCCCAGGTGCGCTCGAGAAATCGCCGCTGCTCGTCGGGCGTCAGGCTGAGCTTCCACCGCGTCATGCTGCGCTGTTCACCCGAGAGCTTCTCGCGGGTGAGGTCGGTCATGCTGATGGTGAAGACCCCCAGCGAGTAGCCGCCGAAGAGTCCCTTAGCGATGTGCGCGGGCCCCAGGTTCGGCAACGTGATGGCCGCGAATTGGATGGCCGTGTCGAAGCTGGGGCCCAGGCTCGTGCGCCAGACCGGGCGTACCAGCAGGTGACCGAAGAGCGATTCGGGCGCGCGGCCAGAGGCCTGCACCAGCAACACCTCGATGTGCTCGAGC
>JANODF010000159.1:0-19057 GCA_031412555.1 Archangium sp. | reverse complement strand
GACAAAGGCCTCATCGACGTCAATCCGATCACCTTCGACGCAGGCTTCTTTCCCTGAGCGCCGGCCCGCGTCGAATTTGAGTTTGAGCAGCAGCCGATTCTCCAGCCGCGCCGTGCAGCTGGAGAGTCGGCGGCGTGTCTGCATCATTGCCCGGCAGAACCGTTGAGTCGTGAGCGAGGCCTATGGTGTTGGTGCTGCTCGTCGAAGACAATCCACGGCGTCGATGAACGACCTCGCGCTCAATGAGCTCGATCGAATTCACCCCTGCGCGTTGCTGCGCAAGCCGTGGACGATGCAAGAGCTCGAATCACTCCTTCCCTGACTTGTCTTCCTCACACGCGCGCCCTTTGGCTGACGAGGCACCAGCGCCCTTCTTGGGCGCTGCGAACGGAACGGGGAGCTGCTCGACCAGCCCACCGAACCCTCAACTCATTCTGGGGAGATCACCCTCTGGCGTGACGATCGATCCGCCCCTGCCAGCGGCCACCGGCGGCGGCGATCCGGATCAACTCACTGATGCTGCGCGTCTCCAGCCCGGTGAAATGGACCAAAGACCCTTGTGAGCGCGCACGCTCGGCGATGGACACCAGTTCTTCAGTCGGCCTTCGCCCCGCATCGATCTGCTCTTTCTTGTTCAAGGCGCCCCCCCGGGCTGTATTCGTCGAATGTTTGTTCAACGACAACCAGACCAGTCTACGCCTGATCAGCTGCACTCGGCCAGCGGGGGAGTGCAGAGAGTGACGTGATCAAATGGAGCGGGAATGATCCACCGCAGCGGATCAATTTTCCTCGCGCCGGCAAGAATTGCGGTCCGCGCCTCGTCCCGGCGCAAGCGTGCGTCAGAACCGCATCCCCGCGGAGATCATGCCGCCCTGCGCGAGGGGCGAGGCGCCGAAGGTGAAGGTGGGCAACGACGCTTCGACCGCGTTGGTGTGGCTGAACTCGAGCGCCAGCGCCGGCGAAAAGGCCGCGCTCGCCACGCCCAGCTCGGCCAGCAAGATGACACCCGCGGTGTTGCGCAAGGGGTTGAACGGCGCGCCGAACGACGAACTCTGGGAGAGCGCAAACAACGCCCCGCCCCCCAGCGTCACCAACCACCCGATGCCCAGGCCGGTGAGCGCCGACAGGAAGGTGCCCCGGCCCCCCATCGCGCGGTGCACACCCCACCCGGCCGCTGCCACGCCCACCGAGCCCGCGGCCGCCGCGGCGATCAACAGAATCGGGCCGAGCGCAGTGAAGCTGCCCAGCGCGAACAGCAGCCCGGAGATCGCCGCCGCTCCACCCGCGGCCAGGCCGGTCACCAACGAGGTCACCGCCACCCGGCCCGCCGGCGCCGAACCCCAGCTCGCCGCGGCGCCCAATCGCGCCAGTTGCCGGGATCGCAGGTCGAGCGCCAACGCCGCTCCACCCGCGAGAAAGGCGCCCGCAGTGACCACGTAGGGCATCATGTTCAAGGCGCTGTTCACCCCGGTCTCCTGCGCGACGCTGAGCAACGCGAGCGCGATGAGCAACGCGGGGGCGAGCGCGATGGCGGGCACCAGCAGCCCACCGTCTCCACCCGTCAAGGCGTAACCGAGCCAGGCGCCGCCGATGGAAATGAGAGGCGCGAAGAGCCCCACCATTCCGTTCACGAAAGACACGCACGGCCCGCCGAAACAGCCCACCGAGTCGCCCAGGGGCATCAACGCGAGCGACGCGGCCAGGCCCACCACGCCGCCGGTGAACGCGCCAATGAATCGTTTCACCCGCGCGTCATCAGACGTCTGCTGCAACGGCGGCAGCTCGTCGAAGGTGGTCAACTTGTTCGGGGCCGACTTCGCCACGGGGACCTCGGCGGGTTGCGCGTCGTCGGGGGCGGTCTCTTCGGCACCCAGACTCAAGGCCAGACAGAAGACTGCGGCGGTCAGCGTCACGTATTCTCCCCAGGTACCCCGGCCAGCCAGAACGAGCAGCGCGAGCCTGCCATGTTCCACGCGCGCCAGCGGGGCTTTTGGGAGTATGTGGCGCCCCATGACTTCCTCCTCCAGCAAGACCGCCGCCCCGCTCACCTTCGAGGCCTTCTGGCGGTGGCTCCAGGACCATCGAAACTGTCTGCTGCGCGTCGGCTCGGCTGACGTGGTGTTGATGGACAACGAGATGTTGCACTGGGACTTTTTCGAAGAAGACGACGGCTCGGCGGTGGTGCAGGCGATCCTCGGCAAGTCGTTGGTCGGCGAGGTGATCATCGAGCGCTCCGACATTCTCTTCGTGCAGGCCTCGCCCGATCTCGAGCAGCCCGGCTCGCAGGCGTGGAACTTCGAGTGCATCGGCGGGAGCCGCGAAGAGAGCTACCCGCTCTTCTCCTTCCTGATGACGCACAGCATGGAAGGCGCCCAGGGACACCAGGTGCTCAAGCACTGACGTGGCCTGCTCGCACTCATCGTCAGACGATTGCCGCATCTGCGCCGCCACGCTCGATGGCGACAGCGCGGGCGACACGATGGTGCGGGGTGAAAAACACGCGCCCGATGGTTCGTTGCCCCCGGGTTCACCCATCGGCCGCTACATCGTGCTCGACCGCCTCGGTCAAGGCGGCATGGGCACGCTCTACACGGCGCACGATCCCCAGCTGCAGCGGGTGGTGGCCATCAAGGTGCTCCGCTCGCGGGTCGACCACGACGCTTCGCAGACCGCCGGCCAACAACGCCTGCTGCGCGAAGCCCAGGCGATGGCGCAGCTCAGCCACCCCAACGTGGTGCCGGTCTACGACTCGGGGCCTTTTGGTGAAGGTGTGTTCATCGCGATGGAGCTGGTGCGCGGCTCCACCCTGGACCACTGGGTCAAGCTCAAGCCGCGGCCCTGGCAAGAGGTGCTCGCCACCTTTCTTCAAGCCGGCCGGGGGCTGGAGGCCGCCCACGCCGCCGGGCTGATCCACCGCGACTTCAAGCCGGCCAACGTGCTGGTGGGCGAAGAAGGCCGGCCGCGCGTCACCGACTTCGGGCTCGCGCGCGCCACCCGCAACATCACCTTGCCCGAGGTGATGGAGACGCCCGAGGTGATGAACTCCGGGCCCCTGTCGTTCGAAGAGCCACTCACCCAGGCCGGCTCGATGATGGGCAGCCCCGGCTACATGGCGCACGAGCAGTACGTGGGCGCGGCGACCTCGGCGGCGACTGATCAGTTCTCGTTCTGCGTCGCTTTGTACGAGGCGCTCTACGAGGTGAAGCCCTTCGTGGCGAAGACGCTACCTGATCTGGAGGTGGTCACCGCCCGGGGTGAAGTGCCGCCTGCGCCCAAAGGCAGCCCGGTGCCGGGGTGGATTCACCGCATCCTCGTCACGGGGCTCAACCCCAAACCCGAGCTGCGCCACGCGTCGATGACGGTGCTGCTCGCCGCGCTCAGCCGAGACCCCGCGCTCCACCGTCGCCGCGTGAGTGTGGCGGCCGCGGTGGTGGTGTTGCTCCTGTGTACGGGCGGGTTCGTGTGGTGGAGCGCGGTGCGCCAGGCGCGTGCGTGTCAGGGTGCCGAGGCGCTGCTCGCCGGCGTGTGGGACGAGGGGGTGAAGACGCGCTCCGAAGCGTCCTTCCTCACCACCGGGGCGCCGTTCGCGAAGGCCAGCTGGGTGCTCACCCGCGACGCGCTCGATGGCTGGGCGAAGCAGTGGGTCGCCGCGCGCACCGAAGCGTGTGAAGCCACCCGCCTGCGAGGGGAGCAGACCGAACGGCAGCTGCTGCTCCGCTTCGAATGTCTCGATCGCCGGTTGATCGAATTGGGCGCGTTGGCCGAAGCCTTCGGCGCCGCCGACAAAGACCTGGTGGCCAGCGCGGGTACTGCCGCAGCCCGGCTCTCCCCGCTCTCGTCGTGCACCAACGTCAAGCAGCTGGAGGATCGCCGCGCGCCGCCGCCGGAGCTCGAGCTGACCGCCCGCGAGCTGGCGCAACAGCTGGCTCAAGGCCGCGCGTTGTCTGCCGCGGGCCGCCTGGCCGATTCGCGCGCCCGGTTGACGCCGACGGTGAAACGCGCGCGCGACCTGAAGTTGCCGGCGCTGGAGAGCGAAGGCCTCGAGGCGCTGGGGGAGATCGAACAGCAGGCGCGCAACTTCACGGAGGCGCGGCGGGCGTTCGAAGGCGCGGTGCGTGCGGCCGAGGTGGCCGGTGATGACCCTGCGGCGGCGCGGGTGCTCGCGCGCCTCGTCTCGTTGGTGGGCTGGCGCATGGACAAACCCGACGAAGCGCGCACCTGGGCCGCGTTGGCGAGCGGCGTGGTGGAGCGCATCGGCGGCGATCGCCTCACCGAAGCCCACCTCGCCGAAGGCATCGGCGACACCGAGTGGCAAGCGGGGCAACGCGCGGTCTCGCTCATCGCCTACCGCAAGAGCCTCGCGCTCTACCTCGAGGAGCAGGGCGAAGAGAGCCTCGACGTGGCGCGGCTGCGCAGCTCGGTCGGGTGGGTGCTCACCGAGCAGGGTGAGCTGTCGGCCGCGCGCGAGGAGTTGCAGAAGTCGCGCCTCATTCGCGAGCGACTGTTGGGCGCCGGGCACCCCACGCTGGGCATCACCTGGAACGAGCTGTCGGTGCTGGCGATGGAGCGGCGCGACACGCACGAGGCGCTGCGCTGCGCGAAGTTGACCGAGGAGATCGCGCTCCAGTTCGGGCTCGACTCACCACGCCTGGCTCGCTCGAGGTTCGGCGTCGCCTTGATGCTGGTGCTCGATGGAAAGCCGCAAGAAGGGCTCGAGGCCTTCGAACGCCTTCGCCCGTTGCTGGGCAGGGGCACCGAAGAATTGGGCGACGCGTTGAGCGATTACCAACGCGGCCACGTGCTGGGGTTGACCCGGGTGGGCCGGCTGAAAGACGCGCTGGCAGAAGGTCACACGTGGCTCGCCGAGAACGAGCGGCTTCACGGGCAGGTGCACCCCGAAGTGGCGGCGCTCGCCGACGCGGTGGCCGAAGCCGAGTTCGAAGCGGGGCACTTCGCAGAGGCCATCAAAGGCAGCGAGCGGTACCTCGCCATGAAAGCGGCGCTGGGCGGGGCTGATTCCCCGCTGACGGGGCAGACCCTGTTGCGCAGCGCGCGGGCACACCTGGCGCTGGGCAAAGCCGTCGAAGCCGCGCCGCGGGCCGAGCGAGCGCTGGTGGCGTTGGAGAAGGGGCCGCTGGAGCGCGGGGCGCGCGGTGAAGCGCGGTTGGTGTTGGCTGAAGCGTTGCTGCGTTCGGGTGGAGAGAAGGCGCGCGCATCGTTGCTCACGCAGCAGGCGCGGGAAGACGCGCTGGCGGTGAACGACGAGAAGCTGCTCGCCCGCATCGCCGCGCTCGAGCGCTGATCTGGCCATCAAGCCCTCTTGTCCGTTATGCTTGTGTTCGTACATCCGTATAACGAGGCCGCCATGATCAAGAAGCTCTCCGCCGTCGGCAACAGTCTGGGACTCATCATCGAGCGCCCTATCCTCGAGCTGCTCGACATCACGAAGGACACGTCGCTCGAGATCAAGACCGACGGCGAGGCGCTCATCATTCGCCCCGTGAGGCTCACCAAGAAGGAACGCCTCCGCGAGTCGACGAAGCGCATGATGGCGACGCACGAGGAGACGCTCCGGAAACTCTCGAAATGACGATGGACGAGCTGGGGCGATCGCGACCGAGCTCGAGCGCTGAAGGAGTGGCACGTGAAGATGCTCTCGAAAGTGGTCGAGCCAGTGAGCCGGGCCCAGTGGCGCAAATGGTTGGCCCGGCACCACGCGAGCGAGAAGGAAATCTGGCTGCTCAGCGATGTGGATGAGCCCGCGGTCACGTATCTCGACGCCGTCGAAGAGGCGCTCTGCTTCGGGTGGATCGACAGCGTGGGCAAACGGTTGTCCGAGACGCTGCGGGCTCAGCGCTTCAGCCCCCGGCGCCCGCGAGGGAATTGGACCGAGCTGAACCAAGCCCGGGTGCGGCGGTTGATTGAGCTCGACCTGATGACCGATGCAGGGCGCGCGGTGCTGCCCGACCTCGACACCCCGTTCACCATCGCGCCCGACATCGTCTCGGCGCTGAAGAAGGCGAAAGGTGCACACGAGTTCTTCGAAGGGTGCCCGCTCTTGTATCGGCGAATCCGCGTCGGCTACGTCGAGGAGCAACGCAAGAAGGCGCCCGCGGAGTTCGCGAAACGTCTGGCGAACCTGGTGGCGCGCAGCGCTGATCGCAAGCTGCTCGGCAACTGGAACGACGGCGGCCGGCTGACGGATCGGCACGCAGGCGTGTAGCCGCGCACCAAGACACGCCCTCCCCTTTCTGCGATGTGGGGTGTGAATGCGAAAACTGCTCCTGGGCCTGCTCGTTCTCGCCGCGATTCCCGTCGCGCTCTTCCTCATCTGGGACACGCAGACCAGAGGCCTCGCCAACGCGCTCACCGCTGATCTGACCACGGCGAAGTCGCGGGTGATCAAACGCGATCCGCCGCCGAAGGTGCCGGTGCACGACAACGGCTACCAGTGCCTGGGCTCGATGCTCGACGTGACGCCGACCGATTTCGGCCCGTTCAGCCCCCAGCAACTCGCGAGCCTCGACCCGTTCATCACCGGCGCGAAGCCCACCTCCGAGCTCCCGCCCGAAGTGCGCGCGAGCATGGTCGCCTTGAGCCCCTGGGCCGGCTCGATGCGCAGCTGTGGTGACTCGAACAAGCTGGCGTGGGTGGAGGGCATCTCTCCGTGGACGCCTGCGAACAACCTGCGCTGGGTGCGCCTGACGGACACCATGCCGTCGTTGATCGAGTTCACCGCGCTGGAGCTGCGGGTGTTGATCGCCGACAAACAACCCGAGGTCGCGCTGGAGCGGTGCGGGGCGACGTGGGCGATGGTGGCTGATCAATCGCATCTGGGTCAGGTCGGCGCGATGAACGCGCGCATGGCGGTGCGCAGGCTCGCGCCGGCGTGTGGTGAAGCGCTCACTGCGGCGTCGGCTGAGGCGAAGGCGCAGATCGCCAAACAATGGGCGCCGCTGCGCAATCGCCTGGCGTCTGCGAAGGAGCTCATCGAAGCCGAGCGGCTGGGGAACAGCCTGCGCACCTTCGCGTGGGTGGCCGACGAGGCTTCTCGCGCGCAGCTGCCGGGCGTGGTGGTGCCGGGAATGACTTCGTTCTCGAGCAAGCTGCGCACCGGGCGCACCTGGCGCAATTGGGACAAGGCGATGCGGGAGCTCGCTGCGGCTGAGGGTGCAGAGCGTGCGGCCGCAGCAGATCGCATCGATGCCATCGCGCCGTCGCAGTACGGGAAGCTCGTCAGTGCGTACGAAGAGTCGTTCGTGCTGCTCGACGTGATGGCGGATCTCGCGGCGGGTGGCAGCAAGCCGTTGCCCGCGGGGGTGACGAAGAAGGACAAGGTGCTCGAGTACGCGAGCCCGCAGGCCCAGACGCTGCTGATCCCGATCCAGTAGTGTTGTTCCCCTCTCCCTTCGGGCCCTTCGGGAGAGGGTCAGGCTGAGGGCCGAATTTTCGCTTTCCGAGCGAGTGCATCAGCCGCCTCGTTCCACGGATGCCCTGAATGAGCGCGGACCCACCGGGTCTGAGCGCGGGCGGTCGCAGCGGTGGCGCGCAGCTTCTTGGCCAGCTCCACGTGGCGTTTCGGGAGAAATCGGCCGGCGGCAATGTCGAGCGCGATCGACGAGTCGCTGATCAACTCGACGGTGTGCTTCAGGTGCCACCCGCGCTTGATCACTTCCTTGAGCGCGGCTCGGGCGGCCTCGAGCTCCATCACCAGGCTCGTCGTCGAGGCTGACCTGCCGCTCTTCGAGACGAGCACTTTGTCATGACGCACCACGAGGAAGGCCCAGCCTCCTGGCTTGGCGACTTGTGCGTCGGCGGAGCCGTCACAATAGAGCTCGAGGACTGGTGCGCCTTTCAAGGCGCCTGCGACTCGGTGCCACACTCGGCGCACGGTAGCAGACGCGACCCTCACCCCGACCCTCTCCCGAAGGGAGAGTGAGACCATTTTTCACTCATTCGCGGCCGTGCTCCGGGCGATCGTTTGCGTAGAGTGGCCGCCGTGACGCCGCTGCTCCTCGCCCTCCTCGTCGTGTCCGCCCCGCCTGCCGCGCCACCGCGCGACAAGCTTCGTTTCGGCCTGGACTACCGCTGGTGGGGAAGGAACCTGAAGTACGAGGGCACCACCAGCCTCGCCGACGTCTCCGCGGGCCCGGTGCCCACGGGCGTGACCTTCGACATCCAGTGGTTCCCCATGTCGTATTTCCAGGACGACTGGCGCGCCGACGTGGGCCTGGTCTTCCGCGCCGACATCGCGCCCGAGTTCACCATGAACGCCGGAGCCACCTCGCTCAAGGCGAGCACCGCGCGCATGCGCACCGGCCTGATGTTCCGCATTCCCTTCGAGCACGTGGAGCCTTCGATTCACCTGGGCTTTCACGCCTTCGAGTCGAGCTCCCGGCCGCGCAGTGGCATGCCCCGGCCGCCCCTGCCCAACGTGAGCCTCACCGGGCCGCGGGTGGGCCTGGGCCTGCGCTTGTTGGAGTTCTGGCGCATGACCTTCGACGTCGGCGCGGGCGGCACGCTGCTGGTCACCACGGGTGAGCTCGGCTCGCAGGCCTACTACCCGGGCGCCAAGGGCAACGCGTTCGACTTCAACGTGGGCCTCGCGTTTCGCGCCTGGCCGTTTCTCGACATCAGGCTCGGGTTCGACGTCACCGTGCACTCGTTGGCGCTGGCCAACGGCGTGACGGCGACCGATTCGTATTACGGGATCTCGTTGGGGATCATCTTCAAGGGCGTGCGGCTGCCGGGGAACTCACCGGGCGCCGCCGCCGAGGCCGAGACGCGTTGATCAGAGCGCTTCGTAGTCGGTGAAGGTGGTCAGCACGCGGAAGCGGTCTTTGAAGAAGAGCACGCCGGCGACGCCTTTGATGGTGAGCGACGACATCGCGCGGCCCGCGGGCGTGACCGCGTCGAGGCTGGCTTCGATGGCGAGCGACTGCACGAAGGCCGGGTTCTTCGAGGGGCGCAGGGAGAGCACCCGCACGTCGCCGGTCTCGGGATCGAGCGTGGCGTCGCCGATGTAGAGCTCGTCGTTCTTGTCGCCGGCGGGCTGGAAACCGATGCGCATCCAGGTCGGTTTGTCCGCAGGCGGTGGGAGCACGGCGAACTGGTACTTCGCGCGTTGATCAGGATGAAAGGGGGACTTCACCTGGGCTTCCTTCTTCGGCGGCGCTTCCAGCTCGGCGCGTTTGGCTTCGGTGAGGTCCTTGCCGTTCTCGACGAAGGTGAGCAGCTTGCGATCGACCTTGGTGCCGTTGCGGCCGACCCGGAGCGCGGTGTGGGTGGTCTTGGTGACCTTGCCGTCGGAGTCGAGCTTGTCGGCGACGATGTCGACCGTCACCCGGGAGGCGTTGGCGAAGGTCTCGAGTTGAAGCGCGCGTGCACCGAGCTTTTCGAGCAGCGCGGCGTCGGGCGCGGCGGTCAGCATCAGCAGGAGCATCGCATTCATTGGGCGACCATACCCTCTCTCTCTGCCTCCCTCTCCCCTGCGGGGGAGAGGGTCGGGGAGAGGGCTTACCGGGCAGTCGCGATCTTGCAGTTCTTCATCTTGGAGAGCGCTTCATCAGCGATGCGCTGACCAATCGACTTGCCACCAATCACCAGGTTGAGGTCGAGATCTTCACCGTCAATGCCGCGAATACGCAGACCCTTCTCTGAGATCTCGATCACGTTTTTCACTCGCGATCCTTTGGCCGCGCTCACCGTGCCGCCGATCGACAGCGCGCTCTTGCTGACCTTCGCTCCGTCTTCGACGACCACGTTTCCGTGAAAGGCGACGGCGCTCTTCACCATCGCGCCTTGTTTGATGGTGATCGTCCCGTCGAGGGCGATCGCGTCTTCGACGTACTGGCCGGCCTCGATCACGATGTCGCCCGTCTTCTTCACCACGTCGTTCGGGCCCACGTCGATTTTGCACTCGTCTTCAGCGAAGGCGGGCACGGACGACAGCAACAGCATCGCGGTGAGGAAGGAGCGCATGGCCGCTGTACGCGTGGGTGTGATGGTGATTGCGTTTCCGGCCAACCCTCTCCCCAACCCTCTCCCCCGCGGGGAGAGGGAGCTCATTTCTCAGTCCAGACCTTCAGCACCCTCAGCGCCATTCGGGCGTGCTCGAACCGTTCGGCCAGTGAGCCGTGTGGACCCCGCGACACGGTCGCCTCGATGCGCGCCGCGGCGAGCTGCCGTTTGCGCGTCGCTTCCGCCGAACGGCGTGACGCCTCGAGAGCCTCCGCTTCCGACAGATCGACCTGGGCCCGGTACACATCGACCGCCGACGAGAACGCGAGGTCCTTTTCACCGAGCAGCTCCCTCGCCGCCCGGAAGTCGCCTTCAGCCGCGTTGACCTCACCCCGCCGCGCGCGCAGCGCACCTCGTGCACCGAGGCAAAGCCCCGCATGCCGCTTGTCCCCGACCACGTGAAACAGCCCGAGCGCTTCATCGAGCGACTCGGCGGCGGGCTCGAGGGTCAGCTGCTCCATCAACAGCAATGACTGATTGAGCAGACAGATCGCCTCGAAGCGCCGGTTGCCCACTTCCCGGTGAACACTCACGGCGCGCCGGTAGAGCGCCATCGCACGTGCGTTCACGCCGCGGTCGCGCTCGAGATCCGCGAAATTGGTGACCGCGATGCCTTCACTGCGCCGGTTGCCCAGCTCTCGATGCACGGCGATCGCCCGGGTGCAGCTCTCTTCTGCCGCGGCCCACTCACCACGCGCTTGCTGCAGCACGGCGAGGTTGCTGAGCGTCACGCCCTCGAAGCGTCGATCCTGCGCGAGCCGGTGGAGCTTGAGCGCCGCCGCCGACAAATCTTCCGCGTCATCCTGCCGGCCCTGCTCCTGCGCGACCGCGCCGAGGTTGGCGAACACGCGCCCTTGCATGCGCAGGTCCTTCGTCTCCTTGAGCAGGGTCAGCGCGCGCTCGAGCAGCGCCTGCGCATCGACCAACGAGCCCTCCTGCTTGCGCACCGAGCCCAGGTACGCGAGCGCACGGCCTTCGATCTCCGGAGGCTGCGGGCGCGAGAGCACCGACTCGAGATCCGCCGCGGCTTCTTTCAACCGCCCCCGGGAGAGCAACACCCGGGCACGCGCCTCGAGCGCCGGAACGCGGTCGACGGGGTCACTCAACTTCTGCAACACCGAGTCGAGCATCGAGAGATGCCCCCCATACGGACCGCGCACCAGAAAGAGCGCATCGAGGCCGAGCAGCACGCGCAGCGCCTGCTTCACGCCATCGCCGCCTTGAGCGAGCCACCACTCCCAGGCGCTCATCAAGTTGTCGCGTTCAGCGGAGAGCAGATCGAGCACCGCCGCGCCCTTCTCGGCCGCGGGCCCGAGCGTCTCGCCGAAACGCAGGTACCAGGTCGCGTGGCGCTTTCGCGCGCGCAGCTCCTCCTGGGGCAGCCGGTTGATCACCCGCGCTCGAATCGACTCGTACATCCCGTAACGTGCCTGATCAGACTTGAGCGGAAAGGTCACCCGCAGCAGCGACTTGCTGCGAAGCCGATGGAGCACCTGCAACACCGCCTCGCGATGCGCATCACCCGGATGCCCCGGAATCCGCAGCACATCGAGCGCGGCACCCGCCGAGAAGCCCGAAGAGAACACGGTGCACTGCGCCAGCGCCGCGCGCTCTTCATCACTGAGCTGAGCCCAGCTCGCTTCGAAGGCCTGATCGATCGCGAGGAACTGACTGCTCCCGCTGGATGACTGTGGCTTGGCCGCTTCCCGCAGCGCCTCCAGTGGAGCATCCGCCATCTGCGCGGCGGCCAGCTCGATGGCCAGCGGCATGCCGTCGAGCCGGCGCACCAGCTCCTTCACCATGTCGCGCGCCCAACGGCCGGTGGGAAAGTTCGGGTTGAGCGCCCGCACGCGCTCGAGGAACAGACGCATCGCGTCGCTCTCGTCATCACCGTCGATGGGGAGCGGACCGACCTCGTACTTCTTCTCTGCCTCGACACCGAGCGCGACGCGGGAGCAGAGAAGAAAGTGTGCATCTTTCGCCACGGCGTGCCACGCGAGCACCACCGGCGCGATCTCGCTGGCGAGCTGTTCGACGTTGTCGAGCACCAGCAGGCACTGCCGCCGGGCAGTCAACAACACCCCCACCGCCTCGACGGGAGAACCGGCCGCGGGCAACGCGACCCCCAGTGTTTCCGAGACGGTGATGCACAACCCTTCCACGCTCTTCGCGCCGGAGAGATCCGCGACCCACACGCGCCCGCGGAAGGTCGAGGCCTGCTGTCGCGCCGCCTCACGAGCGAGGCGTGACTTGCCCACGCCACCGGGCCCCAGCAGCGAGACCAACCGTTCACCACTGCCGAGCAACTGATGGAGATCCGCCAGCTCCGCAGCGCGGCCGATCAGCGCCTGATCATCCGAAGGCACCTGGCCTTCTTCGGGTGCGGCGGCGGGCTCCTCCTCCACGGCCGTGAGCTGCGGCTCGGAGTTCCACTGCGGCCGCGCGCCGGGACGCTCCTGGCGGGTGACGATGTCGGCTGCACCGCCATCGAAGGTGCCCGTCGGTTCTTCATCGGGGGCGAGCCCTTCCGCGTGACCGGATTCGGGCACCAACGAGCGGGTGAGCGCGGCGATGGCCTTTGCGCCCGAAGGCAGCGCGTACTGCTCGCACACGGTCTCGATCGCTTCACCGAGATCAGCGGCGCGCTTGAAGCGGCCGGTCGCTTCCTTCGAGAGCGCCTTCAAGATCAACGCGTCGACCTCGGGCGGCACCTCGGCGCGGTAGAGCGAAGGCGGTGAGACCTGGCAGGCGAAGATCTTCGCCATGGTCTCGGCTTGCGTGGCGCCGCGGAAGAGCCGGCGTCCGGTGAGCGCCTCCCACAGGCAGACACCCAGCGCGAAGATGTCGGTGCGTGCGTCGATGCGCCGGCCATCGGCCTGCTCCGGCGACATGTACGGCAGCTTGCCTTTCACCAACCCGGGCGTGGTGCGCAGGAAACGTTGTTCTGCGCGCGCGACGCCGAAGTCGATCAGCTTCACCTCACCACCGCGCCCGAAGAGGATGTTCTGCGGCGTCACGTCGCGGTGGACGATCTGCAGCGCACGGCCTTCTGAATCCGTCGCGTGGTGCGCGTAGTCGAGCGCGCTGGCCAGCGCGGCCCCGAGCGAGAGCACCGCCTCGAGCGGCAGGTGTTCACCCTTGCGGGCGGCGCGCTTGAGCACCTCGGAGAGCGCGGCGCCCTCCACGTATTCCATGCGCACGAACCACTCGCCTTCGACTTCACCGAGCTCATCGATGCGCACGATGTTCGGGTGACGCAGGCGCGCGGCGATGCGGGTCTCGTCGAGGAAGGCGCGCAACATGTCGGCGTCGCTGAGCATCGACGCGAGGATTCGTTTGATCACCACCGGGCGCTTGAGCTGCGGGCCACGCGCGAGAAACACCTCGCCCATCCCTCCGCGGCCGAGCAGCGAAATCAGCTTGTACTTCCCGAAGATCAAGACCCGCGGGAGGCTAGCCTCTCCCGTGCGGCCAGCGCAGTTCCCTGGACCCATCGGGGGGTGATGGATCGACGCTGAGCGGAGTCGTCCCGGCTATGATGTCGACATGAGTACAGCCAAGCGACTGCACTACGGATACTCCGATTACCTGGCCTCGCTCGAGATGAGCGAGCTCAAGCTCGAGTATTGCGACGGGGTGATCTACGCCATGGCCGGGGGGACGCGGGCCCACGCACAGCTCTGCGCTGCGGTCATCGTCGCGCTGCATCGGGTTCTGCCGAAGAGCTGCCTCGCTTCAACCTCCGACATGAAGGTGCGAGTCGAAGCGTCGGACCTGAGCACCTTTCCGGATGTTTCGGTCATCTGCGGCGAGCCGATCATGTCGAGCATCGATGCGAATGCACTGAGCAATCCCACCTTGCTCGCCGAAGTGACCAGCAAGGGGACCGAGGACTACGACCGCGGCGACAAGCTCAGCCACTACAAACAACTTCCTTCGCTCCGCGTCGTGCTGTTCGTCTCACACCGTACGCGCAGCATCACTCGAGTCCAACGCACGGCGGGGGGCTGGGAAGAGCGGGAGTTCCGCGCCGGAGAAGTGGTCAGCGTCGAGTCGCCCCAGCTGAGTTTCACCGTCGACGAGGTGTACGAGGGGATCGTGCTCGATCCCCAGTGAGCCAGGCCGCCTGTCGACGGGCCGGGTGAGGGGCCGCCGCCGAAGCCCGGAAGGCCCCCCACCCCGACCCCCCCGACCCTCTCCCCGCTGGCGCAGGGAGAGGGAGAACGTTTCAGGAAGCGGTCACGTAGCTGCTGACGCGCTGACCGGGCACCAGGCGCGTGTTGACCTCGAGCTCGATCACCGTCTCCAGCACCTTGGTGTCGTTCTTCTCGATCGGGTCATCCGTGCGGATGTTCTTGCGGCCAAAGCGCCGGCCCACCTCCACCACCTTGCCGGCGAACCGCTCGGCCCCGAACGCATCAGCCGTGACGAACGCCTTCGCGCCCACCACCACCTTCGCGATGTCGCGCTCGTCTACGTCCATGCGCACGCGCAGCTTCGTGGTGTCACCCAACACCACCAGCGGCTCCGACCCCTGGCTGTAGAGCTCGCCCTTCCTCACCTTCACCTGAAGCACCTCGGCATCGATCGGCGCTCGCACGGCAAGCCGCTCGACCTGGGCCTGCGCCTGGGCCACCCGCGCTTCCGCCGCCAACAACCGCGCGCGCTGAAAGGAGACCTCTTCCACCCGGCTGCCTGCTTCTGCCGCCCTCAGGCGTGCATCGGTCGAGCGGTACACCGCCTGATCCGTCTGCGCCTGCCGCCGCGCACGCTCGAGCTCATCGGCCGTCGCCGCGTTCGTCTTCGCCAATTGTTCGGTGCGCGCGAGGATGCCGGCCGACAGATCCGCGCGCGACTTCGCGGCCTGCGCATCGGCGTTCGCGGCATCACGATCCTCCATGCGCACACCCTTCTGCACGCGAGAGAGATTGGCGCGCTCACCCGCCAGGTCCGCTTCGGCCGAACGCAGCGCGGCCCGCTCGACGGCGTCATCGAGCTGCACCAACACGTCACCCTTCTTCACCTGCTGCCCTTCGCGCACCAGCACGTCGGCCACCACCGCGCTCACCTGCGAGGCCACCTTCGTCTCGCGGTCCGCCGGCTCCACCACGCCGTTGCCGCCCACCAACTCGGCACCCCCCGGAGGCAGCGCATCGCGGGTGTCAGGCCCACCCACGCGCGACTTCGCTTCACGCTTCGCCTCGTCTTGATCCTTCTCCACCGGCACCGTCACCGGCTGAGCCGTCGCGTTGCGAACGATCTGCGCGCCACAACTCCCCAGCAGCAGGAGAAAGGCGCCGACACGAAGACCGCGGGGAAACTTTTCCATCATGGTGAACCTCATGGCTGAGCCGGAGCGGGAACGAGCAGACCGTCTTCGATGTGCACGGTGCGGTCTGCGAAATGAAAGATGCGGTTGTCGTGCGTGACCACCACCACGGTGTGACCACGCTCGGTGGAGAGCTTCTTGAGCAGCTCGGTGACCTGCTGACCGGTGTGCGCGTCGAGTGACGCGGTGGGTTCATCCGCGAGAATCAGCGGAGGCCTTCCCGCCACCGCGCGCGCGACCGCCACGCGCTGACGTTGACCGCCCGAGAGATCATTCGGGTGGCGCTTCAGCTTGTCCGAAAGGCCCACCGCGCTGAGCACGTCGCGCGCTTCGGTCAGCGCCTGCTTGCGGCTCGCCCCGCGCAGCTCGAGCGGGAAGGCCACGTTGTCTTCCACGCTGAGCGCGGGGATGAGGTTGTTCCCCTGAAAGATGAAGCCGATGTACGAGAGGCGAAGGTCGGGCAGCTCCGATTCCTTGCGGCCGTGAAGCTTCTCTCCGAAGAGAAACGCCTCGCCTTCGGTGGGTGAGAGCACACAGCCGAGAATCGAGAGCAACGTCGTCTTGCCGCTGCCTGACGGCCCGACCAGCATCATGAACTCGCCGGTCTTCACCTGCAGGTCGATGCCCTTGAGCGCCTGAAACGCGAGCGCGCCGCTGCCGTAGGTCTTGGTCAGGCCACGAAGTTCGATCGCCAGGTCGCTCATCGGAACACCATCGCGGGCTCGAGCTTTCGCAGGCGCAACAAGGCGAGCACCGACGCGAGCAGACACACGCCGATCATCAGAGTGAAGGTGATGCCCACCGCGACGTTCGGAAGAATGGGCGTCAGCTGCGCATTGCGAATGCCCTGCACCATCGCCGCCATCAAACCCAGACCCACGAGGCTGCCCACCACGCCGTAGACGATGGCCTGCACGAAGAGCAGCCGGCCCAGGTCGCCCGTGGTCGCGCCGATGGCCTTGATGGTGCCGAACTGCCGCATGTTGTCGACCACCGACGAGAACATCGAGAGCGCCACGGTGATGAGGCCGACCAGCAGCCCCATGAAGGTCGAGAGCCCGAAGCTCATGCCGATCTGCGTGGCGGTGAGGATGTAGGTGAGGATCTCCGAGAGGTATTCGTCGCGCGTCATCACCCGGGTGTCGGGCAGCTCACGTTGCAGACGCTCGCGCAGCTCGGTGGGCGACACGCCCGGCGCGGCGCCGACCATCAAGAAGGTGTGGCTGCCGGCCGGCTGCTTGAGAATTTCGCGAGCGAGGGTCTGCTCCGCGAACGCGAAGGCCGGGGCGAATGGGAGCAGGCCCCAGGTGAAGCCCACCGCGCGCACGTGGTGACCGCTCAGCTCGCGCACCGAGCCCAGGTTCAAGCCGCCGAACTTCTCGCGCTCCGAGTCTTCGAAGAACACCGCGTCGGGCTGGAGCAGCGCCTCGGTCTCTCCCGCCACCAGGTTCCACGGTCCACCCGCGAAACGAGGCGCCCGGGTGCCGACCAGCGAGACCGGTTCACTGCCCCCGTTGGGGAGCTTGAGCTGCGCGGTCTGCAGCACCAGTGGCTCCGCCCACGCCACGCCCGGGGTCGACCGCGCGCGATTGAGCTGCGCGTCGTTGAGCGGCGAGCCGCCCTGAAACTGCCGCGTGCCGGGCGGGGTGATCCACACGTCGGCCACCGCGTTCTCCACGAACATGCGGTTCTTGAAGAGCAACGCGAGGAAGGTGCCGACCTGGAAGTTGCCCAGGACCACCGCGAAGACGACACCGAACAGGGTGCCGAGCAGCTTGAGGCGATCGAAGAACATCATGCGCACGCCGATGGTGCCGAGCGTGAGCCAACGCCGGAAGAAGCCCGGCCGGGTGCGAATGGGTTGTGCCGCGTTCATGGCCGCTCCCCTGCAGAGATGGCGAGCAGTGCGCGGGCCGAAGCGAGCTCTGCGCTGGCTTGAATGTCGTTGAGCTCGGCGGCGAAGAGATCGCGTTCGGCCTGGATGACGTCGAGCTGGGTGGCGACCCCGGCGAGGTTTCGTTCGTGCGCGAGGCTGGACGCGCGGGTGGCGGCCTTCACCTGAGCCCGGGCGGCCTGCAGCTTCTTCACCGCGGCCTTCGTCTTTTGCCAATCGGAGTGCAGCTGATCCGCCGCTTCCCGCCGCGCGCGTTCAGCGGAGATGAGCGCGGTCTCCTGAGAGGCGTTCAGCGAGCGCATGCCTGCCACCGCCGGAACATCGAGGCGCCAGTTGAAGGTGAGGCCCGCGTTGTAGAGCGACGACTGGCCCTGGAAGCCCGTCGCGTTGGTGAACCGTTGGGTGAACTGCGCGTTGATGGTGGGCACCACGGCCAGGGTGGCGGCGGTCGAGTTGCGGCGCGCGGTGGTGACTTCCTGCTCAGCGGCCTGCACCGCGGGGCGCGTATCGACACCCCGTGCGAGCAGCTCTTCGAGCGGGGGGGCGCTCTCCAGCGTATCGACGGGGAGGAGCGGTACTTCACCGGGCGTCAGGCCGCTGACCGTCTCCAGGGTGCGGGCGCCGGTGGCCACCAGGCTCTCGGCATCGGCGACCAGTTGTTGATTGCGTTCGATTTCTGCGCGCGCGCGCATGAGGTCGAGCTCGTTGGCGACGCCCGCTTCCGTGCGCGCCTGGGTGACTTCGGCTTGAGCCTGGGCGAGCTGCCTCGAGCGTTGGGCCGACTCCAGGACCGCGCGGGCGCCGAGGTAGCCGTAGAAAGCAGTGACCACCTGGCGGTGCACCTGCTCACGGGTGGCGGCCTCCCTTCGATCGGCGGCTTCTGCGGAAGAAGCAGCAGCCGAGGTCTTGAGCCAACCCGCGGGATTGATCAGCGGCACCTCGGCTTTGAGCGTCGCGTCGAATTGATCTTTGGGGATGATCACCACCGAATCAGCGGAGCCGAAGTTCACCACGGCCTCGTACTGATTGTGGGTCCACCCGCCGCTCGCCGTGAGGCTGGGCACCAGGCCACCCCAGGCCGTGGCGAACTCGGCCTGCGCCTGGGCCCGGGCCTGCACGCCAGTGCGCGCGTCGAAGTTGGCCCGTTCCGCCGAGCGCAGGAAGTCGTTCAGCGGCTGCGCCAACGAGGGGGTGGCCAGCAGCACCACCATGGTTCTGAGTATTTTGAATAGCACGGTTGAGCTACGGATTAAGGCGGTCGCTTGCACGTGGCAACTCCAAGTGGAGCAGATTCTTTGCATTGCCTGGTACGGGTGCGCGGCTTTATTGTTTCAGCGTGGCGCGCACTCGAGGAAGCCGGAACGCCGGATATGAGGAGCAACGCAGCGTGCTGGCCCGCAAGGTCAGGGATGCGCTGAGCCAGGATGAGGGCATTCACGCGTCACTGCGCGAGCTGGCGGAGGCGGCGGGGACCTCGGTCGCCACGCTCCGGCACTACTTCAAGGACCGTGAAGGCCTGCTGCAGGGCGTGATGGAAAGTCAGCGGGCCGATGGCGCGCCGTATCTGGCGATGTCCGCGCAGGCGAAACACGGTGATGTGCGCGGGTCGTTGCTCGGGTTTCTGCAGGGGCTGTCCACTGCGTGGTTCAAGTACGGGGTGGGCAAGATGTACGCGTCGACCCTCGCGCTGGGTCTGGGGAGTAAGGCGGTGGGCCCAAGCTACGTGAACCATGTGCTCGAGCCGTTGTTGCAGACCGGCGAGTCACTGCTGCGGCAACACCTCGAGCGTGAGGAGATCGTGGTCGAGGATGTGC
>JANODF010000158.1:0-19075 GCA_031412555.1 Archangium sp. | reverse complement strand
GCTTCGACGCCAATCCCCCCGGGGGTGGTGAAGCGGCCAACGAAGCGGGCGCGCAGCTGCGGGTGGGCTACCGGCTCGCGGTCGATCTCTGGCGGGTGCAGCTGGGCCTGGGTGTCGAGCTCGGCCCCGGCGTGCTCGCGCAGCTCTACGAGGACCGAAAGATGACCGTGGTCTTCGCGTTCGCGCCACGCATGACGCTCAAGGTGCGCATCGCGCCGTCGGTCGCGTTGATCGCCAGCGCCGACTTCAGCTTCACGGGCCTCAACTACGGCGCGACCGCGGCGGACTCCGGGTTCAACTGGTTCGTCTTTCCCTCGTTGTCGGCGGGGTTGATGGTCTTCTTCTAGGAGCCGTGGTGCGACTTCTCCCTTGCGTCATCGTGGTGACTCTTGCTGTTTCCGCCCGGGCAGCGCAGCCCGCTGAACAAGATGCCGCGGTCGACCGCCTCGGTCGCGTCTCGCAACAGCAGTCAGCGCTGACGCCCAACGACCTCACCGTCGCAGCCCTCAACCAGCGCATCAACAGCCTCGCCGCTGACGTCGAATTGGCGCGCGCGCGCTTCACCCGGCTCAGTTCAGGTTGGGTACCCGCTGACGTGGGCGAGAACCAGCGCGCGGCGTACCTCACCCGACTGGAGATCTTCACCAGGGCCGACAAACGCCTGGCGGCCGCCAGAGCTGCGCTCGCGATGGAGGAGGACTACGCCACGTACAAAGCCAACCCGAACGCCGCGACGGCAGCGAAGGCCCAGCGGTCGATGCGTCAGTTCTGCTCGCGCTTGCGCTCCGACGAGCCCGCGTACCCGGTGTGCAGCCGGGAGGACGAGCTGAACGCCGCCTCCGCGAACCTGGCTTCGAAGGCCTTCGACGGAGGCAAGAACCTGCCGACGCAGACCCTCGTGTTCGGCACCGAGAATCGCCGCTCGGCGGCCTTCACGCTCGGCAAAGAAGGCGCACGCTTGTTGGTCCAGGGCGCGCCCCTCACCGACTTCGTGCTGACGGCGGCTCGCCCCAACGTTCCGGAGGCCCTCTTCGAGTTCGTCAATTGCGCGGGGGCTTCTTCCATCGAGCAGTGCGACCTCATTCCGCGGGACACCAGAGGCGCCATCGCGGTGAGCCTGGCCGACGGAGACGACGTCTGGTTGCGCGGCAGCCCGGGCGCGGTGGTGGCCACCCTCTCGAAGCAAGGCGCCGCGATCTCGATCGAAGAGCTGGTCATCGCGAAGCCCGAGCCGACCTCCAAGCCCTCGGGCCGCACGCTCGCGGCCTTTGGCTACGACGATGACGGTGGCGGCCTGAAGTTCGCGGTCGCTGCCTTCACGAAACTTCCGCGCGTGTTCGTGGTGTTCGCCCGCGCCGAGACCCCCGTCACCGGAGAGCGGGGTGGCGAGAAATACGCGCCGCTCGCACCAGGTGAGCCGGTGCTGCTGCTCAACGACCGGAAGGTGCTTCGCGTCAACGGTGACGTCGTCGAGCCGACGTTGTCCGAAGAGCGCGACGAATATTACGAGAGCCGCAAGAAGAGCCCCGCGGATGATTGGTTCACGACTCAGGCGCCGAACAAGGTGGTGTTGCCCAAAGCCCCCACCTTCGATTCAACGGGCATGAGTGTCGCGACGATCAGCTTCGATGGAGACATTGGGGAATTCGAGAAGAGCCAGGACAAGCGGGTGCTCGCGTTGTTGAAGGCGCGTGAACCGGTCAAGGCGTGCATCGCGAAAGAGATGACCGCCTCGGGCACGGGCGCGGGTCTGGGCCTCGCCACGTACAACAAAGACGGCACCATCAAGAAGGTGCAGTCGCTCACCGCCGTGTTCGAGACGCGTGCGGCCAAGCGGTGCAACGTGGCTCCGATGCTCAAGAAGCGCGACGCGCTCCTGGGGACGCTGGCCAAAGAGTCTCTCGAGCGCGTCAAGGAAGTCCTCAGCGCGCCGTAGCTGCCGAGAAAAGTTTCACAGTCGATCGGCCCTGTGGGTCTTGAAGCCACCTCGTCGTTTACTGGAGCTTCAAATGGGTGCCTTGTTGCTGGTCGTCGGTCTCGCGGTGCTGGGCTTTGGCCTGTGGAACCACCTCAAGGGCAAACGCATCCTGGCGGCGCCTTTCAAGAAGACGGGCGAGATCGCCAAGAACCCCAGCTCGCCCGATCCCAAAGGCGCGATGTCGACCGAAGGCAAGGTGGTGCCCCCGGAGCAGGAGCTGCTCTCGCCCTGCACCAAGCAGCCCTGCCTCGCTTACGAGGTGAAGATCGAACGCCTCTACGAGAAGACCGAGACCACCCAGGACGGCACCAAGACCGTGAAGGGCAGCGAGACGCTCGACACCCTCAAGGGCGGCGCGGTCTTCGGCCTCGATGACGGCTCGGGCATCCTGAAGATCGACGTCAGCAAGGGCGCCGACTTCGACAACTTCAAGGACGGCCTCAAGAAGGAGCTCAACGGCCACTCGGGCTCCTCGCACATCACCTTCGGCGAGCTGACGTACGACGTGCCCGTCATCGGCAGCGACAAGGGCTGGACCACCGGCTTCAAGGCCACCGAGAAGTTCGTGCCTGTCGAAGGCAGCCTGTTCGTGCTCGGCAAGCTCGAAGGCGCGTCGTTGGTCAAGCCGGGTTGGCGCTCGATGATGACCTCCTCGAAGGGCCGCGAAGGGTTGCTCGGCTCCATTCAGAAGAAGAAGAAGTTCAGCTTCATCGGCGGCGGCATCGCGGCGGTGCTCTCCATTCCCGCGATGATCTTCGCGCCCGAAGCCGACCCGAACGCGGTGTCTGCGTACTGCGAGTCGAAGCTCACCAACGCGCGCCAGAAGTGCAGCGACACCGTCTCGAGCGTCAGCGGCGAGAAGTACACCTGGACCGTCACCAAGCCCGGTGAGTACGAGCTGAGCGTCATCGCGCCGGCCAAGAAGGTGAGCTTCCTGCCCCAGCTCATCTTGAAAGATGCCGCCGGTGAAGAGCTCGCCAACGAGATGGGCAACGTGGGCACGAAAGCCGTCACCACCGTCGAGGTGAAGGCCGGCACCTACGAGCTGACCGTGCTGCCGGGCGACGGCTACATGGTGAAGGGCGGCTTCTCGTTCGACCTCGCCATCAAGTCGCTCACCCCTGACGCTGCGCCCGCCGTGGCCGCCGCTGAAGGAGAAGAGCAGAAGGGCGCCTTCACCGCCGAAGAGCTCACCACCCGCGTGGCCGACCTGAACGAGCTGTGCCCCGACACGTTCTGCGAGGGGCAGTTCAACTACGACTTCAAGAAGCTCGACTGCCTCGACGCCTCGCACTGCACCCTCTCGTTCGTCGCGAAGGATCAGGATCACCCCAGGGCGAAGCCGATGAACGCCGAGGTGCTGGTGAGCGGCTTCACCGCGCTCAACGCCGACCCCGAGAAGGAGTTCGTCTACGAAGGTTCGTTCGACGAGAAGGTCGGCGAGGCGCTGGCGAAGTGGGAGTCGAACCCGAAGGCCACCAAGGTCACCGCGCCCAGGGCCGCTCCGGTGGCGAAGGCCGCGCCTGCGCCGAAGCCTGCGCCCGCTCCGGCGCCCGTGAAGGTGGCCGTGCAGCCCACGCCGAAAGCAGAACCCGCGCCGGCCCCCGCGCCGAAGCCGATGATCGCCAGGCCTGCGCCGAAGCCGGCCGCCGTCGCGGTGGCGCCCGTGGCCAAGCCGGCCCCGCTGGTGAAGAAGGTGTCGGCCCCTGCGCCCGCGCCGGTCACCACCAACCGCAGCAACAAGAACCTCGAAGACTGACCTCGAGGTCAGCCTGAATGACGAGGCCCGGCGCTCTTTCAAAGAGCACCGGGCCTTTTTACTTTTCCCGAGCGCAGTCACCGGTTCCACCCACCCGCTCGGCCCACCAAACGGCCGGTGAGAATCGAGCTACACCTCGCTCTGGCGACTAGATCATCCCCAGCTTCAGGGAAGGTGCCCATGACACCCACGGCCGTTGCCCCCACGGGGGTTCCTGGACTCGACGACATTCTGAGCGGCGGCCTGCCGAGGAACCGGCTGTACCTGACGATGGGCTCACCGGGCGTGGGCAAGACCACCCTGGGTCTGCAGTTCCTCTTCGAGGGGCGCGATCGGGGCGAGAAGGTGCTCTACGTGACGCTCTCGGAGACGGCCGAAGAGCTGCGCGACGTGGCCCAATCACACGGCTGGTCACTCGAAGGTGTGCACCTGCTCGAGCTCTCTTCACTCGAGGAGGCGATGGCCAACGAGGCGCAGAACACGCTCTTCCACCCCTCGGAGATCGAGCTGCACGAGACCATGCAGAAGATGCTGACGCTGATGAAGGACATCAAGCCGACGCGCGTGGTGCTCGATTCGCTCTCCGAGATCCGCCTGCTGGCCGGTGATGCGCTGCGGTACCGCCGGCAGATCCTGAGCCTCAAGCAGTTCTTCATCGGCCGGAACTGCACCGTGATGCTGCTCGATGACGGCACCGCTGAAGCCAATGATCTCCAGCTGCAGAGCCTGGTGCACGGGGTGATCACCTTGCAGCAGCTGGCCCCTGAATACGGAGCGGAGCGCAGGCGCATTCGCGTTCAGAAGCTGCGCGGGGTGAACTTTCGCAGCGGCAACCACGACTACATCATCGAGAAGAACGGCATGAAGGTCTTCCCCCGGCTGGTGGCCTCGGAGCACCACGCCGACTTCGTGCGCGACGCCATCACCAGCGGAGTCCCTGAGCTCGACCAGCTGCTGGGAGGCGGCATCGATCGGGGCACCAGCACCGTGATCATCGGCCCCGCGGGCACCGGCAAGTCGTCGGTCACCACCCAGTTCGCCAAGGCAGCCGTCGAACGCGGTGAGAAGGTGGCGGCCTTCACCTTCGACGAGAACCTGAGCACGTTCCTCGCGCGCGCCGACGGCATGGGCAACGGCCTCTCCGCAGCCGCGAAAGACGGCAGGCTCCTCTTGCGGCAGGTCGACTCGGCCGAGCTCTCGCCCGGTGAGTTTGCGCACGCCATTCGGGGCGCCGTCGACGCGGGCGCGAAGCTGGTGATCATCGACAGCCTCAACGGGTACCTCAACGCGATGCCGGAGGAGCGGTTCCTGCTCATCCAACTCCACGAGATCCTCACCTACCTGGCGCAGAAGGGCGTCGCGACCCTGCTGGTGGTCACGCAGCACGGCCTGGTGGGCACGATGCAGACGCCCATCGACGTCACCTACGTGGCCGACACGGTGATCCTCATGCGGCTCTACGAGACCGACAGCGCGTTGCACCGGGCGATCTCGGTGACCAAGAAACGCACCGGCCCCCACGAGCAGACGATTCGAGAACTCCAGCTGACCAAAGACGGCGTTCGCCTCGGGGCCTCGCTGCGAAACCTTCACGGCATCATGACGGGCGTGCCCAGGTCGATGCAGCCGTCTTCTTCGCACCCTGAATGACATGAACGCCGACCAGACCGATCACCGCGTGCTGGTGCTCGCCCCCACAGGACGGGACGGAGAATTGTCGGTGCGCTTGCTCGGCGAAGCGGGGATCACCGCCCACCGGTGCGCCTCCATGCAGGCGATGATCGCGGAGATGGATCGCGGCGCCGCGGCCGCGCTGGTGACCGAAGAGGCGCTCACCCCGGAGTCGGTGCCCGCCCTGCTCCACGGGTTGCACCGCCAACCGCCCTGGTCGGACTTCCCGGTGCTGGTGTTCACCAGCGGCAGTGCCCGTGCGGATCACCGGCTCGAGGCCTGGCTGAGAGAGATCGGCAACGTGACGTTGATCGATCGCCCGGTGCGCATCGCCACCTTGATCTCCCAGATGCGCGCCGCCCAACGCGCCCGGGCCCGCCAGTACGAAGCGCGCGACGTGCTCGAGCGGCTGCAGCGCCAGGAGGCCCAGCTGCGCGCCTCCGATCGCGCGAAGGATCAATTTCTGGCCACCGTCTCGCACGAGCTGCGTACGCCGCTGACCGCCATCCTCGGCTGGGTGCAGCTGCTGGTGGGCGGCCGGATGACCGGGGAGAACGCGCTGACCGCCTACAAGACCATCGAACGCAACGCGCGCGCGCAGGCCCAGCTGGTGGAAGACCTGCTCGACGTCTCCCGGGTGATCGCCGGCAGCCTGCGCCTCGAGGTCAAGCCGTTCGAGCTGTGCGCGGTGATCTCCCTGGGGGTCGAATCGATGCGGCCCGCAGCCCAGGCCAAGGGCGTCACCTTGCTGACCATCGGGCTCGACCAGAGCGTGCCGATGGTGGGCGACGCGGCGCGGGTGCAGCAGATCGTCTGGAACCTGGTGAGCAACGCCATCAAGTTCACGCCCGCCGGGGGCCGGGTCGAGGTCGAGGTCACCGCGAAGAACGACCATCACCGCATCACGGTGCGCGACACCGGAGACGGCATCGACCCCGGCTTCCTGCCCTACGTGTTCGATCGGTTCCGCCAGGAAGACGGCAGCTCCACCCGGCGGCAGGGTGGCCTGGGCCTGGGGCTGGCCATCGTGCGGCACCTGGCGGAGCTGCACGGCGGCACGGTGAGCGCGCACAGTGACGGGCCCGGCAAGGGCGCCACCGTGGCGATCGAGTTGCCCGACCCGCGAGCACCGGTGAGCGTCGAGCTGGGCGGCGCGTCCCTTCACGTCGACCCTGAGGCGCTGCGGGGCGTGCGGGTGCTGGTGGTCGAGGATCAACGAGACGCGCGCGAGATGATCGCCGTCACCCTGGAGCGCTTCGGCGCCCGGGTGATCACCAGCGCCACCGTGCAGGAGGCCCGCGAAGCGCTCGCCCACGACGTGCCTGATCTGATCGTCAGCGACATCGCCATGCCCGGTGAAGACGGCTACTCGTTTCTCAAGACGCTGAGGGCATCGGGCAAGGCGGTGCCGGCGGTGGCGCTCACCGCGCTGGCCAACGCGAGTGATCGACGCGCGGCGCTCCACGCGGGTTTCGACGCCCACCTCGCCAAGCCCATCGATGGGGAGCAGCTGGCCACCACGCTCGCCGAGCTCTGGCACGAGCACCAGCGCAAGACCGGCTGAGTTGGGGCTCCCCACCGTTCCCCCCGAGCGGAGTCGAGGGGTCACTGGCCGCACGAAGCAGAAGTGGCATCTCGACGGCGCTCGATGCGAACGGTGGTGCGCCCGAGCGCAGCTGCAGCGAAGCGGAAGATGCGCCGAGGCGCAGCGACCAGAGCTAGAGAGCGGTTCATGACCGTCTCCGCGATTTTCAACCCGGCCCGCTGGCGCCCCGTCGAAGGTTTCAACTTCAAAGACCTCACCTTTCACCGCGCGGTCGATCAAGGCACCGTGCGCATTGCCTTCAACCGGCCCGAGGTGCGAAACGCCTTCCGCCCGCGCACCGTCGACGAGCTGTTCAAGGCCTTCGAAGCCACCCGCTTCATGACCGACGTGGGCGTGGTGCTGCTCACCGGCAACGGGCCTTCACCCAAAGACGGCGGCTGGGCCTTCTGCTCCGGCGGCGATCAGCGCATTCGTGGCAAAGACGGCTACCAGTACACGCCCGAAGACAAAGACCTCGACCCCGCCGGGCTGGGCCGCCTGCACATTCTGGAGGTGCAGCGGCAGATTCGTTTCATGCCCAAGGCCGTCATCGCCGTGGTGCCGGGCTGGGCCGTCGGTGGTGGGCATTCACTGCACGTGGTCTGCGACATGACCATCGCCAGCAAAGAACACGCGATCTTCAAACAGACCGATGCCGACGTGGCGAGCTTCGACTCGGGCTACGGCTCGGCGCTGCTCGCCCGTCAGGTAGGCCAGAAACGCGCGCGCGAGATCTTCTTCGTGGGCCGCAACCACAGCGCTGATCAGGCCATGGCCATGGGCATGGTCAACGCGGTGGTGCCGCACGCGCAGCTGGAAGACTTCGCGCTCGACTGGGCGGCAGAGATCAACTCGAAGAGCCCCACCGCCATCAAGATGCTCAAGTACGGGATGAATCTCCCCGACGACGGCCTGGTGGGCCAGCAGCTGTTCGCCGGTGAAGCGACCCGCCTCGCGTACGGCACCGACGAAGCACGGGAAGGCCGCGATGCATTCGTTGGCAAACGGAAGCGGGACTTCTCGAAGGTGCCCTGGAGCTATTGAATTTCGGGGGTGATTTACCGCCCCCCAACCTGTGGATTTCTGAGCGCGAATCTTTTCCCAACGCGCTTTTCACTCTGACGCGGTGCGATGGGTAATGTCCGCGCCGGGTGGGAACAACGACAGCCCGAATCGCAGCACCTTCCGCCGCCACGTGCGGCCTCACATTGGAGTGAATCGAATGGGCTTTTTCCTTCTGATCGTCGGCCTGGCTGTCCTGGGCTTTGGTCTGTACAACATGATGGCCGCCAAGCGCGTGCTCGCCGCTCCCTTCAAGAAGACGGGCGAGCTGGCGAAGAACCCGGTGTCGGAAGACCCCAAGGGCGCCATGTCGACCGAAGGCAAGGTCATCCCGCCGGCCGTCACGCTCCTCTCGCCCGCCAGCAAGCAGCCTTGCCTCGCCTACGAGCTGAAGATCGAGCGCCTGTACGAGAAGACCGAGACCACCCAGGACGGCACCAAGACGGTCAAGGGCACCGAGACGCTCGACACCATCAAGGGCGGCGCGATCTTCGGCCTCGACGACGGCTCGGGCCCCTTCAACATCGACGTCAGCAAGGGCGCTGACTTCGACAACATGAAGGACGGCTTCAAGAAGGAGCTCAACGGTCACTCGGGCAGCTCGCACATTCAGTTCGGCGAGTACTCCTACGACGTGCCGGTGATCGGCTCTGACAAGGGCTGGACCACGGGCTTCAAGGCCACCGAGAAGTACGTGCCGGTCGAAGGCAACCTGTTCGTGCTCGGCAAGCTCGAGGGCGCGTCGTTGGTCAAGCCGGGTTGGCGCTCGATGATGACCTCGGCCAAGGGCCGTGAGGGTCTGCTCGGCGCGCTCGAGAAGCGAAAGAAGTTCAGCTTCATCGGCGGCGGCATCGCCTCGCTGCTCTCCATCCCCGTGATCATCATGACCCCGGCCGCCGACCCGAACGCTGCGGGCGCCTCGTGCCCCTCGACGTTCACGGACACCCGCCTGCGCTGCACCGACACGGTGACCGACGACGACACCTTCACCTGGACGGTCACCAAGCCGGGCAAGTACGACCTCACCGTGTACGCGCCGGCCAAGAAGGTCGCGTTCGATCCCGGCCTGATGGTCACCGACTCGACGGGCGCTGAGCTCGTCAAGGTGGCGGGCGGCGTGGGCGGCAACGCGATGGCCTCGGTCGACGTGAAGGCCGGCACCTACGAGGTGAAGGTCTACCTGGCCGACAACTTCAAGGTGAAGGGTGGCTACTCGTACGAGTTCGAGATCGCCGCGCAGGGTGGCGCCGCTCCTGCCGTCGCCGACCAGATCGCCGACGACAAGGAACTGCCTGCTGAAGACGTCGCTGCCGCTCCCGAAGGTGACGTGGCGCCTGAAGCCGCTGAGCCCGCGCCGGCCAAGCCTTCGAAGAAGAAGAAGAAGTGAAGCGGACAACGACGCTTCATCGAGCAAGGACGTAGAAATTTCCTGCGCGCCGCCTGACCGGGCCGGCGCTGACGGGACGAGGGCTCGGACCGAAAGGTCCGGGCCCTTTGTTTTTGCCCGTTGGGAGGGCGCTGGAGCAGGCGATGAAGCCGCGTTGACGCGCTTTTCTGGTACAGCTTTGGGCTCACGTGAAACGCCGTCTCCTGATCACGCTCGCAGTCCTCACCGCGGTGGTGCTGCTGGGGTGGGGCACCGCGTCGGTCGATCGCTGCGGCACGTGGACCGCCACCCCACCCGCCCTGACGCACCTGGCGCGCGGCCAGGGAAACCTGCAGGTGGGCGCGGCGAAACGGCAGCTGCTGCCGATCTTTCCCACCACGGTGGGTGGTTACGGCCCGCGGCGGACGACGGTCGACTCCGCGCTCTGCCCGCTCTTCGCGCGTGCGCTGGTGCTCGACGTGGGGGGCCAGCGCCTCGGCGTGGTGTTGCTCGACGTGCTGCTCATTCCCCCGCAGCTTCGCGACGCCATCGGGAAGGAGCAGGCGTTTCCCACCTGGGTGATCGCCACGCACACCCACTCCGGGCCTTCGGGGTTCGACCCCCGTTTTGCCTCCGAGCTCGCGGCGCTGGGCAACTACGCGCCGGCTGACTTTCAGGTGCTGGTCGACGCGGGCCGGGAAGCGCTCACCGCGGCCACCGCGGCGGTGAAGCCCGCGCGCCTCGAGGTGGGCCAGCAGCTCGTCGAAGGTGTCTCCACCCCGCGCTCGGGCTCGGCGGTGGATCGCCGGATCACCCGCGTCCGTTTCGATGCTGAAGCCGGGCCCGTGGCGCAGCTGATCATCGCCGCGGCCCACCCCACCCTGGTGGCGCGGCGGCCCGAAGGCCTCCACCCCGACTGGCCTGGCCTGCTCGCTGAACGTCTGGAGCGGGAGCAAGGGCCGATCACCTTCGTGCTTCAAGGCGCGGGTGGAAACGCGAGCATCGATCGCGCGCTGCTGCCCACACCCGAAGCGGCGGCCACCCGGCTGGAGGCGCTCGTGCGTGCACTGCCCACCGCCACTCAACCCGCGCAGCTCGACGCGGCGTGGAGCGAGGTGCACCTGGGCCTGCCCCGGCCCGATGCCCGGCGCGTGGTGCCCGGCGCTCTGGTGGCGGCCGCGGAGAACGCGCTGTGCGACGACGCGGAAGACATCGCGGTGCTACATGCGCTGCGGCTGGGTGAAGCGCGGTTTCTGCTGGTGCCCTTCGAGGCGTCGTACGCCGCGGGCCTGGTGCTGGAAGAGCAGTCGAACAGCACCCGGCTCATCTCGCTGGCCGACGGGTACGGCGGCTACGTGGAGACGGTGGAAGCGGCGCGCGCCGGCGAGGGAGAGGCCCGGCGGCAGTACTTCCCGCCTGAGCTGCTCACCAAGTTGTCCGAGGCCGCGAAGCTCGCCGGCGAGGGAATTCGGTAACCGTTCGCATCGAGCGCAGTCGAGATGCCACGTGTTGCACGAGGCAGCAGTGCTCCCTCGACTCCGCTCGGGAGGAACGGTGTGCGCTACTTCACCAGGGCGATCTTCGAGTTCTTCTTCTTCTGTTTGAAGAGCAGCACCGTGCGACCCATCGTCTGGGCCACATCGCTGCCGCTGCCTTCAGCCAGCTTCTGAATCGAAGCCTTGCGGCCTTCACGATCTTCTTCGGCGATCTTCACCTTGATGAGCTCGTGATCCTTCAGCGCCTGCGTCACCGCGCCGATCACACCCTCGGTGACCCCGTCGCTGCCCACCAGGACCACTGCCGAGAGGTGATGCCCCAGCGCCCGGAGCTGCCGTTTCTGCTTGCCGTTCAATGCCATGGAATCCCGCTCGTACAATGAAGCGTCCTTGTCCGCTTCACTTCTTGATGGAGCGCAGTTCTCGCTGGGCGTCGATGTGTTTGGGGTCGAGCGCGACACACTTCTTGAAGTTGATCATCGCGGTCTTCTCGTCGCCGTTCTTCTGCGCCACGAAGCCGAGGAAGAAATAGGTCGCCGCGACGTTCGGGTTCTTCGCCACGCAGAGGTTCAGGTCGCGCATCACGTCGGTCAGCACGGCCTTGCGGTCGGCGGCGGCCAGAAACTTCGCGTAACCCCGCCAGGCGTAGAACTCGGCCTCGTCGGCATTACAGCCGACCGCCTCTTCGAACATCTTCACCGCGTCGGCGTACTTGCGGGCCTGCACCAGAATGCGGCCCTTCTGAAAGACCTCTTCGGCGCGGAGGATCTTCTCGATGTCGACCTTCGAGCCCGTACCGCCCGCGTCGAGCTCAGCGGTGTACTCCTTGCGCAACCCGGGGTCCGACAAGGTGCGGTTGGCTTCACCGATGAGCGCGAAGACGTCAGCTTTCAGCTTGGCGAGCGACTCCGGAGAACCAGGCGCCACCGTGTCGGGGTGGTAGCTGCGCGCGGCCTTCAGGTAGGCCATCTTCACCGCGCTCGCGTCGGCGTCTTTCTTGAGCCCCAGCACCTCGAAGAAGTTCTGCTTCTTCATCAGGTCGTGGGTGGCCTGGAGCGCCTTCGTCTCGGCCGCCGCGCTGGCTGCGGTCGCTGCCGGGGTCGGAGGCGCCGCCGCGGCCGGCTTCATCACCGGAGGCGGGGGACGCTGGGGCGCAGCGGCGGCCGGGTACGGCGTCGCGGGCTTCGGCATCTGCACCGGATTGCCGGGCGCCGTCGCGGGCCGGGCCGGGGCGGCCGGGGGCGTGGTCACCACGGGCGGCCCGGGCGGTTTGACGGCGGGCGCCGCAGCGGGCGCGGCCACCACCGGCCGGGGAGGCACCGGCGCCGAGATCACCGGTTTCGCCGGAGCCGGAGCCGGGGCCGGGGGCGGCGGCGCGGCCGAGGCTTTGGGGGCGTTCGGGTTGACGCTCGCGTACGAGACCAGCTCGAGGGGCGCGAGCATCCACGCCGTGCGGAGGATCGTGTCGGCCTCTGCGGGCACGTCCTTCATCAGCTGTTGCAGCGAGCGCACGCCGTCGAAGTAGTTGAGCGCGCGGGTCTCCTGCGGGGTCAGGCGCAGGTCGTTCACCGCCACCCGCCCACCCGCCTTCATCACGGGGAGCTCGAGCGCCCGGTTGAGGCGCCTGCGCACGTCGGACACCGGCACCTTGCGCAGCGCCTCGAGATACACCGCCCACTTGTTGCCCATGGGCATCGACCGCGAGGCGGGCAGCTCTTCGAGATCGAACGTGAAGGTGCCCTGCTCGGCGGTGAGCGCACGGTTGAGCAACACGCCCGCGCGCTGGCCCAGGTGCTGGAAGACGGCGTTGGGGTTGAGCAGGCCCAGGCCGAACAACGCACCGAGCAGTTCTCCTCCGAAACGGGCGCTCTGGGCCTGGGCCTGATCGATCTGCGCCTGGGTGGCGAGCTTCTGCGCGAGGAGAAACGTGTCGAGCGAGTCTTCGACGTGGGTGGAGTCGACGTACTCCGGGTTCCCCTTCTTGAAGTGCACCACCAGCTCGCGGTCGGGCAACATCACGGTCAGCAGCCCGTTCACCTCGGACGCAGCGGCGAGGTAGTACAGCTTCTGCGCCGAGTGCTCTTCCAGCTTGCCGGAGGGCGGCAGCGGCGACGGGCCCGCGGGTGGAGCGGCGCGCAGGCCAGAGCCACTGGAGCTGGTCGCTGGCGCGGGCGCTGCGACGGGAGGCCGCGGCGGTGCGGGGGCGGCGGGCTGGGCGGAGTTCATGAAGTCCGCCACGGAAGGTGACGAGCGCATCGGCGGGGCAGGGACCGCTGCGGCGACCACCCCCGAGCCCGAGGAGCGCACCGGCGGCGCCGGGGTGTTCATGAAGTCGGCGACCGAAGGCGACGAGCGCACCGGCGCCGCGGTCACGCCCGAAGGTGAAGAGCGCACGGCCGAACCAGGCGCCGTGGAGTTGTTCATGAAGTCGGCCACCGAAGGTGAGGACCGCACCACCGGCATGCCCGCACTCGAGGGCCGCGAGGCGCCGACCTGCCCGGGCACCATGCCGCGCCCCGGCTGCGGTCTCGTACCGGGACCCGCGGTCGGCCCGCCTGCAGGAGCGCGTGCTCCCGGCCCGGCCACCGGCCCCCCCGCAGGCGCCGCGGAGATGCCGGAAGGCGAAGACATGGGGGCCTGGCTGGGCAACGCGGCGGGCAACACCACCTGGGCCCACTGCGCGTCGAGCTGTTCGCCGGGCACCACGGTGTCGCCCCAGGTGTCCTTGGGGAAGATCATCCGCAACCCCGGCACCCGGCCCGGGAAGACGTAGTTCACCCCGTCGGTGGAGATCTGCATGCGGCCGGCGATGACGCTGTTGTCGATCAGCAGCTCGATGCTGGGCGGACTGAGCGGTCCGTAGACCTGGCCCTTGTCGTTGCGCACCCAGACCTGGAGAGGCTCGCCGCTCATCGGAGACCCGAAACTAATGCACATTGGCCCCCGCGGTAGAGGATTGCGCGCTCGGGGCTGGGCAGGGCGAGGCTCTTCCACCGATACTCCGCGCCCATGACGGTCAAGGGCATCCGGGCAGCGCTGGTGCAGGCCAAGAAGGACGGCAAGGTCGACGTGGCCGAGGTCGACAAGATCGTCCTCAAGGCACGCAGCGGGTGGGGCCTCGACACCTCCGAGCGGGCCGAGCTGGTGAAGATGGCCGACAGCTTCGATGACCCGGCCAAACAGCGGCTGCTGTCCCACCTCTCGGCCATGGGCCAGAAAAACGCCTGGGTGAACGTGGAAGCCGGCGGGCTCACCTCGGTCAAAGGCCGCTACGCGAACTACTCGGTCGGGGTGCCGGGGCTCTCGGCCAAGCTGGGGTTGTTCGACAATTGTTTCTCCCTGAAGGGCACCGCGAAGGCCGACGGCCTGATGAAGGTGGCCATCGAAGGGCAGAACGTCTCGGTGCAGGTGAAGAAGGGCGAGACCGCGGCGCAGGTGCTCGAAAAGGTGAAGAAGGCGCTGCCCGCGCAGGTGACGGGCGTGCTGCTCCAGGGCGACGTGCAGCCGTTCGACGGGGCTTCGTTCAAGGGCACCGCCGCGGCGGCCACCGACACCGCCGCGCACCTGATGCTCTACAAGCCGGCCTCCCTGGGCCTCTTGCCCGGTGAGGTGCCGCTCAAGGTGGTGGTGACCGGCTACGGCGCGTTCATGGGCATCACCGACAACCCGTCGGCGAACATGGCGCAGAAGCTGGCCGAGGCCGGGGTGAAGGGCGGCATCGTGGAGTACCGCCGCCTCGACGTGACCACCGACGCCGTCGACGCCTTCGTGGCCGAGATGCGCCGTTCACCGCCCGACGTGATCCTTTCCATGGGCGTGACGCACGGCCAGGCGCAGGTGGAAGAGCGGCCCGAAAATCTCCTGGGCGCCGCGGCCGACGGCAACAACCAGCAGATGACCGAGCGCGCAGTGCGTGCGGGGGGCGCGAAGGAGCTGACCACCGACCTGCCCGTGGGCACCATCGACGACGCGCTCCGGCCCTTCGGCGACCAACGGGTGGTGGGCACCAGCAAGAGCGACCCGACCTACGCGCCCGACCGCAGCGCCTACCTCTGCAATTACCTCGGCTACAACCTGGCCACCGAGTTCGCGGGCACGCCGAAGACCACGGCCGGCTTCATGCACATCAGCCCTGAGACGCCGCCCGATCAGATGCACGCAGTGCTCGAGGCCGTCACGGCACGCCAACTCGACTGGCGGCGCGATCAGCACCCGGGCAGCTGAGCCCCGAAGCAGTTAAGACAGCCCTCGTGAAGACGACCGCCGCCCCCTCGAACACGTGGGAGATTCGCATGAACTGGGGCGACCGCGCCCTGGAGGCCGAGGTCGTCGACGGCCGTGGGCGCAAGACGCTCTCGTTGGGCGAACGGGCTGAAGACGATTTCGTCATCGGTGGCGGCGCCCGGCTGCACTTCGCGTGGAGTGAAACGGGCCTCGAGGTGCGCTTCTCCACCGGCGTGGGGGGCACGGCGTCGCTCAAGGGCGATGCCCCGGTGCCGTTGGGCCAGCTGGTCGAACGCGGAGGGGTGAAAGAAACCGACGGTGCGTACCGGGTCACCCTGAGCGGTACTGATTCGTTGCTGCTGCAGGTGAGCGGTCAGGTGATCGAAGTGCGTCAGGCCCGCGGGCGGATCGCCCGGTTGCGCATCGACCTGTGGGCCACCGGCGCGTTGATCATGGGCCTGTTCCTGCTCGCGTTGTGGCTGGCGTCGACGATTCTCCCGATGCAGGGCCTCAACCTGATCCCCAAGTGATCTCCCTCTCCTTCGGGAGAGGGTTGGGGTGAGGGCGTTACTTGTTCTCCAACTTCGCCTGCGCGCGCGCCTTCACCGCGGCATCCCGCACCCGCTCCACCAACCCGCGCGCCTGACCAAAGACCCGCCCGGCCACTTCGCTCTTCTGCGCGAGCCGCGCGTTGATCACCTCCACCACGTCGACGGGCACGGGCTCCTGCAGCTGAGCCTCCAACGACCCCATCGTGCGAAGCGGGCGCGCTCGCATCGCCTCCACCAAAGCGACAGGCGAGGCGCTCACGGTGCGAGGTGAATCGAGCGTGCAGGCACTCGCACTCCACGCCGGAGCGAAGATCGCCGCCAACCGGCAGAACACCATCGCCTCACCCAGCTCGAGCCCCGTCGCAAAGCTCAGCGGAAACGTGCCCAGCCGCTCGCGATCCACCACGTAGCGGCCGCGCTGAACGGCGCCCGCATCGAGCCAGGCCTTGAGCTCGAAACGGCGGCCCAGGTCGACCGGCGGCGACGACAACGCCCACGCTTCAGTGCCCGCCTTCAGCCGCTCGACCAGTGACGACAGGTGCGAACGATCGAGCAGCTCACCGGCCTCCAGGCAACACACGTACTGCCCGCGCGCGCGGGAGAGCCCGAAGTTGGTGCGCTCCAGGGCATCGGCCGGCGCTTCGCCCACCAGCACCAGGGTCAGCCCCGCCCTGCCCTTCGCCGCCTTCGCGAGTTCTTCCAGGCGCAGCTCGGGCAACGTCGAGATGACCATCAGCTCGAGCGGCGATTGCAGCTGGCCCGCCGCCGAACGAATGGTGCCTTCGAGCGCCGCCGCGTCTTCGCCCCCCGAGACGATCACCGTGGTCAGGCCCGCGGTGCGTTCCGGCACCGAGGCCTCTGCGCCGCGTTGGGCCACCAGCAGCAGCCGATCGGCCGCCGCGTCGGGGTTGAGCTGCTCGAACAATTGCCGCAGCGCGGCTTCCGTATCGGCCGAGAGCCCCGAGTCGACGTGCGGCGTCACCACCACGTCGCGGCTGCTCACCACGAAGCCGGCCTCGCGCAACCACGCGCGCACGTCACGTTCACTCGACGTGGGCGCGGGGCTCACCCCCAGCAGCGCGCGCAGCAGCACCGACGAAGAGCTCGCGTTGGCGAAGGAGAAGACCAGCTCGGCACCGGGCGCCGCCTGGGCCAGCCGGGTGAAACCCGCGGCGCCTTCCGCCGCGAACCCATCGAAGGCCACCACCACGTCGGGGTGAAACGCAGTCACCGCGTCGAGCGACTCGGGGTCGACCAGCACGGTGCAGCCGTTTTGCTCCAGCGCGGTCGTCAGTGATGCGTCAGCCGCGAGCAGGGCCACCTTGCGGCGCAACCCCGCCCGGCGGGTGACCAGCGTGCGCAGGTCGCCGACGGTCTGCCCCGGCGTCATTTCTTCTCAGCCTCGGTGAGGGCGTGCGCGGCCAGCGCGTTGCGGTACTCGCGGCTGAGCCCCCAGATGACCACGTCGCGCGGGAGGAACCGGAAGAGGAAGAAGCCCACCCGATTGAGCATGCCCTGCATCCAGAGCGGGTTGCGGCTGCGCAAGGCGGCCAGCGCCTCGAGGGCCACCGCGTCGACCGGGGCCAGCCAGGAGCGCAGCTTGTCGAAGCGGGCGCCCGCGGTCTGCTCGGTGGCGATGCCCCCGGGCGCGAACACGGTGACGCTCACCTTGCTGCCCTTGAGCTCGTGGGCCAGCGCCACCCCGAAGGTGCTCAGGTAGGCCTTGGTGCCCGAGTAGGCCGACTGGAACGGCGTGGGGATGAGCCCGGTCAACGAGGTCACCAGCATGATGCGCGCCTCGGCGCCGGTGGTCTGAAAGTGTTTCACCAGCTCGGTGGTGATGCGGGTGGTGCTCACCACGTTGGTCTGGAGCATCGCCTCGAAGGCTGCCCACTCCAGCTCGTGGTGATGGCCGAAGTGCGTCACGCCGGCGTTGAGCACCACCGCGGCCAGGGGCAGCGCCTTGGCGAGGCCGAGCACCCGCTCCACCTCGGAGGGCTTGCTCATGTCGGCCGGCGCCACCTTCACCTCGACGCCGCCAGCGCGCAGCTCGGTGGCCAGGGCCTCCAGGCGATCGGCGCGGCGGGCGGTGATCAGCAGGTTCGCGCCCAGCTTGCCCAGCTGCTTGCTCAGCTCCAGCCCCAGGCCCGACGAAGCGCCGGTGACCCACACCCACTGTCCTTTGAGATTCATGTCACAGGCTCCAGCGCAGCTCGGGCCGCAAGGGCCCCACGCCATCGGTCGGCGCCACGTGCAGCGCGACGCGGAAAGGGTTCTTCACGGTCTCATCGTTGCCCGCCGCCGAGAGCAGCAGCTCGTACACGCCGCCGCCCAGGCCCAGGCGGGCCAGCTCGACGCGCGCGGTACCGGCGCCCGACAGCTCGCCGCCGTTCCACGCGGTGCTCAGGAGCAGCCGGCCATCGGAGGCGATCAGATCGAGGCCGAACTTCACCTTCGCCTTTGCCCGCACGGACCAGTCGACCTCGATGGTGAGCGGCGCGTCGGCCCGGAAGGCCTGCTGCGCCGCGCCCCGGCCGTCTTTCAAGCGCACGGCCGACACGCTGCCCAGCGGCGCCGTCTCTTCCACCTGCACCCTGGAGGGCAGGGCGAGCCCCGGTTGATCGAGCGCGGAGTGGCCGGTCTTCTGCCCTTCGTTTTCGGCGGCGTTCACGGCGCGGCGGTACTCGTTCACCACGTCAGCGGAGTGGCCGTACATGCGCACCCGGCCCCCGTCGATCCACGCGGCGGCGCTGCACCAGTTCTGCACGGTGCCGAGATCATGGGTGACCAGCACGATGGTCTTCCCGCTGCTGCGGAACTCGTTCATCTTCGTCTGCGACTTGCGGCTGAAGTGTTCGTCGCCCACCGCGAGGATCTCGTCGACGATCAACACGTCGGGATCCACGTGGGTGGCCACCGCGAAGGCCAGCCGCATGAACATGCCGCTGGAGTAGGTGCGCACCGGCTCGTCGATGAAGTCGCCCAGCTCGGCGAACTCGATGATGCCAGGCGTGCGCTCCTTCAACTCGGCGCGGCTCATGCCCAGGATGATGCCGTTGATGAGGATGTTCTCGCGGCCGGTGAAGTCGGGGTGAAAGCCGGCCCCCAGCTCGAGCAACGCGCTGATGCGCCCCTGCACGTCGATGGTGCCGGTGGTGGGCGTGTAGATGCCCGTCATCAACTTGAGCAACGTGCTCTTGCCCGAGCCGTTGCGGCCGATGATGCCGACGGTGGAGCCTTTGGGGATGCGCAGGTCGAGGCCCTTGAGGGCCTCGATGTGCGTGGCCGGCTCGACCAGGCGGCGCTGAAACTTCAGCAGCCGCACCAGCTCGGTCTTCATGGTGGTCGATTCGTTGCGCTTCGAGGTCTTCTTGAACGACTTG
>JANODF010000157.1:0-8661 GCA_031412555.1 Archangium sp. | reverse complement strand
CTTGAAAGAGGTGAGCACCGAGCTCGATCGCTTCTCCTCCGTGCCAGGCAATCTGCTGCCTGATTCACCGACTCCGGTGCGACGCGCGGTGCTCCGGCTCGCGCGCAAGCAGGTGCGGGCCAACCTGACGGTCAACATCGCGGAGACCGAGGCCCGGCGGAAAGCGGCGTGGGAAGCGGTCAAGCCGGTGAACCTTTCGATCAAGAAGGGCCAGCGGATCATCGGAGACGGCGAGCTGGTCAACGAGCAGCACGTGCTGGTCACTCGCAGCCTGCGCGCGCAGACCAGTGAGCTCGACCTGCTGCAGCTCCAGCTCGGCGGAGCGGGCATCGTGGCCCTGCTGGTGATCGGCGCCTGGCTCTTCTTCACCGCGTCGCTGCGGCAGTTCCGCCCTTCGCGGCGTGACGTGGTGTTCATGGGGTTGCTCGGCACGGGGCTGCTGGCGGGCCTCCATTTCTGGGTGCTGGTGGTCGACGTGGTGCATGACGGCTACCCGTCGATCCCGATCGAGGCGCTCCAGTATGCATTTCCCGTAGCGGCAGGCGCGATGCTGGTGCGCTTCGTGTTGTCGGAGTCGAGCGCGCTCTTCTTCGCCATCATCTTCTCGGCGCTCGCGGGCGTGCTGCTGGGCAACTCGCTCTCGTTCTTCCTCTTCGCGCTGGTGACCTCGATGGTCGCGGCGGATCGGATCGGCCGGGCCAAGGATCGACAAGGCATCTTCCGCGCGGGCTTCGCCACGGGCGCCGTGGGCTTCGGGCTGATGATCTTCATTCAGCTGGCTGCGGCGAAGGGCCTGGGCTTCGAGACGTTGTGGAGCGGGCTGTTCGCGTTGCTGGCCGCGTCGTTCCTGCTGCCGGCGCTGGTGCTCGCGCTCACGCCGTTGGTGGAAGGCATCTTCGGGTACGCGTCTGACTTGAAGCTGCTGGAGCTGGCGAACCTGAACCACCCGGCGCTCAAGGAGCTCGTGCTCAACGCGCCCGGCACCTATCACCACAGCATCGTGATGGGCTCACTGGTGGAGTCGGCGGCCGAGGCGATCGGCGCCAACCCGCTGCTCGCGCGAAGCTGCGCGTACTACCACGACATCGGAAAGGGCCGGAACCCGGCCTACTTCGGCGAGAACCAGAAGGGCGAGAACGCGCACGACACGCTCGCTCCGTCGATGAGCGCGGTGATCATCAAGCGGCACGTCACCGAAGGCCTGGAGATGGCGCGTGAGTACAAGCTGCCGCGCCGGGTGGCCGACGCGATCCCCGAGCACCACGGCACGCGGCTGGTGGGGTACTTCTTCCACAAGGCGCAGAAGGAGCTCGAGGGGCGTGACGATGCCAAGCCCATCGACGAGGCGCTCTTCCGCTATCCGGGGCCCAAGCCGCAGTCGCGGGAGACTGCGTTGGTGATGATCGCCGATGCGTGTGAGGCCGCCAGCCGCTCGATGCCCGAGCCGACCACCGAGAAGCTGCGGGCGTTGGTGCAGAAGATGATCAACCTGATCTTCAGCGAAGGTCAGCTCGACGAGTGCGAGCTGACGCTGAAGGATCTGCATCTGATGGGCGCGTCGTTCACCAGCACGCTCGAGGGGATCTACCACGCGCGGCCGTCGTACCCGGCGGGGGCGATTGGTGGTGGCAAGCCTCCAGAGCGTGACGTGATGAAGCCGTTGTCGGTGGTGAAGTGAGCACGAACGAACTCCACCCGCTGTCTCCCTCTCCCCGCGGGGGAGAGGGTCGGGGACAGGGCTGGCCGTCGTGAAAGTCCTCTGCACCTCGCGAAGCGCGCAAGCCAAACGCCTGACCGTACTCGCCACGTCCTTCGCGAAGACCTTGAAGCTCGAAGACGTCGAACTCTCCCTTTCCCTCGTTCGCGACCCGGCGATCCGCAAGCTCAAGCGCGAGTACTTCGGCATCGACGCCGCGACCGACGTGCTCTCCTTCCCGGCAGGTGACTTCCCCGGCGGCGGCCTGCGACCGCTGGGCGACATCGTCATCTCGCTCGACACCGCCAACCGCGCGGCCAAAGAACTCGGCACCACGCTCGAGCGGGAGCTGGCGCTCTACCTCGCGCACGGCCTGCTCCACCTGCTGGGCCACGATCACCAGACGCCGAAAGACGCCCGCAAGATGGAGCGTTTGGAGCGAAAGCTGCTCGGCCACGCGGGCATGCTGGCCCGTTCTGACGAGCTGTAGGGCGCTTCCCAGCTTTCAGGGGGGCTGCTATGCGGACCGGCGCTTTCGCACGTAACGAGGAGCCCCCGTGACCGCACCCGCCACAATCGACCCTGCTGACAACAAGATGCCTTCGAGCATCCCCTTCATCATCAGCAACGAGTTCGCCGAGCGGTTCTGCTTCTACGGCATCAACTCGATCCTGGTGGCGTTCATGGTCGGCACCATGAAGTTCACCGACGGAAAGGCGCTCGCCTGGGGCGCGCTCTTCAAGTCGGCGGCGTACTTCTTCCCGTTGGTCGGCGCGATCATCTCCGACGTCTTCTGGGGCAAGTTCCGCACGATCTTCGTCTTCTCGATCGTCTACGCGGCGGGCTGCGTCTCGCTGGCGCTCATGGGGCACAGCGAGTTCGCGCTGGTGGCCAGCCTGGGCATGGTCGCGTTGGGTACCGGCGGCATCAAGCCCTGCGTCTCGACCAACGTCGGTGATCAGTTCAGCGCCAAGAACGCGCACCTGATCGAGCGCGCCTTCTCGATGTTCTACATGGCGATCAACGCCGGCTCGTCGATCTCGATTCTGCTGTGCCCCGAGCTGCTGGCGAACCCGAACTGGGGCCCGAAGTGGGCCTTCGGCATGCCGGCGATCATGATGGTGATGGCGACCCTGGTGTTCATCGCCGGGCGCGCCCGCTACGTGAAGGTGCCCCCGGCGGGCAAGGCGTGGGTCAAAGAGGTGTTCTCGGTCAGCGGCCTCTCGCTCATCGCGCGGTTGGGTGGGCTCTACGTGTTCGTGGCCCTGTTCTGGATGTTGTGGGACCAGGGCAACGGTGGCGCGCTGGTGCTGCAGGCGCAGTCGCCGCTGATGGACAAGTCGATCTTCGGGCTCTTCACCTTCAAGCCGTCTCAGGTGCAGGTGGTCAACGGCCTCTTCATCCTGATGCTGGCGCCCATCTTCTCGTTCGGCATCTTCCCCTTCGTGAACAAGTTCGTGAAGGTCACGCCGCTGCGCAAGATCGGCGCGGGCCTGGTGGTGATGGGCATCTCGTTCATCGTGGTCGGCTGGCTCGAAGACCGGATGATGCGCGGCGAGTCGATGTCGGTGTGGTGGCAGATTCTGGCGTACTTCATCCTCACGGCAGCCGAGCTGCTCGTCTCGGTGACCGCGCTGGAGTTCTCGTACAAGCAGGCTCCGCTGCGCATCAAGAGCTTCATCATGGCGCTCTTCCTGCTCTCGACCAGCCTCGGCAACCTGCTGGTCGCGGTGGTGAACTTCGCCATCATCAAGCCGGTGCACGCGACGAAGATCGAGTCGGGCGCCGAGACCTGGCTGACCCTCAACGAGGCCTCGCAGTTCGTGGTCGGGCAGAAGATCGACTTCACCGGCGAGACCGGCGTGAAGGACACCAAGGGCAAGGACCTCGCGGGCACCTTCCTGATCGCCGAGATTCAGGGCTCGCGGCTGCGCATCATGACCCCGGAGCGCACCCCGGTGGTTTCGAGCGGTGAGATGGGCCCGAAAGCGGAGCTGTCGACCTACGCGCTGGTCGGCGGGGCCTACTATTACTTCTTCATCATCGTGATCTGGATCACCGCGCTGGTCTTCGCGGTCTACGCGAAGTTCTACAAGGAGCAGGACTTCGTGCGCAGCGAAGACCCGGCCCCCGAAGAGCCCGCGAAGGCTGCCTGAACGGAATGATGCACAGCGTCACGAGACGCTGGGAATCACAGGTGGGGGTCTTGAGCAGAGCGAGGGGTTTGCGTAGACGCCGCAAGCCCCTCAGGAACCGCTCTTGACCCTTTCCAACCGCCCCCTGCCTGTCGATCTCGAAGAGCTCTCCATCGCCCTGGAGGCCGAGACCGCCGACCTGCGCTGGTACCTCGACCTGCGCACCGGTGACGTCTTGTTGGTCACCCACGAGTTCGAGCCGGCAGAACACGGTGGGCTCACGGTGACGGAGATCGAGAGCGAGCCCGAACGTTTCGTGCGCGTGCCCCCCGGCAATCCGCAGCGGGTGATCGACGACATGAAGGCCTTCGTCACCTCGTTGGGCGACGAGAAGCTGCAGGAGTCGCTGGAGCTGGCGCTCTCGGCCTCACGCCCCGAGCGGCGTTTCAAGACGGCCTTGTCGTGGCTGCCGGAGCGTCAGCAGCAGTGGCACGCGTGGCATCGCGAGCACTGTCAGCAGCGGGCGTTGGGCTGGCTGGCCGATCAGGGCATCGTGCCCACCGCCCGCGCAGCCTGAGTTGAATCGGGCTGCGTCACCGGTCCGTCCCTGTTCGATCACTGCTGTCGGGGCGAACGGTTACGCGGCGGCGACGGGTGCTTCGGGCTTCTCGGTCGCGCGCAGCAGCACGAGCAACACCAGCGCCACGAAACCCACGCCCGCGAAGGTGAACCACAAGTAGTGCGCCTGCGCGTACTCCACGGGCATCGAGCCGTTGCCGGCGAGGGCCGCCAACCGCTGGGCCTGGCCGTCGGCCGAGAGGGTCTTGGGATCAGGGCAGAACGCCTGCAGCAGGTACCCCGAGGCGATGAAGCCGAAGAGCCACGCGAAGAACGTATTGAGGTGGCAGTAGCCCATGTACATCGCCTCCTGGCCCGCGGGCGCCTGCTTGGAGGCGTACTCGAGGTAGCGCGGGCTCAAGAAACACTCGGCGAACCCCTGCAGCGCGATGCCGGCGAGCATGGTCACGGTGACCGGGTGCAGCCCACCCAGCGAGATGTTGCTGCCGGTGAGCACGTGCGCGAACGCCATGGTGAGCGCGGAGAAGGGGATGATCGCCAGCGCGATGAGGATGGAGGTGATCGGCTTCCACTTCTTCACCAGCTGGGTGATGGGCACCACGCAGAGCACCACCACCGCGGGGTTCACGTTGGCGTACCACTCGGGGCTCGCGCCATCGCCGACCATGCGCAGCACGTACTTGGGCATCGACGCGTACATCTGGCCCTGAATCGCCCAGAAGCCCGAGGTGATCAGGATGAGCGCCATGAAGCGGGTGTTGCGCAGCACCTCTTTGAAGCCGCGGAGGGTCTCGTCGAAGCCCTTCGACAACGCGGCGCTCGCCTGCGGCCGGTAGAAGAAGATCACCGCGACCAGCGCGATGGCGGCCACCACCCCCGAATAGAGGGGGATGTACTGGAGCCCCAGCTCGGCGCGCACCGGCTTGGCGATGGTCTTCCCCGAGAACGAGCCGATGTTCACCATCATGTAGAAGAGGCTGAACGCGCGGGCGCGGCTGGTGGCGTCGCTGCTGAGCGAGACCGTGCCGGTGATGATGGGCTTCACGAACGCGCCGCCGATGCACACCAGCAGCAGGCCGAACGGGATGATCGCCTTGACGGGGAAGAGACCCACCACCGTGTAGCCGACCGCCAGGCAGGCGAAGGCGAAGGTGAGCGAGACGCGGAAGCCCAGCCGATCTGCGATGGCCCCGGTGGCGAAGGGCAGCAGGTACAGGCCCGACGAGAAGATGCCGCTGATGTACCCCGACTCGACGTCACTGAAGCCGACCACGTCGGTGAGGAAGAGGGCGAGCGCGATGAACGTGCCGTAATAGGCGGCGCGCTCGAACAGCTCGATGACGTTGGCGACCCAGAAGGCGCGGGGGAAGCGCCAGGTGGCTGCGGGCGCGGAGGCTGCGGCGACGGACATGCGCTGCTTCGTACCTCAGCGGCTGCTACGGCGGGAGGACAGGATTGGCCTGCAGCGGGCCGAAGGGCGGTGCGAGTGCATCGCCACCGGCCAGGGCCGCGAGGTGAAGGGCGCGAGCGCGCGGCTCCTGCTCGCAGCAGGGGCCAAGCGGCGCAGCCGATCAGCTGCGGTTGCTTCTCACTCAGCCGTCACGATTGACCGAGAGCATCGCGATCGCCTGTAGCGCGAACGCCAGCAGTGAAGGCACCGCGCGGAGCCGATTCGACAGGTCCCACGCGTCTCGCACGCCCGCCCAATCCGCAGGCGGCGCGGCCGGATTCCAGCTGAGGATCTGCTGGTTGTACGAAATGTCTGTCGGCACGCTGTAGAGGATCGCAGCCACGATCAGCAGCAACGCGATCAACGTCAGGCGGAACACCTGCGTGTTCTTCTCCTTGCGCGCGATCACCAGCAGCCACACCGCGAACACCGTGTAGGCCGTGGAGATCAGCGTCATCGAGACCTGGAGAATCTTGATCTGCGCCTGCTTCACGATCGTGAACTGCGTGCCGTCGAGCAGGCTCAGAGAAGGCGAAGTCGCGAGGCCTGCCGCGAAGAGCACGGAAGCGAAGATCCCGACGGTGAGTACGGCTCCGACGGCTACGGTGCTTTTGGTCGACATGGTTGGGATGCCCTCTCCCCCCCCCGGGGCGAGGGGGCAAGTTTAGATCGCCACTCGCTGCCCGACGCGCTGCTTCCGCGCCTTGTTGAGCACGTGCTTCAAGTACTTGCCGGTGTAGCTGCCCTTCACCTCGGACACCTCTTCAGGCGTACCGATGGCCAGGATCTCGCCGCCACCGCTGCCGCCTTCAGGCCCGAGATCGATCACCCAGTCAGACGATTTGATCACGTCGAGGTTGTGCTCGATCACCACCACCGTGTTGCCCGCCTCGACGAGCCGGTTGAGCACGATGAGCAGCTTGCGCATGTCTTCGAAGTGCAGACCGGTGGTCGGCTCATCGAGGATGTAGAGGGTGCGGCCGGTCGATACCTTGGCGAGCTCACGCGACAGCTTGATGCGCTGCGCTTCACCGCCCGACAGCGTGGTCGAAGGCTGGCCCAGCTTGATGTAGCTCAGGCCCACGTCTTCCAGCGTCCTGAGCACGCGGCTGATGTCGCGATGCACCTCGAAGTGCACCATCGCCTCGCGCACCGACATGTCGAGGATCTCCGCCACGTTCTTGCCCTTGTAGCGGACCCGCAGCGTCGCCTCGTTGAAGCGCTTCCCGCCGCACACTTCACAGGGCACGTAGACGTCAGCGAGGAAGTGCATCTCGACCTTCTTCACGCCGTCGCCTTCACACGACTCGCAGCGGCCCCCCTTCACGTTGAAGCTGAAGCGGCCCGGCGTGTAGCCGTAGGTACGCGCTTCCTGGGTCTGCGCGAGCACCTCGCGGATCGCATCGAACACCTTGGTGTACGTGGCGGGGTTCGACCGCGGCGTGCGCCCGATGGGCCGCTGATCGATGTCGATCACCTTGTCGAGGTACTCGAGGCCGAGGATCGACTGGTGTTTTCCGGGCACGTCGCGGGTCTCGTAGATGTGCCGCGCCAGCGCCGGGTAGAGGATCTCGTTGATCAAGGTCGACTTGCCCGCGCCCGAGACGCCGGTCACCGAGACGAACAGCCCGAGCGGGATGTCGACGCTCACGTCCTTGAGGTTGTTTTCCTTCGCGCCCTTGATGGTGATCTTCTGCTTGCCCGGTTTGCGGCGCGTCTCGGGCACGGTGATCTCGAGCCGGCCCGACAGGTAGCCGCCCGTCACGCTCTTCTCGTTGGCCATCACCTGCTTCGGAGTGCCCTCCGCGATCACCGCGCCACCGAGCTCACCTGCGCCCGGCCCGAAGTCGATGATCCAGTCGGCCTCTTCCATCGTCTCTTCGTCGTGCTCGACCACCAGCACCGAGTTGCCCAGGTCGCGCAGCTTCTTGAGCGTGGCGATCAACCGGCCGTTGTCGCGCTGGTGCAGGCCGATCGACGGCTCATCGAGAATGTAGATGACGCCGGTCAGCTCGCTGCCCATCTGCGACGCGAGGCGAATGCGCTGGCTCTCGCCACCCGACAGCGTGGAGGCCGCGCGATCGAGCGAGAGATACGTGAGCCCCACGTCGGCCAGGAACGAGAGGCGCGAGCGGATCTCCTTGAGCAGCTCCGCGGCGATGGTCGCCTCGTTCTTGCTCAAGGGCAGCGCCGCCAGGAACTCCAACGCCTGCCGGATGGTCATGCGCGAGAGGTCGACGATGCTGTTGCCGCCCACCTTCACCGCGCGCGACTCGGGCCGGAGCCGCTCGCCGGCGCAGGTCGGGCACGGTTTGTCGCTCAGGAACTTCATGTAGTACTGCTTCATCGACTCCGAGGTCGTCGAGTTGAAGCTTCGCCACAGCTTGTTGACCAGGCCCTCCCACTCCATCTTCCAGCGGGCCTCGCCCCACTTCATCGAGAGCTCTTTCCCGCTGCTCCCGTAGAGCACCACGTCGGTCTGCTTCTTGGGCAGCTGGTTCCACGGCGTCTCGAGATCGATGCCGAAGGCGCGCGACAGCGTGTCCACCAGGTCGGCTGTCCAGCCTTCGCCGCGAGAGACGCCCGAAGCCCACACCTCGACTGCGCCGTCTTTGATCGACCGCGTCTTGTCGGGGACGATCAGGTCGGGATCCATCTCCGCGCGGGTGCCCAGGCCACTGCACTCGGTGCACATGCCCAGCGGGTTGTTGAACGAGAACGACGAAGGCGCCAGCTCGGGGAACGACAACGCGCAGTGATGACACGAGTTGTGCTCGCTCATCGTGCGGTCGGCGCTCTTG
>JANODF010000156.1:0-2606 GCA_031412555.1 Archangium sp. | reverse complement strand
GCCGAATCGAGCCACCAGCACCGAAGATCTCCAGCCCACTTCCCCCTCACCCTGACCCTCTCCCGAAGGGAGAGGGGATTCCCCCGGAGCTGGAAGCGCCCCTCACCGCGGTGATGCCCGAGGTGAGCCAGTGTTTCCGCGACCAGAAGCTCAAGGCCCCCCGCCAGGTGAAGGTCCGCTTCACCCCGACCCGCGATGGCGGCTTCGAGAAGGTCGAGGTCGACGACCAGAACCCCTACCTGGCCGCCTGTCTGGAAGATGTCTTCGCTGAGGTCGCCTGGCACCCCGACGGCCACCAGACCTTCGCACCGGCTTCCCACACCTTCAGCTTCGAGCCCTCGCCCGACTGACGTACAGTCCCGGGTCTCCGATGCCAGCGGTCGTCGAACCCCTCGGTCCTTCGCATGTCGCCGCGCTGCGGACGATGTTGTCACGCGATACGACCCACAACATGTACCTCCTGGGGTTGATGGAGGAGTTCGGCGTGGTGTCCGGCCCCATGCGCGCGCCGTTCACGTTCTTCGGGCGTTTCTTCGATGACGAGCTGACCGCAGCGCTCTTCGTGGGCGGCAACGGTGGCCTGGTGGTGCCGTCGGCCTCCAGCCCGATTCACATCGGCGACATCGCCAAGAAGCTCGCGGGGAAGATCGACATCCGCTCGGCGATTGGCGAGCAGAGCGTGGTCGATTCGTTGATTCGCCACTTCAGCCTGAGCCCGAAGTTCATCAAGCCGCAGAAGCTCTTCTCGGTCTCACCCAATGACCTGGGCCCTTTCACCAACCCGCTGCTGCGGCCTGCCACGGTGGCCGATCTTCCGCAGCTGGTGCCCATCGCGGCCGCGTGCGTGAAGGAGATGGTGAAGCGCGATCCGCTCGAAGAAGACGTGGTCGGCTTCGAGCTGCGCGTGCGGCAACGCGTGCAATCGCAGCGCACCTACGTGCTCGAAGAGAAGGGCAAGCTGGTCTTCAAGCTCGACGTGGGCAGCCGCTCGCAGTTCGGCGCCGAGCTCGAGGGGCTCTACACCGTGCCCGACGAGCGCCACCGCGGTCACGCGACGTTGTGCCTCGGGCAGATCTCCCGCTTCCTGATGTCGTCGTTGCCGCGGCTCACCGTGCGCATCGATGACGAGTCGACGGCGTTCGCCGGCATCGCGCGCAAGGTCGGCTACCTGCAGGGCCGCGCTCAGAAGCTGCTGTGGGTCTGAGCTGAGTTCCAGGAGCAGCCCGGGGGCGATCGAAAACCACGCCGATCGCACCGAAGCCCTCGCTCTACGCCTCACGAGTGCAGGCCGTTACGAAGTGACATGCCATACGACATCGTCATCGTGGGAGGCGGACCTGCAGGACTCTCCGCCGCACTGGCCCTGGGTCGCGCTCGCAAGCAGGTGCTGCTCTGCGACTCGGGCCCGCGCAGGAACGCCGCCGCCGAGCACATCAACAACTTCGTCACCCGAGATGGCACGCCGCCCGACGAGTTCCGAAAGCTCGGCCGCGAACAACTGACCCGCTACCCCAGCGTGCACGTGCGCGACGTACGCGTCGACAGCATCGAGGGCACTCGCGGCGCCTTCCGCGTGAAGCTCGCAGATGAGGTCGTCGAGGCCCGGCGCATTCTGCTCTGCACGGGCATGATCGACCAGATGCTCCCCATCGAGGGTTTTCGCGAACTCTGGGGGCACGGCATCATCCAGTGCCCGTACTGCCACGGCTGGGAGCTGCAGGATCGCCCCTGGGGCTACCTCGCGCGCGCGGCAGACGCGGCGCACCTGCACCTCTTCGTGCTGCAGCTGCGGGGCTGGTCGAAAGACATCGTGGTCTTCACCGACGGTGCCTTCGAACTTCCGGCCGAGACGCGCACCACGCTGGAGACCGCGGGCATCAAGCTGGAGACCACTCCGATTGCGAGGCTGGCCGGCCGCGATGGTTCGCTGCAAGGCGTGGTGCTCTCGAATGGCGCCACCGTACCGTGCGAAGCGCTCTTCGCCCATCCACCCCAGCGGCAGGTCGAGCTGGTCCGCGCGCTCGGAGTGGCGCTCGATGACGACGGCTACGTTCAGATCGATCCGATGAAACGCGAGAGCTCGGTGCCGGGCATCTACGCCTCGGGCGACCTGACCACGCGCATGCAGGCGGCCCTCATCTCTGCCGCTTCAGGCATGCACGCCGCGGCGATGATCAACGTCGACCTCATGATGGAGCCGACGCGCCGACCATCGAAGACAGGGTGATCAGCTCCGCGCGAGCGCCTGGGCCGCCCGCCAGGCAGAAGGCGTGGCGCCGTGCTCGCGGCGGAACATCCGGATGAAGTGCGTCGCGTCGGCGTAACCCACCCGCTCGGCGACGACCTGGATGAACTCGTCGGAGTGCAGCAGCAACCGCCGCGCCTCCGCCATTCGTCCGCTCACGATCCACTGCACCGCGCTCCGGCCGGTCGCCTTCGTGAGCGAGGTGGTCACGTAGGCCGGGCTTCGTCTCACGGCGGCGGCCACCTGCTCGAGCGTGAGGGGCCCCAGGCAGCTCCGCTCGATGAAACGAAGCGCATCGACCACCACGCCTCCACCGGTACCGCGCGGCGCAGGGCTCGAGGCGCGATCGACCTCCGCGAGG
>JANODF010000155.1:0-13039 GCA_031412555.1 Archangium sp. | reverse complement strand
CGTGGCGGTGGTGCGCGTCGTCGCCGTGACGAGCGAGCACCAACGCGTGATTCGGGAGTACGCAGCTGATGGCGCTGAGCTTCGATCGACCCTGCAGAAGCGCTGAGCCTCGTCTTTCCCACGAGGCTTCGGTCGAGGATCATGAAGGGCTCCCGTCACTTCAAGGCGGCGTCATCGGTCGCCCGACTTTGTGCTTCGACTCGACCCGACCAAGGGGCGAGGGCGCGTCTTTCAGCGCTTGTTGCGCATCTCTCCAGGTTGATTCTTCCCCGAAGAGTTGGCTCCGAAGGTACGCCCACGTCATGAGCTGAACGGCGCCGATACGCTCGGGGTTCTCATCGGTGGTCTCGGCGGCGTCGTACCCTGCCACACCACCCAGCCCGTGCTCGCCATCGAACACAGTGAACAAGGACTTCGGGCCAGGCGACAGGAGATACGGGTCAGCGTGCCACGCAGCGCCAACGCGCTTCATGAAGGGGTGGTCGTCTTTGTCACCCATGACCACGAGTGCGGGCGTCATCATGTTCGAGAAGTCGATCGTCGCCAGGAATGGGTAGTGCTCCTTCGCGTAGGCGCTCAGCGCTTCGCCTCTGCCCGGGGCAGCGAGGAGCACGCCCGCCTTGATGCGAGGCTCAGCGACCCCGATGAAGTTCCCGCTGCGAGGCTCGACGTGTTGCGCGCCGAGCAGCACGCTCGCGGTGTGGCCACCCATCGAATGGCCGACTACGGCCACCTTGCTGCGATCAAGCCGACCGGCAAGCGTGAGGCACGCGCGCTCGACGGCGTCGAGTTGGTCGAGGATGCACCGCATGTCCTCGGCTCGTGAGCGCCAGAAAAGCGGGGCGTCGGTGTGGCCGGAGCCCCGAAACGGGAGCGTCTTGGAGTCGAGGTGCGTGGGCTGGATGACCACGAAACCGCGGGCCGCGTAGTAGTTCGCGAGCGGGCCATAGCCGTGCAGCGATGAGACGAAGTTCGACGGGCCGTGGCCATGAGAAAGCAGCAAAATGGGCAGGTCGGTGCCGTGCGTTGGTGCCGAGACGCGAAGCTCGAGCGGCACGGCTCGGCCGTGTACCGGCAACGTGATGGGGTGGATGGACAGGACCTGGGCGGTGGGTCTTGGTTGGTTCAAGCGGTTTTCCTTTCAAGGGCTCTTCTGCGGTGCGGCGCTGAAGTAGCGCTCGTCGCCCCCCCGCTGATTGGAAGAACCGGACATTGTGGGGGCCAGCACCTTGAGGGTTCAAGGCCGGCGCGTGACACTGTGTTCGTGCCGACTGACAACACCCCAGCATTCTCCGTCGATCGTTTCATCGAAGGCGCGCGCACACTCGTGCCCGTCGACGGTCAGCTCCGCCATGGTTGGCTGCCCGACGGAAGAACGACTCTGGTGTTCCGCGTGCTCGATGGAGGGCGCCGAGGTGATCTGGCCGTGGCCGGGCCGCGAACGCGCGCGCTCTTCAAGAGCGTGAGCGGCGTGACACGTGCTGCGATCATTCGACTCAAGCCCGGGTGGTCTGAGTCCTTGCTCGGCGTCGCCGCCCCTGAGCTGACCGACCGAATCGTGAGAATCGACGACCTCTGGGGGCGCGCGGGGAGCGACCTCTCCGAAGAGATCCTCACGGTGCGCGAACTGCCGGCGCTTCTCGAATGCCTGTCTCGTGCAATTGGCCGTCGCACAGGCCAGGCACCTGAGTCAGCTTCAGCCCGGCTGGCGCGCCGCGCAGCGCGTCTCCTCGACGTGGGTGAAGCTCGCGTGGAGCACGTCGCGGCGCGGCTTGGCGTCACGTCGCGACACCTGCGCCGCGCCTTCACGCAAAGCATCGGCGTCGCCCCCAAACAGTACGCGCGCACGGCTCGCCTGCAACGTGCCATTCGGTTGGCGGCAACCTCGCGCGACTGGGGTCGCGTCGCGACCGACGCGGGCTACTACGATCAAGCGCACTTCATCGCTGACTTCCGGGCGTTCGTTGGGGCTACGCCCAGCGCGTTCTTCCAGCCGATGATGATGCAACCAGAGAACACGAGGGCCAACTCAGGATGACGTTTTTCGAGCATCCATTGGCAAGAACCTTGGAGCGTCACTTCGCCTTCGAAGTCGGGCAGCATCGCCGTGCGCAGCTTGACGACGGAGTCCCGCTCGGCGAGGTCGGACAGCTCGGTCGCTTGCGCGAGGCGGGCAAGAAGCCCAAACGGCTGGCGCTCGTGAGCGGGCTTATCCCTGCCATCACTCACGACAGTGAATGAGCTGCGCGTACCCTTTCGCGTTCGCAGCTTTTGCACTCCCCAGACCGCGCCTTCGCTCGCGCGCATGCTTCTCCAGAAATTGCACCCTGCAAGGGCATGTCACCCAAGAGCTGGGTTTACGGCCTCGATGAACTGCCGAAGGTCCAACGCGTCGCGCGCGAATGGGAAGACGTGCGCTCCCTGCTCGGGGGCAAAGGCGCCAACCTCGCCGAGATGACTCGGTTGGGTCTGCCCGTGCCGCCGGGCTTCATCATCACCACCGAAGCCTGCCGCGAGTACCTGCACAAAGACGCCGTGCCGAAGACCCTGTGGGCGCAGGTCGAAGCCGCGCTCAAGAAGCTCGAGAAACGGTCGGGCAAACGTTTCGGAGATCCCGAAAGGCCGCTGCTGGTGGCCTGCCGCTCGGGCGCGAAGTTCTCAATGCCCGGCATGATGGACACCGTGCTCAACATCGGGCTCACCCCCGAGGTGACCCTGGGCCTCGCCAAGCTCACCGGCGACGCGCGCTTCGCGTGGGACTCGGCCCGCCGCCTGGTGCAGATGTTCGGCACCGTGGTGATGGAGGTGCCCGACGTTCCCTTCGAGGCGGTGCTCACCGACTTCCGCGCGCGCCGCAAGGTGGAGAACGACGCCGATCTCTCCGCCGAAGATCTCGAAGAGATCACCCTGCGCTTCAAGACCCTGGTGCGTGAACACGCAGGCCGGCCCTTCCCCGAAGAGCCGATGGAGCAACTGCGCCTCGCCACCGAAGCGGTCTTCCGCTCGTGGAAGGGCAAACGTGCACGCGACTACCGCGCGGCAGCCCACATCCCCGATGACCTCGGCACCGCGGTGAACATCGTGGCGATGGTCTTCGGCAACATGGGCGCTGGCAGCGCGACGGGCGTGGCCACCACGCGCAACGTCTCCACGGGCGAGAAGGTGCTCGAAGGCGACTACCTGCTCAACGCGCAGGGAGAAGACGTGGTCGCAGGCACCCGGGCCACCCGGCCGCTTTCCCAACTGCGCGTCGACCTCCCCGATGCCGCCGACGAACTGGCGGCGATCGCGCGCAAGCTCGAGCTGCACTACCGCGAAGTGCAAGACCTCGAGTTCACCGTGGAGCGCGGCACGTTGTGGATGCTGCAGACCCGCGACGCCAAACGCACTGCGCGCGCGGCCGTGCGCATCGCCGTCGATCTCGCCAAAGAACGCCGCATCACGAAGAAGGAAGCGGTGATGCGCGTGAAGCCCGAACACGTCGACTTCTTCCTCCACCCGCAATTCGACCCCGCAGCGGTGCAGGCCGCGCGCGCAGAAGGGCGGGTGATCGCCATCGGGCTCAACGTCTCACCGGGCGCGGCGACCGGCCGGCTCACCTTCGACGCCGACGAAGCGGTCAGGCTCGCGAAGGAAAAACGCGACGTGATCATGATCCGCGCGGAGACCAAACCCGACGACGTGCACGGCATGCTCGCCGCGAAAGGCATCATCACCAGCCGCGGTGGCCGCACCAGTCACGCTGCCCTGGTGGCCCGCCAGTTTGGAAAACCGGCGGTGGTGGGCGTGGCGGCCCTGGAGGTCGACGAGAAGAAGCGCGAGGCCCTCGTCTCCCTGACCAAGGTGGTGCTGCTCGAAGGCACCGAGGTCTCGCTCGATGGCAACACCGGCGAAGTCTTCTCCGGGCGCATCGACACCCGGCAACCTTCGCTGGACGACCCGTGGTTGCTCGAGCTGCTGCAGTGGGCCGACGAGTTCCGCACGCTCGCGGTCTACGCGAACGCCGACTACCCGCGTGATGCAGAGCGCGCGCGGGCCCTGGGCGCCGAAGGCATCGGGTTGTGCCGCACCGAACACATGTTCTTCGAGACCGATCGCCTGCCCCTGGTGCAGCGGTTGATCCTCGCCAAAGAGAGCGCCGAACGAGACGAGCTGCTCCAAAAGCTCCTGCCGATGCAGCGCGCCGACTTCGCGGGCCTGTTTCGCGCGATGGATGGGAACCCGGTCACCATCCGGTTGATCGACCCGCCGCTGCACGAGTTCCTCCCGCGGCGGGAGTCACTCATTCACGAGGTCGCACAGCTGGAGACCCGGGTGCGGCTGGAAGATGGCGACCCGCGCGCGCTGGCGGATCAGCTCCACGAGAAGCAGACGTTGCTGCTGGCCGTCGACACGCTCCACGAAGAGAACCCGATGCTCGGCCTGCGCGGCGTGCGCCTGGGCATTCACATGCCCGAGCTGGTCGCGATGCAGGTGCGCGCGCTCTTCGAGGCCGCGTGCGACTGCGCGAACGAGGGCATCACCGTGTTGCCCAAGGTGATGATTCCGCTGGTCGCTCACCTCAATGAGCTCAAGGTCGAGCAGACCATGCTCGTCGCCGTGGCCCGCGAGGTGATGGCCGAACGCAAGACGAAGGTGCCCTACCAATTCGGCACGATGATCGAGATCCCCCGCGCGGCGCTGACGGCTGATCAGATCGCGGGCGAAGCGCAGTTCTTCAGCTTCGGCACCAACGATCTCACCCAGACCACCTTCGGCATCTCGCGCGATGACGCCGAGAGCGGCTTTCTCACCGAGTACCTCGAGAAGGGCATCCTCACCGAGAACCCGTTCACCTCGATCGACGAGCCGGGAGTGGGTCAATTGATGCAGCTGGCCATCAAGCTGGGTCGCAAGACGAACCCCAAACTGAGCGTCGGCATCTGCGGCGAACACGGTGGCGACCCCCGCAGCATCGCCTTCTGTCACCGCATCGGAGTCGACTCGATCTCCTGCAGCCCGTTCCGCATTCCGGTTGCAAGGCTGGCGGCCGCCCACGCCGCGCTGGCTGACACGAGGTAACTGCTTCCAGAGTCAGCGGAACATCCGTGGATGTAGGACACCTCAATCTTCGCCGCGTCGGCGAAGAGACTGCATAATCGCGCCGCCGTGGACCACAACCGATCGACCCAGCGGAAGCTCGTGGGCCTCCTCGTCAAGTTGGCCCACAAGGGTGTCGACGAGTTCGCCTCGAAGTACGCCACCAATCTCTCCGACGGCGGCATGTTCATCCGCACGAGAGATCCCAAGCCGCAAGGCACCGAGCTCTCCTTCAAGGTGGAGATCGCCGATGGGCAGCGCGTGCTGCAAGGCATCGCCATCGTGCGGTGGACCCGCGCCGAAGGAGATCCCAACGGGCCGCCCGGCATGGGCCTCGAGTTCCTGAAGCTCGACCCCGCCTCGCGCGCCCTGGTGGATCGCATGCTGGGCTTCAACGCCGCTGCGGTGCCGAAGATCGCCCCGGCCACCACGCCCTCGAGGGGCCTCCCGGTGGCGGCGGCCATCGCGCCCGTCACCACGCCTTCGAAGGGGCTGCCCGTCGCGCCTCCCAAACCGAGCTTCGAGCTCGCCGACGAGCTGTTCGGCGACGTGCCCGCACCGAGCGAAGACGAGCCGCTGGCGGATGAACCGTTCGAAGCGGCCACCGCCTTCGCAGCGCCGCCCCCTCCGCCTGCGCTGACGCCCGTTCCTGCGGCGGAGCCGGAAGATGCCTTCTCCGACCCCGACGTGTTCGGTGCGCTCGCGTCGAGCAACAGCCCGGAAAAGGAGATCGACATCGAACTCGACGCGCTGGTGGCCGAGACGCCGCAGCCGCCGCCGCTCGATCTCTTCTCCGAGTCTTCTGCTTCGGGCATCGAGGTCGAACTGGAGCTCGCCGAGGTGGTGCCGCCTGCACCTTTCGTCGCGCCGCCCGTGAAGGCCCGCCCCGAGCCGGTGCCCGAAGTGCGGGTGCCGGTGGTGCTCGATCAGCCCACCGCCGTCGCGCCCCCGCCGCAGCCGCTCTCCGGCACGCCCATCTATCTGAAGGACATCAAGCCCAGCGACGGCACGGGCCCGGTCATCGGCATCGACCTCGGCACCACCAACTCGGCGTGCGCGGTGCTCAGCAAGGGCCGGCCGATCATCCTGTCCTCGAAAGATGGCTACAACACCATCCCCTCGGTGGTGGCGCTCAACTCGCAAGGCAAGCTGCAGGTCGGTCACCGCGCCAAGGGACAGATGGTGCTCAACCCCACCCAGTCCATCTTCGGCGCCAAGCGCCTGGTGGGCCGTGAGTTCGAGAGCCCCACGGTGCGCCAGGTCAAGGAGCGCTCGCACTTCGAGATCGTCGCCGGCCACGATCGCCGCGCGGCGGTGCGGCTCGGCGCCAACGTGCTCTCGCTCGAAGAAGTGCAGGGCCTGGTGCTCAAGGAGTGCAAGGAGATGGCAGAGCAGGCGCTCGGCACCTCCGTCACGCGCGCCGTGGTGACCTGCCCTGCGTACTACTCCGAGCCGCAGCGTGAAGCGGTGCGCCGCGCGGGCGCGATGGCCGGCCTCAAGGTGGAGCGCGTGCTCAACGAGCCCACCGCGGCGGCCCTGGCGTTCGGCATGAACCGCGAGCTCAAGAAGACGGTGCTCGTGTACGACCTGGGCGGCGGTACCTTCGACGCCACGCTGCTCAAGCTGGATCAGAACGTCTTCGAGGTGCTCGCCACGGGCGGCGACGTCTTCCTCGGCGGCGTCGACTTCGACAACCAGCTGGTCGACTTGCTGCTCGAACGTTTCGCCACCTGGCACAAACGTCCGTTCTCCGGTGACCGCGTGGCGCTCTCGCGCATCAATGAGGTCGCCGAGAAGATGAAGATGGCGCTCTCCGAACGGCAGAGCTTCGACGTGCACCTGCCGATGCTCGAGATGGACGCAGGGGGCAAACCGCTCGACCTGCGCACCACCGTCACGCGCGCGGAGATCGAAGCGGTCTGTTCAGAGCTGGTCGAGCGCACCATCCAGGCCGTGCAAGACGTGCTGCTCGACGCGAAGATGAAGGCCAGCCAGGTCGACGACATCATCCTGGTCGGTGGCATGAGCCGCATGCCGTTGGTGCGCGAGAAGTTGAAGGCGGTGTTCAAGAAACCCGCGCAGGCTTCGGTGAACGCCGACGAGGCGGTCGCGCTCGGTGCGGCGCTCTACTCGGGCACGGTCGACAAGGTCTCCAGCCTGGTGCTCATCGACGTGGTGCCCATGACCATCGGTCTGGGCAGGCCCGGTGGCGCGTTCCATCGCCTGATCGAGCGCAACACGCCGCTGCCGGCCACCAAGTCGTTCGGCATCTCGACGCAGAAGAACGACGAGACCGAGCTCGAGGTGATGGTCTTTCAGGGCGAAGACTCGAACGTCGCAGGCAACGAGTTCCTGGGCGCGGTCACCATCAGCGGTCTGCCCAAGGGTCCCGCGGGCTCGGTGCAGGTGGCAATCACGCTGGGTCTCGACGCGGAGTGTGTGTTGCGCGTCGAAGCGCGCGAGTTCCGCAGCAGGCAGGTGGTGCGCTCGACGCTGGCCACCCGCTACACCAGTGAAGAGATCGCTCAGCGCCTCGGCATCAGCACGGAGAAGCGCGAAGCGGTGAACAAGTCGCGCGGCGATGAACTCGAGAAACGCGCCGGTGGCTTCTGGGGGAAATTGAAGAGCCTCTTCAAGAGATAAATCAGGGCCTTGGCAAACCCATTACGGGGTTTGCCTGCCTTCTTCGTGGTGGTCCTCGAGAGCAACACTCTTCCCTCGAGGATCGATGCGAACCCGTCTCGCGCTCACTGCCACCCTCACGCTCACCACGCTCGCGGCCTGCCGCGGTGGAAGCACCGAGTCTCCGCCCCCGCCCACGCCTGACGCTGGCACGGTGCCTTCTGCGCCGCTGAGCGTGGCCGCCGCCGTCGAAAACGGCGCCCTGGTCGTCAGCTGGTCGCTGCCGCCCGACACGACCGGCGCGACGGAGATCGTCATCGCACGCGCCACCGTGCCGCAGGCGGCCAGCCGACCCGCAGCCACCGAGCTTCAGGTCATCGCCGGCCTCGCCCTGACCGAAACGCGGCTCGTCGACCTCGACGTCGAGCCCGGCCTCTTCTACGTCTACGCCGTCGCCCTGCGCTCGGCCGCTGGCCGCGGCAGCTTCACGCTGCAGCCTGATTCCACGGCGCTGAGCCTGCCGCCGAGCCCCTGCCAGCGCACCGTCACCCCCACCGACTCCGACGGAGACGGGCTGGCCGACGTCGCGGAGGCCGCGGGCTGGACGGTGCTCATCGACGAAGACGGTCTGGGCACGCTCGTGCAACGCGCGGTCAAGAGCAGCCCTTTCCTGGCTGACACCGACGCCGACGGCATGTGCGACGACGAAGAGAGTCGCCTCAAGCTCGACCCGCGCCAGGCTGACACCGACGGCGACGGGCTCACCGACTTCGACGAGGTCAACCGCTGGGGCAGCACCCCCACCGACGTCGACAGCGACGACGATGCACAGGGCAACCCCATCTTCTACGACGGCTCCGAGCTGCGAACCTTTCGCACCTCGCCCACGTTGGCCGATACCGACGGCGACGGCCGCAGCGACTTCGAAGAGGTGAACCAGAACTCCACCAACGCGCTGGTCGCCGAGATTCCCCAACCGGCGCTCGGGGTGCTCGGCCGTCTGCGCGTGGGCGTCGACGTGCAGTACGAGAATGGCACCACCCAGGCCGACGCGGTGACGCAGAGCCTCGAGCAGGGCACCAGCACCTCGCTCTCGCGTACGGCCGCCAGCTCGAACCAGCACTCGGTCGAAGAGGGCTTCTCCGTGAGCGCCTCGTCGTCGGCCAGCTTCCCCTCGGGCGGCAGCGTGGAGGTCAGCGGCACGGCCTCAGCCAAGGAGACGTACGTGCGCGAGACCTCGGCCAGCGTTTCGCGCGGCGCCGCCTCAGACTCACAGCAGACCTACGAAGCACTCACCAGCGACGCCATCACCAACAACACCACCATCACCGGTGGCTCTCTGGCGCTCGACTTCGAGGTGCGCAACGAGGGCACCCGCACGTTCCAGTTGAGCAACCTGGTGGTGACGGCGCTGCGCCGCGACCGCACCGACCCCACCACCTTCACCTCGGTGGCCACGCTCGCCTTCCCGGCCTCGGCCAACAGCCTCGTGCTCGCCGAGGGTCAGACCGCCGGGCCCATTCGTGCGACCGCGGCCATCTCGGCCAACGCGGCGCTCGACCTGCTCGCCAACCCCGACACGCTCTTCTTCCAGACGGCCAACTTCTCGCTCACCGACAAGACGGGGAGCGCCTTCAGCTTCTCCATCGGCGAAGAGACGACCAGCCGCACGGCGCTGCTGACGCTCGACTACGGCGGCCTGCGCCCGCTCGAGCGGTACCGCGTGGCCACCAACGTCGAGCGCAACGCCACGGGCAAAGCGGCCGGGGTGCGCCTGGGTGACGTGCTGCGCGACGTGCTGGGGCTGCGCCCCGGCGTCGGTTACGAGACGGCGACGCGCTCCGGGGGCACGACGAAGGTGCTCACCAGGCTGCGTGACGTCGCCGCCAGGCCCGCCCCCGACGGAGGCACCGAGCGATTCTGGGTGCTCTTCGCCACCACCAACCCCGACACCACGCTGCCTCCCGTCTCGCAGCGCATCACCTCGGCCAGCCTCGACTTCGAAGACATCGTGCTGCTGCCGCGTGACTCATTGACGCTGGCCTTCGTGGCCGACGTCGACCGCGACGGGCTCTTCGAGCGCGAAGAGCTGACCGCCGGCACCTCGGACCTGGTGGCCGACTCCGATGCCGATGGCCTCACCGACTTCGACGAGGTGCGCTCGGGGTGGACGGTGGCGGTCGACAACGCCTTCTACCGCGCGCACCCGAAGGTGTTCCCGGTGCCCACCAACGCGAACGCCGATGGCGACGGCTGGGCCGACCCAGAGGAGAAGATGCGGGGCACCGACCCCAACCGCCGCGACACCGATGGCGACGGCCTGCAAGACGACCTCGACCCCGAGCCGGTGCAGGGCCCCCGGGGCGCCTGGGTCAAGGTGATCGGCACCCTGGGCAACGACGTGGTCTTGCAGGTGCTGCCCGTGGGCGACGCGCTGGTGGTGCTGGGCACCTCGACCGACGACATCGACGCCGATGGAACGCCGGGCGTGGCGGGGCCCTTCGTGATGGTGCTCGACGCGGCGACCGGCACCCAGCGCTGGGTCAAGCAGCTCGAGGGCAGCACCAAATTCTCGAAGAAGCTGACCTTCACCGGCGGTCAGCTTCGCTGGGTGACCGAAGTGAGGGCCAACGCCCTGCCCGGCGTCAGCGCAGCAGCGATGCACGTGGTGAGCTTCGACCTCGCGACGGGGGCGGCCACCGCCTTCGACTTCACCAACTTCGGCTCGGTCGGGAACTTCGCGCTCAACAAGGTCTCGGCCAACCAGTCGCACGAGCAGCTCGCCGATGGCTCGAGCACGTGGTTCCTCGCGCCGTTCACCCAGTTCAACGGCAACCCGGGCGTCACCAGCGTGGCCATCAACGCGATGGGCGCGCTGAGCGGCGGCTCGACCAGCAGCGTGCAGGAGAGCGGCGCCACCTACACGCTGCAGGCCACCAGCTCGAACGGTTCGATGTGGGCCTACGCGATCGACCTCAGCGACTCGAGGTGCAGCGGTGGTTCGCAGATCGTCATCAGCGGCGGCTCGGCGTTGAACACCTGCCCTGCGCCCAACCCCGCTCGCCACATCGCGCTCGATCGACGCGGCGGCATCGCGATCGCCCACTTCGGCACCGGCGGCGACACGGTGCAGCTGCGCCCCATCATCAGCAACGCCATCGCCGCCTGGTCGAAGAACTTCGCCACGCTCTATTCCACCGGTGCGCGCGTCACCTCGCTCGAGGCCGACGAAGTGAACCAGTACTACGTGGGCCTCAAGGCGCTCAGCGGCAGCGCCCAGGCGGCGGTGGTCATCTTCGGCCCCTCGGGCAACGAGCTCGACACGCTGCGGCTGGGCAACACCACCACCCGCGTCGCGTCGACCCGGCGCGACACCGTCGGCAACCTCTTCCTCGGCGCGACGAGCGTCGGCGGCTTCCCCCTCTTCGGGGTGGGCGCCGGCGGGGAAGACCTCGTCATCGCCCGCAACCCTCAGCTCACCTTCGGGAACTGAAAGAAAGCCATGCGCACGCACGCACTCCGCGTCACCTTGACCGCCGTCACCCTCACCCTGTCTGCCTGCAGGCCCGCCGAGCAGCAGCCGCCCGCTCCGCTCCCTGAGACGCCGGTGCTGCAGAGGCCCGCAGCGCCCTCGAAGCTGCGGGCGACCCCGGGCGCCGGCTTCGTTCGCCTCGTGTGGCACGACGAGAGCGAGAGCGAAGAGGGCTTCGTGATTGGCCGGGTGGCCCTCGCCTCGCCGGTGGCGACGTTCACTGCGGCCGACCTGGTCGAGCTCACCCGGGTGACGGCCGATCAAGTCATCTACCGCGACGCGCCGATGCTGGCGCAGACCTGGGGCTACGGGGTGGCCGCCTTCAACGCGGCGGGCGTCAGCGACTTCGTGTTGCTGCCGTCGGGCGTGGCGGCCTTCGGCGCGACAGGCGGCGGCTGCCAGGTGGCCACACCCTCGGCGGAAGACCCTGACGGTGACGGCCTCTCGAGCGAGGTCGAGCTGCAGGGGTGGACCGTGCGCCTCAACCTCAACGGCGCCATGGAGTTCTCCGATCTCCCGGTGACCTCGCAGGCCACCCTGGCCGACGGAGACGACGACGGGCTGTGTGACGCAGAGGAGCAGATTCTGCGCACCAACCCGAACCTCGCCGACACCGACGGTGACGGGCTCGACGACGACGACGAGGTGCTCATCTACGGCAGCTCGCCCATCAACGTCGACAGCGACGGCGACTCGCGGGGCAACAGCGCCTTCTTCGATGGTTCGGAGCTCTCGCGCTTCGGCACCTCACCCACGCTGGCCGACACCGACGGCGACGGCCGCAGCGACTTCGAGGAGATCAACCAGAACTCGACCAACGCGCTGGTGGCCGACTTGCCGCAGCCCAAGCTCGAGCTGGTGGGCACCGTCGACGTCGGCGTCAACCTGCAACTCACCAGCGGCTCGATGACCACCAGCACCCAGTCCACCTCGTTGACCCGCGCCATGGAGACGGCGACCGACCGCACCAACGGCGTGGTGAGCAGCACCAGCTCAGAGATGAGCGTCGAGGCCAGCGCCAGCGTGTCGGCCGGCTTTCCCGACGGCATCGGCGTCTCGGCGTCGGTGACGTACGGCCAGTCTGATACGCGCATGAGCGAGACCTCGACGTCGTTCGATCAGTCCAGCTCCTCGAGCGCACGCCAGGCCTACGAGAGCGCCACCACGCGCGAAGCGACGCAGGGCGAGGTGATCACCGACGGCACCCTGGCCGTGCAGTTCAACCTCACCAACCAGGGCACGCGCACCTTCGAGCTGCGCGACCTGGTGGTGACGGCGATGACGCGCGATCGCAACGACCCCTCGCGGCTCGTCTCCATCGCGACGCTCGAGCTTCCCCCGGCGGCCGCGATGGTGACGCTGGGTGAGGGGCAGTCGGCGGGCCCCTTTCGCGTGCAGGCCACGCTGCCCGCCAACGTGGCGCTCGATCTGCTCAGCAACCCCAGCAGCCTCGTCTTCAAGCCGGCCAGCTTTCAGCTGGTCGACCGCACCGGCACCAACTTCGCGTTCACCGTCGGCGAGACCACGGCCAACCGCACCGCGCAGCTGGTCATCGACTACGGCGGCGAGCGGCCCCTCGAGAGCTACCGCGTGGCCACCAACGTGGCGCGCATCGACGGCGGCCAGATCAAGGGGCTCACCATCGGCGACGCGCTGAGCGCAGTGGGGCTGATGAACGGCTCGGGCTGGCAGACCTCGAATACCCCGCGCGGCCTGCGCCGACTCACCCGGGTTCGCGACGTCGAGGTGCAACGCCGGGGCACGGGGACCGGAAAGTTCTGGGCGGTGATCGCCGCCGACAACGCC
>JANODF010000154.1:0-4026 GCA_031412555.1 Archangium sp. | reverse complement strand
GCAGAGGCGGCGCTGGGCCTTGCGCGGTTTCTCGATTCGCGCGCGGTCGAGCCCACCAGGAAGGCGCTCGACCAGAAGGCGACGCAAGAACACTACGCACAGGCTGCGGCGATTCTGAAGGCTGCGGGGCTGATCTGAATTTGAGGGTTGGGGGTGAGGGGCTCACCTGATTCATCACTCGAACGAGCTTGCGAGCGTCACGAGCGCCCTCACCCTGACCCTCTCCCAAAGGGAGAGGGGAACACCGGCGTTACTTCAGCTCCCAGGCCTCGACGGTGTTGCCCTGGAACCGCGGCACCAGCACGCGGTTGCGCTTGGTGTCGAAGCCGAAGTCGGCCGGCGCTTCGAGCTCGGTGAACGCTTCCTTGAACTCGCCACCCAGCTTGCCGCGGTAGATGGCCTTCGCCGCCCAGCTCGAGATGAGCAGCTCGTCACCGACCATCACGATGCCGTCGAGACCGCCGTTGGGCAGCTTGGTGAACTCGCCCACCTTCTTGCCCTTCAGGTCGTAGGTCTGCAGCTCAGGCGCGGAGAAGGTGACCACGTGCACCGCGTCTTTCGTCACCAGCAGGCCGTTGGGACCGTGCAGCTCCTTGCTCTTGAGAAACGCCTTCGCCGTCGGCTTCTTACCCGGGGTGATCACCCAGATCGCGTCGGTGCCAGTCGACTCGAACTTCGGGTTCAGCCCCGAGTCAGACACGTAGATCTTCCCATCCGGCCCCGCGGCGACGTCGTTGGCGAAGGTGGCGCCTTTGAGCGCGACCTCACCCTTCGGCGCCCCCGTCTTGCGATCGAACAGGCGCACGGTGTCGATGTCGGCGACGTAGAGCACGCCGTCTTTGATCACCGAGCCTTTGGGCGCGTTCAAGGTGACCTTGTTCTGGCCGCCTTCGATGAGCTTCGCCTTCACCACCGAACCATCGGGGTTGAGCTCGGCGATGTACCCGTTGTTGTCCTTGTCCAACGGCGCACCGTTGATGTTGCTGACCAGGTACGTGTCGGTCTCCGCGTCGTAGAGCACCGACTCAGGAGTGGCGATGCCTTCCTTGAACGTCACCGCCGCAGTGGGTTTCGCGGGTTTGGCGGCGACGCCGGCATCTTTGGCCTGCGCGAAGACGGTGGCAGCGACGAGACACGACGAAAGCACGAGACGCTTCAATGGGAACTCCAGGTCGAGGTGGATCTTCGAGGCCGCGAGATAGCGGGGCCCTCATCAGCTCACAACGAAATCAGCGGCGGGCTTCGCTCGACACCGGCGTCAGCACATCGCCGCGGCGCGGTTCAGCGCGATCCACCACCGTGCCGTTTCGCACGAAGTCGATCAGCTGCAACGGCAGCCCATGCGCGGTCTGCCAGTCAGCGGTGTCCATCAACTGGAAGTGCAGATGCGGCTCGGTCGACATGCCGCTGTTGCCCACGCGCGCCAGCCGCTGACCCTGCGTCACCCGGTCACCGGGCTTCACCAGGAGCGACCCGTTCTTCAAGTGCCCCATCAGGGTGAACTCTTCCGTGCCGTGATCGATGACGATGAGGTTGCCGTACAGGTTGCCGCCCACGGCGTGGTTGGGCTGGTTGTCCACCACGCCATCATCGGCCACCACCACCACGCCATCGGCGGGCGCGACCACGGGCTGGCTCCAGGCGAAGTAGTCCTCGTTCTTCCTGCCGTTGCCCGCCGCGCTGCTGCCGTTCTTGCGCTGCAGCAGGTCGAGCGCGAAGCGCATGTCGGAGACCGAAGCGTGGCGATTCTCTTCCCAGGTGCGGCCGCCCCAGAGCACATGCCAGGTGTCGTCGAGGGGAAGGCGCAGCTTCACCAACGCGCGATACGAGCCGTAGGCGGTGGCTGCTTCTTTGGTGGGGAACTTCATCGAGGCGCCCAGCAGCCGGCCCTGACCATCCATCGTCAGCTCGACCTCGAGACCGCGCGCCCAGTTCGTCACGCCCGCGACGCGTTGATACACCGCGAGCCCGTTGCGCTCGGAGAGCCCTTCGCTGACCAGCTTCGACTCTTCACCGTAGCTGCGCAGCCCCGCCGCGAACTTCTGCAGCGCGGCCAACGACTTGAACTGCTGACCGGGCGCCTTGCCACTGCGAGCCCACGTCTTGTTCAGCTCACCCGTGCGCAGCGCCTCGACGTACGCGCGCCCGTGGCCGAGCGAAGGCGCGCTCTGAGAGAGCATCAGGCTGAGCAGGATTCCCAGGGTCATTGGAGGCGCGCGGAGCATAACGAATCGCTCCGGAGCCGGAATGTAGGCGTTTTCCCGCTTTGAGCCGCTACTCGAAGGGAATGATGGAGACCTTGTCTCCGGCCTTCACCTTGAGGAGATCCTTCGCGGCCTTCGGGAAGAAGACCACCTGATCCTCGTACCGAACCTGGGTGCGCACCGCGCGAAACCGATTGGGTCCGGTGGCGCGGGTGATGCCGACGAGCACCTCCTGCGCTTCGAGATCCCACGGCTCCTTGCCGACGGACGCCGTGCGGAAATGCCGGGTCAACGACACCTCGCTCAGGTTGGCCTCGTAGTGCGGGCCCCCATCGAACGGATCGATGTGGTTCGAGTAGCGGAACCCGATGCGCTCGAGCATGCGCTGCACGCCGCGGGTGTTGGGGCCCACTTCGCCGATCAGCTTCTGGGCTTTCACCGGGAACAGCGACGCGTAGATGTCGGAGGAGGGGAAGAGCTCCTTGATGAACTCTTTGTTCTTCCGCGAGAGCTTGTCGGCCTCGGGATAGTCGAGCCCGGTGAACTTCTTGCCGATCGACTCCCAGAGGAGCGAACGCCCATCTTCCATCAGCGGCGGCAGCAGCTCGGCCAACACGCGCTCGCGGAAGAGGGGGCGGTGCATGCCCATGAAGAGGAAGCGCACGTAGCTCAGCTGCTTGCCGGGCTTCTCGGTGCCGCTGCGGTACGGAGGGTCGACCACCAGGCCCCCGATCTCCGTGGGGCCGTCGTAGTTGTACCCAATCGACAACACCTTGTGCCTGAAGTGTTTGTCGATGCTGGCGGAGTAGTTCTCTGCCTCCGTCACCTGGAAGTAGATGTGCGGCGCATCTTTGGTGCCGTGCTGCGCGATGATCATCGAGGTGCCGATGATCTGTTTGTTGCGGAAGTCCTCGAGCACGAAGAGGTACTCGCGCTTGAAGGGGTCTTCGATCTTCCCCGAGAAGCTCTGAATCGACTTGGTGATCAGCGCGGCCAGCACCGTCTCGTTGTTCGGCAGGTTGACGCTGTTGAGCGTCGCCGCCAGACGCTTGAGCCCTGCGAGGTCCCCCCTTGCTACGTCCCGGAGCAGCAGCATTCCCGAGCCCTTACCTGAGGCACCCACATCAGGCTACCTGTGGCTGAAGGTTGTCGGTGCAAGTCACTGGATTAATGGGGGAAATAGAACTCGTCGCGTTACTCTGCGCGCCTCATGAGCGAAGCATCGGACTGGCTCGGCACACAACTCCCCGCGATGGAAGCCGCCCTGGGCGCGCTGGTGGAGATCAATTCGTTCACGGCGAATCGTGACGGCGGGCAGCGCGTGGTGCGGCTGCTGGAGGACGTGTTCGCCATGCCGGGCCTCGAAGGGGAGCGCATCGGCAGCGAACGATTTGCGGATCACCTGATCTTCCGCTCGACGGGCAAGCCGGGTGTGGAGCCCATCGCGCTCATCGGTCACCTCGACACGGTTTTCCCTCCCGGCTCTTTCGAGGGCTATCGCGTCGACGGCAATCTGCGCCGCGGCCCCGGCGTGCTCGACATGAAGGGCGGGCTGGTGGTGATCGCCTGGGCGCTCAAGGCCATCGCCAGCACGGTCGGGTTGAACGCCATCGCGCCCATCCGGCTGGTGATCGTCTCCGATGAAGAAGTCGGTTCACCTGAAGGCGCACCGCTGCTGCGGCACACCATCGCCGGCAGCCAGCTCGCGCTCGTCTTCGAATCGGGCCGCGCGAACGACGCGATCGTCACGCAGCGCAAGGGCACCGGCTCCGCGAAGGCGGTGGCCATCGGCAAACCCGCGCACGCCGGCAACGCGTACTGG
>JANODF010000153.1:0-2314 GCA_031412555.1 Archangium sp. | reverse complement strand
GACGCCTGACCGCGTGACTTCGAGTCCGACTCCGCGGCGAGCTTGAGCTGCACCAGCGCTTCCTCCAGCTGCCGGCGCGCATCATCGAGCCGCATGCGAGCCAGGAAGAACGCCACGTCCGACTGCATCTTCTTGAGCGAGCTGCGCTGATCATCGGTCAGTCCGTGCAGCTTCTCCGCGCGCCGAATCAGCGAAAGCCCACGCTCGAGATCCTTCGGAAGATCCGAGTTCAACCGCGGCCGAGCCAACATCTCGAGCACCTGAAACAGCGCTCGATCCAACTCGTCACGGTCCTCGAACTTCTGCCCATTCACCGTGAGCGAGACGTTGCCCTCGAGATCGATGGGCGCGTACGCATCGACCAGCTGCGGATCAGACGGCGCCCACGGAGCAGCACCCATCGGCATCATCTTGCCCTTGAGCACCACCAGGTGGCCGTTCTGCACCTCGAGCACGAACGTGCGCGCGTTGACCTGAGACAACGCATACACGGCCGCACCGCCCAGCCCGACGATCAGCGTCAGGACGAACAGGTTGCGGATCGCGCGAAGTAGTCGTGCTCCGAAGGAGGGCTGCGAGTCCATGTGCACGAGGCTAGTACGGACTGCCCGCCGACCCCATTGCCACCTGCCCGGAGAGAATCAGGGAACGCAGCCTTGGGAGTAGCTCACCGTCAGCGTCGAACCAGGCACTGGCACGCTGCCAGGGAGAAACGTGATCGCGTTGCGGGAGGCGTCGTACATCCAGTCACCCTCGGGGATCGGAATGCCGTCGACACTGACCGCCAGCACATCGCCCGGAGCCGGCCGATAGGTCAGAAAGAACTGGCTCCGGTAGCCGCAGTTCGGATTGGAGCCGACGAAGCGCTGCCCCCAGTTCGGGCTGCAGATCTCCTCTCGCACTCCGTTGCTGACCGTCACCGAGTTCGCGTGGGTGCCATCATCGGCCGCCTCAGCTCCACAGACGGCCCCGTAGTTGGCGATCGCACTCCAGCTGGTGTTGCCGCCCAGCGCCTGAATTCGTTGGAGCGCCGCGGGGGCGTTGGGCGTCTGCTCGAGCGCATCAGTGACGCAGATGCCAGCGAAGGAGCTGCTCGTTCGGATGCCGGCGTCTTCCATCAAGTCAGCAGCAGGGCCAATGCAGGCTTCGATCTCTGAGCTCATCGGCAAGGCGTCGAAGGCCGAGAGGGCGCGTTCGACGAAGAGCGGCCCCGAGGTCGTCCATGATTCGCCAGCGTCGTTCGGCTGCAGTCGAACCCCCGCGTCGGGGTCACCGTCAGCGGGAGCAAAGCCAAGACGCGCGCTCGTGCAGGCACCGCTGAGCCGAGTGATGAGCGGCAGCAGGTTGGCGCGGGTGGCGGCTCTCCTGGCGGTGAAGGACGCAGAGGCGTCGACCATCACGAGCACATCGACCTTGGCGAGTGCGTCCTGGCGAAACGTGTCGGTGTTGCGCGCGAACGCTTCGCCTCGTCCCTGCAGTGCGAGCACGAAGTCACCAAAGTCGCGCACCGAGACCACGACTGCGCCGGTATCTGGGCCGTAGTTGATCGGCCGGTAGTTGATGGAAAAGTTGAGCGGGGCGCCGCCGCTCGGGATGACTGTTCCGCCTTGCACCCCAGTGACGACGAAGAACTCCGGGCAGGGCGCAGTGCCCGGACAGTTGGGACCTCCCGGGCCTTCTCCCGCTGCTGCACCCATGGTGACCGAGTCGATGACCACCGGGCGAGAGCACACGTTGTAGAGCTGGATGTTGCCATTGGAAGAGCTGCAGCTTTGCCGCACCACCCCGAAGTCGAACGTCGACGCGCTCATGACGATGCACGAGGGCGCCCGGCGCTTGACGAGGACCTCGAGGGGCAGGGTACCGGCGGCTTCGATGTGAACGAGCCCGTCGAACTGAAGCAGTGCCCCGAGCTGAAGGTCGATGGACACCGTGAATGACTGATTGCGCTCCAGCCTCAGCGGCAGATCGCGGGGCTCGGCGATGATGATCATTCCCGGCGGCATGCTGCTCGCGCTCACCTGCTGAATGAGACACGTCCCCGAGCCGGTGTTGCGTACGACCAGCCTCCCGGGCGCGTTCTCGAGTACCAACTCCGATGGGGCCTCGAAGACACATGGCTCGAATGAGTCGACCCGGGCGCGGACTTCGACGCGGGCTTCAGGGTTGACGGGATCATTCGAGGGAAAGGTCACAGTCCACTGCCTCGCGCCAGTGCTGGATGGGCGCAGTGAAAGCGGCACCTCGAGCAGTGTTTCGGTGTCGAGCGTCTCGGGCGGCTGCCAGGCTTCGCAGGCTGCGCCGACGAAAGTGC
>JANODF010000152.1:0-6896 GCA_031412555.1 Archangium sp. | reverse complement strand
GTCCATCGCGCGCAGCCACAAGGGCGCTCAGTTGACGGTCAAGGTGTCGGAGAGTCTGCGGGCGATCGTGAACCAGGTGCGCAAGGTCGATGAGCTGGTCAGCCAGGTCGCCACGTCGTCGGCGGAGCAGAGCCTGGGCATCGGGCAGGTGAACATCGCCGTGGGCCAGATGGGTACGGTCACCCAGTCGACTGCTGCCACCGCCGAAGAGAGCGCGAGCGCGGCGGTCGAGCTGCACAGCCAGGTGGAGACCCTCGAGAGTGCAGTGGCCGAGCTGCAGCAGATGGTCGGTGCGGCCGCGGCCTGAAGACTTCCAGCAGGTCGTCAGGAACCCGAACGGTGAGTGGATGTCAGTGCTCTCACGCGCGGGTTTTCTGCGCCTTTTCAAACCTGGGAGTCCTGCATGGAACTGCGCACTGAAGGTGTGCCCACGCGTCGTGTGCTCGGTGCAGACGACGGAGCGCCGCTCGACGGAGATCGGGTGCTCGCGGTCGCGTTGCGTTGGGCCGATCGGCCGCTGAGCGTCGATCACGTGGAGGTGGGTGAAGCGCGCCTTCCGCTCGACGGGGTGGAGATTCGTTGGGAGGGCAACCTGCCCATCATCGCCACGGCCGCTGGTGCGCGGGCGTGGGTCGAACGTTCACCGGGCCATTGGGTCGATCCCGGCCGCCGCACGGCGCTGGAGCTGGGCGAAACGTTGATCGTGCAGTCGGGCGAGCTGACCCTCGAGGCGCGCATTCAACGGCGCAGCGAGAAGGCGCCCGCGGTGCGCAAGCAAGAGGGGCTGTTCTTCGGCTTGGTGATGACGCACTCGATGATGCTCTTCATCGCGGTCACCGTGGCGATGGTGATCACCCCGCGCACCGATGAAGAATCGATGTGGGGCGCACCGACTTCGCTGTTCAAACGAATCGTCACGCCCTTCACCTCGATCCCCGAGCGGAAGAAGCCGGTGCTCGAGGAGCGCATCAACGATGTGGTCAAGACCGCGAACCACCAGCCCGTCAATCAGCCGAAGACGAAGCGCACCGCGATGGAGGCGATCCGGCTGCTGATGGGCGGGGGCGGGGGGATGGGTGCGTTTCTCGCGCGCAGTCCGAGTGGCCTGGACTCCGCGATCCAGAACCTGCAGGGGCCAGCGTCCGCCAATGAAGGCATGGGCAACAACACCGGGAGAGACATCGGCGCCGGCATGGGCCCCGGATCGCTCGGCATCGGCCCCCTCGGCCCGGGACGTGGACCGGGTCCCACCGGCTTGCCCAGCGGGCTGCGCGGGCACCACATCGAAAGCGTGATCTGCAAGGACTGCCTGCCCACGTTGCCTCCCGGCTATGACCGCGACCTGGTGCTCAAGGTGGTGCGCCGTCATCAGAACGAGATCCGCTTCTGTTACGAATCGGAGCTCGCCCAGGCCCCGGATCTCTCAGGCAAGGTGACGGTGGCGTGGACCATCGGCGCCAGCGGCTCGGTGGAGAGCGCGCAGATCGCCGAGAGCGGCTTGTCGAACGAACGCGTGGAAGCGTGCATCGTGCAGCGGGTGAAGCGGTGGACCTTCCCCGAGCCGCAAGGCGGCCAGGAGGTGGCGATCACTTTTCCGTGGGTGTTTCAGGTCGCCGGCAGCAGCCCGGACTGAGATCCGCCAGCCCTCTCCCCAACCCTCTCCCCCGCGGGGCCCGCGGGGAGAGGGAGCTGTCTTCACTCGTCGTCGTCTTCGCCGGCTTCGGCATCGTCATCTTCCGACTCAGCGCCGCGAGCGGTGGCGCTGGTGAGCACCTGCTCCAGCCGGGTCTTCCGCTGCGCGCCCACCACGTGCTGCTGCGCGAGGAAGCCGAGGAACTGGCTCAAGGTCTGCGCCGCCTTGGTGAACTCCGACTCCGCCACGGTGTCGGCGAGCTGTTCGATCGCATCATCGAGGTGCTCGGGCGTGATGGGCTGAGGGCCTTCACTCCACGCGCTCTCCAGCAGCACCTCGGCCACCTTGAGCCGCATCGCCCTGTCATCCGCTGAGCCACCGCGTGCGAAGGCCTCGAGCCAGTCGTCGAGCTTCTCCTGGGAGACCTTGGCCAGGTGCACCAACGAGTCGAGCGTCTCGCCGAGGTACTCCGCGTCGAACACTTCGGGATCTTCGGCGTACCCGAACGCTTCTTCGAGCACGGCCTGGGCGATCAGATCGTCGGCTGCTGAGGCGCTGGCACCTTCGGCCTGGAGCGCCGCTTTCGCCGAGGTCACCCGGGGCCCCAGCACGGGATCGACCGAGATGCGCAAGGCGGCGGCGCGGGTGGCGAGCACGATGAGCTGCTGCTGGGCCTCCGAAGACGGGCTCTTCGCGCCGCGCGCTTTCAAGACGCTGGCCCGGGCCCCGGGGAACGCCACGGCCGCAGCGATCAGCGCCGCTTCGTCGGAGTCGAGGGTGGTCTCACCGGCCTCCTTCTCGAGGGCCAGGAGGGCGGCAGGCAAATCGATGAAGCGCGCGATCAACGGGTGCATGGGGCCGCGAGTAGCACAGTAGCTTCCGAATTCGTGGCACCTCACAAGCCCGACGCGCTCACCCAGATCACCCGGCTGCTCGCTGCGACCGACAAGACCCGCGCCCAGCTCATCACCGCCCTCGAGCGCCGCGGTTATCCGCAATCGGAGATCGACGGCGCCGTAGAGCGCGCGCGGGCGCTGGGCTACCTCGACGACACCCGGGTCGCTCAGCGAAAGGCCCGCGGCGAACTCCAGGCCGGTTGGGCGGGAGAGGCGCTGCTGGGCCGTTTGTTGGCCGCTGGCCTGGAGGAGTCCACCGCGCGCACGGCGGTGAAGGAGGCGATCGCCGAATCGGGGTGGACCCCGCTGAACGCCGCCCGGGCGCTGGTGGCTTCCCGGAAGATCGAAGGGGCGAAGGCGGCGCGGTTCCTGGCGAGCCGTGGCTATGAGGAAGAGGTGGTGGAGCGCGTGATTGGCACTGGAGAGATCGAAAGGTAGGGTGCGCGCCGATGAACTTTCGCGTCGTCTCAGCTTCGTTGGCGTTGTCCCTCTCGGCGTGTGTCTCGTTCGGAACGTTCGCCGGCCAGGAGGGAGGCGAGGTGGAGTTCGCCGCCGACGCCGAAACGAACATGCGCAAGGGCGACGACGCGATGAACGCGAAGAACTACACCGAAGCGGCGAGCTTCTTCGAGTTCGTGAAGACCAAGTACGTGTACCTCGACCTCGCCAAGACCGCCGAGCTGCGGCTGGCCGACGCCGACTTCGAGCGTGAACGGTTCGCCGAAGCGCGTGATCGCTACCAGAACTTCGTGCGCCTGCACCCCACGCACCCCAAGGTCGATTACGCCGCCTTCCGCGCGGCGTTGACGCACTACAAAGAGATCCCCAGCGACTTCTTTCTGCTCCCGCCCGCCTCCGAGAAGGATCAGGTCGAGGTGCGCAACGCCGCTTCAGCGATGACCGACTTCCTGCGCGGCTACAGCGCCTCGGAGTACGTGAAGGAGGCGAAGACGGTGCTCGACGAAGTGCGTCTGCGCCTGGCCGAACACGAGATCTACGTGGCCGACTTCTACGCGCGGCGTGATCGCTGGCCTGCGGTGGTCACCCGGCTGAACGTGGTGGCCAAAGACTTCAGCGGCATCGGCCTCGATGAACGCGTGTCGTTCGGCCTCTACGACGCCTACGTGAAGCTGAACGAGCCCGCGAAGGCGAAGGACGTGCTGCAGAAGTACGCCGACAAGTTCCCCGAAACGACCGGCGCGAAGAAGGCGCTCAAGTTGATCGCCGAGCTGCCCGCTGCGCCTCCGGCCGTGGCCCCCGCCGACGCGGGGTCATGAACCGCGAGCTCAGCCGGTTCCTGGGGTTCCTGGCTGCTGCGGCGGCGCTGGTGCTGGTCATCGGCGTGTACGGCGCGCGTTTTCTGGGCTCGGCCGGCGGCGCTGACGGCGCGATCATCACGCACCTCAAGAAGCTCGAACGCAGTGGGGCCGAGCACGACCTGCCGTGGGCCAGACTGCTGGGCCCGAAACTCCAGTTCGAGCGCATCTCGGTGGTGCTCGACGCCGACGGGCAGGGCGCCACCGTCACCTCCACGCTCGACTTCACGGGTGAGCTGCGAAGGCCGGGCAGCGGCGGGAGCACCCGCGTCTCTTCTCTGGGTCTCGAGCGCGCGCGCTATCGCGTGGTGGACGGCGAGTGGGCCCCGGAGCAGACCGACTTCCCCCGGCTGCTCAGCATCCTCGAGACCCTGGAGCGGCGGCGCCTCGCCCTCGATCGCGGCGACACCCAGCCCGATGGCGGCGTTCCGTTCGCCGGCGTCACGCGGCGCAAGTACCAGGGGCTGGCCTGGTACATCCGCAGCGAGCGCGAAGACGTGACCGTCTCGGAAGACTTTCGCTTCGAAGGTCTGGCGCCCGATCGCCCCATCGACGAGAAGGCCACCCGGCGGCTGTCACTTCTCGAAGACAGCAGCACGGGGTTGTTTAGCTTTCCCGACGGGATCCTGTAGGGTACCCGCCTTCATTAGCGAGGTCAGCGCACCGATGGATGACGCCCTCAGGCAGTTGCTCACGCTCGGCCGCGGCTACTTCGAAAAGAAGCAGTTCCAGGAAGCCGAGAGCTACCTGACGCAGGTGGTGGAGCAGAACCAATCGTTCGCCGACGTCTACAACATGCTCGGCGTGATCTATCACGACCAGGGTCAGTTCGCCCGGGCGCAGCGGGCCTTCGAAGCGGCGTTGCGGATCAACCCGGCGTACACCGACGCGGCCCTCAACCTCGCGATCATCTACAACGACATGGGCCGGTACCGGGAGGCGAAGGAGGTCTACGCCGCCGCCTTGAACCGCCAGCGAAGCAACCCCCAGCGCATGGACCCCTTCGTGAAGGGGAAGATCGCCAACATGTACGCCGACATCGGCAACGTCTACGCGTCGTCGGGCATGCTGGAAGAAGCGGTCATCGAGTACCGCCGCGCGCTCGAGCTGGGGCCTGGCTTCGTGGACATTCGCCTCAAGCTGGCCAACGTGATGCGCGATCTGAACGACCATGCGGGTGCGTTGGTGGAGTTCGAGCAGATCTTGAAGCAGAACCCGAACTACCTTCCCGGGCGCGTGCACTACGGCATCACGCTCTACGCGGCAGGGCGGCGGGCCGACGCAATCCTCGTATGGGAGGACGTGCTGGGCCGGAATCCGGGTAACAAGAGTGCCGAGATGTACTTGAACCTGGTGCGCGACATGGGCACCACCGTTCCGGTGAACAAAGAGGCTGCAAAGGGAGGGGCGGTTGAGTGATGCTTCAAGGCCAGCGCGCTTCGGCGCCTCCGGGAGTCGCGATCTTGTCTGACGTGTATGCGCTCAAATTCATCTCCGGCAAGTACCAGGGCGGGGAGTTCCCTCTCAAGGGCGACAAGCAGCTGATCATCGGCCGCTCCAGCGAGCTCGACATCGTGCTCGTCGAAGACATGGTCTCGCGCAAGCACGCGAAGATCACGCTCTCGGGTGGGAAGATCACCATCGAGGATCTCGGCTCGACCAACGGAACCTTCGTCAACGGCGAGAAGGTGAAGACCTCGCGCCTCAAAGAAGGCGATCGCATCCTGGTCGGCACCTCGATCTTGAAGCTGGTCAAGGCCGGCGCCAACGCGGTCGAGCTGTCGGATGCTCAGGTGAAGCAGAACCTCGAGCAGGTCGCCGTGGTGCAGAGCCAGCGGCAGACCAAGACGGCGATGACCGGGAAGATCGAAGAAGTCCCGCTCCCCGACCTGCTGCAGCTCTTCCACACGTCGAAGAAGAACGGCGTGCTGGTGGTGAACAACCAGCAGGAAGCCAAGATCTACCTGCGCCAGGGCAAGGTCTACTACGCGGTCATCAACGACAACCACGACCTCGGCCCGCAGAAGAGCTTCAACCGCATCATCACCTGGGAAATCGGCGAGTTCGAGCTGAGGCCGCCGGACAACCAGGAGTTCATGACGGAGCTCGACGAGTCGACCGAGCACCTGTTGATGGACGCGCTGCGCCAGCTCGACGAACTTCGCCGCATTCAGGGCTCGTTGCCCCCGATGGACGAGACGCTCACCATCTCGGTGCCCATGCAGCCCGCGCTGCGCGATCTGTCGCCTGAAGAACTCGACGTGCTCCAGCTGGTGATCAACTGGGGTTCGCTCCAGGGCGTGTTCGACAACGCCAGCCAGGATGACGTGGCCATCGCCACGACGGTAGCCGCGCTGCTCGAGCGGGGTTATCTGCGCGGGGCATGAATGCTCCCCGCCTGACCTCGCTTTCGAATTGTGCTGGTTGCGCCGCGAAGCTCCGCCCTGATCTCCTGGGCGAGCTGCTGGCCGGTATTCCCAACGTGAAGGTGAAGAACGCGTTGGTGGGCTTCGAGACCAGCGACGACGCTGCCGTCTACCAGCTCACCCAAGACCTCGCGGTGGTGGAGACCGTCGACTTCTTCCCGCCCGTGCTCGACGACCCGTTTGCGTACGGCCAGATCGCCGCGGCCAACGCGATGAGCGACATCTGGGCGATGGGGGCGAAGGCGATCTTCGCGCTCAACGTGGTGGCGTTCCCCAAAGAGCTGCCGATCTCCATGCTCAAGGAGATCCTCGCGGGCGGCGCTTCGAAGGCGAAAGAGGCGGGCATTCCCATTCTCGGTGGGCATTCGATTCAGTCGCCTGAGCCGAAGTACGGCATGGCGGTGACCGGCACGGTGCACCCGAAGAAGGTGCTCACCAACAGGGGCGGCAAGGCGGGCGACGTGCTCGTGCTCACCAAGCCCATCGGGACGGGCATCGCGACCACTGCGCTCAAGCGTGAGCTGGCTTCGAAGGAGCTGGTCAAGTTCGTCACCGCGCAGATGGCCACGCTCAACAAGGCGGCGGGTGAGGTGTTTGCCAGCGGGAAGTTCAAGGTCAACGCGCT
>JANODF010000151.1:0-18889 GCA_031412555.1 Archangium sp. | reverse complement strand
CCTCGCGGATCACCGGCCACCCGCGAATCTGCGGCTCGGTCGGCTCGCCCAGCGTCTCGTGAAACCAGTCACGAACGGCGGGGTGACAGGGCTGGAGCGCCTCGTGGACCTGGCTGGGCTGCATCGTCCAAACTGAACAGGAGTTCACCCATCGGATCAACTGCTCGATGAGGGAGCAGAGGCACCTCCTCCCACCAGGACCCGGCCCTCTTCGCTCAATTTAGATGCACGTCAGTTCGCCCGCGGTAGTCAGGCCGCACTTCGAGGACGGAGTGCAGGTGTGCACGAGCACCAGCACCCCGTTGGTGCACTTCAGAATGTTGGCGCGCGTGACCGGCTCGCAGCGAGCCTTGCCCTCGCTCGTTGGTGCGCAGTGGTCGCCCAGTGTATTGCCCGAGGTGTCGCAGTCGGCGCCGGTGCTCGTGGTGGTGCAGCCACGAGAGCCCTTGCAGTCGGCGAAGAGCGTGAAGATGCCGTTGGTGCACTGGAGTAAGCGCGGGGCAGTCGGGTCGCAACGCGCAGCGTTCTCAGTCGAGCAGGTTCCGCCCAGAATGTTTGCGGGCGTCGCTGGCGCCAGGACGCCGATGCAGGTCTCTGGCAACGCCGCCTGCGCGATGAGGGTGCAAGAGACAGTCGAGAGCTGATTTCGACAGTTCGCGAACCTCGTTTGGTCCTTCACTGGCGCTGCACAGGCCACACCATCACAACAGCCCGCGTTGAACCCAAGGAGGCATGCGCTCTTCGCAGACGGCTCGCCCGTGCAGGTCGCCAGCCGGCCGCAGGCCTCCTGACCAAGGATGTCGCATCCCTCGCCGATAGTCGTTGGCCCACAGCCAACCGAGAAACCCGCCGCTAGCACCAACGCCGCCGTGCGCACGTCCCGGTCATACCATTCGTGGCTTCGCACTTTGTTTGAGAAGGCTTGATCGTGACACCTCAGGTCGACCGGCAGTTCATCAAGGCCCCGGGGCAGGATCCCCTCACCACCATGCCGACCTCTGCCTCGAGCACCGCCTCCTGGTTTCCCGGTTTGTTCTCCTTCTTCCGACCGACCTGGTGCTCGCCGAGGTCCACCGGCTCCTGCTTTTTCGCGCGGGGATCAAACCTGCGGCCGCCGCCCTCGACGTCATCGATCGGAGCCCGAGCGTCGCAGTCCATTTCGCGACCGCCTCGCTCCATCGCGAAGCGCGGGGCTGGTTGGCCCGATTTCACGATCAGGCGATCAGCTATACGGACGCGACCAGCTTCGCCTTGATGACCTCGCGCAAGTGCAAAGTCGCCATCAGCTTCGATCACGACTTCGTCGTCGCCGGCTTTTCGCTGTGGGAAGCAGAGCCCTGAGGCAGACAAGGCCTCGAGCGGCTGTGTCGCTACGGCGCGCGGCGATCAACACGTCGCGCCGTTGCGCGCCCTTCGTCATTCGACATTGTAGATGACACGACACACGCCCCTGCACGCTTCCGGGCGGGCGCCGCCGTCACCGGGCGCGTCGCAGGGCACGACGCTCAGCGTGCCGTCGCGACAGTCCACGGCGAAGGAACGCCGCCTGCCTTCGGTGGTGAGGAGCCCGGCGCAGTACACCCCAGCGGTGTTCTCGCAGGCGCTGCGTCGATCGGTCAGGTCGAGGGGGGCCTCACGGTACGAGGCGCACGAGCCCTCACGACTGCACGCGTACGCCTCGATGCACGCCTGCGGAGTGTCGCAGCCTGCCGTCGCTTTCGTCGCGCAGCCGTCGTCACACTCACCGTGGGGGCAGTCGCCAGAGCAGTCGCCAACGACCTGGACGACGGGCTGGAGACACGCACTGAAGACAACCAGCAGGAGCGCGAGGTAACGGTTCATGGTTCGACGGGTTCCCACACTTCTGCGTCCCTGCCAAACCGGCGGTGAGGAGCGTCTCGTTGCCGACTCAGCCCTGAAGCGGACGAGGGGCCGTCGCACCGCCTCCTTCAGAGCAACCTGCTTCTATCGCTCGAGCAGCGCGTCCAGCAGCGCAGCGAACGAACCATATTTCTCGAGGACCGAACCATCGTCATCGGCGTCGACGACCGCCCAGGTGTCCAAGCTCGCCTTCCGGCGGCCTGGCTTCAGCGTCAGGCTCCCCTGGAAAGACGACCCACTTCCAATGACGAACCCATCGTCCTCGTCCTGGGTCCAGCTGGCTACGGGGGAGAGAAAGGAGCGCTCGTCGGTGATCGAGAGCCCATCGGCCACGCACGCGACAGCGGCCAACTCCCGCGAGAACGGCTGGGCGTGCTGCTCTTCGAAGTCGAGCACCCAATCGCGCAGCGCGACGTCGTTCGGCGCGAGCCACCGAGGTGTTGCACCCGTGACATCGATCCCCACCGCGGTGAGGTTGGGTCGCTTGCGCGTTGCGACCGCGTCTCGGAGAGCCGCGATTCTGGCGACCCAATCAGGGCGCAAGCCCTCCACGGTCCCGAACGGCTCACAGCGCAGCGCGGGCGGGTCCTTCATCAGGAGCGCCTTCAGCCCCAACCGCTGCCCCGCCCTGTGAAGTCGGAACCTGTCGACGCGCGACAGCGGCAACGCGACCCAGGCGTTGAAGGCCTCCCTGGCCGCCTTCTTGAGCTCTCCGCGGCGCGATGCGGGGATGGCGGCCAGGGCGACACCGAAGACGTCTGCTTCGACTTTGCCGCTGAGCACTTCGTACGCCTGAACGAGTCGGTCTTGCTCGGTCGTCGAGAGGAACTCGGGTGAGCGCTCGATTCGAAGCAAGAGCCAGCTGGCGACGTCGGACTCAGCCGGCATGCTCTCGAGCCATCGCGGGAAAGCGACCTCGAAGTCTTCGAATTGGGGCCCCTCTCTCTTGAAGAGGTCGAGGATGAGCGCCAACTTGGGGACGACGACCCGGGGCTCTTCTTCGAGGATGCGAACCGACGTCGCGCGCCGGTTGCCGACAGGCCCGTCGTCGAACTCGACGACCTCACAGCGCAGGTCGGCGAACGGGTCCCCCTCGAACTCGGTTCGGCTGTGTGAGATTCGAACGGTCTCGCCCCCATCCAACAGAATGCTGCCGACTCCGTCGTTCTTGGACCAGCTCAGCACTTTTCCGGCGTGTGACATTGCGCAGTTCTCCGATATCCGAAGGTGCAAGGCGAGCGATTGGGTGCGCGACACGTTTCAGATCACGCGACCGTCACCAGGAGATTGTTCACGAAATGGATTGCGAGCGCGGGGATGAAACTGCGCGTCCGCTCCGTCATCCATCCGAGCAACACGCCGAAGGGAAACGTCCACGCCACCTGGAGCCAGGCGGGAACATCGAAACGAAACCCATGGTGCTGGTGGTGCATGAGCGCGAAAACAGCTGCTGACCAGAGCACCGCACCCGACGGCTTGGAGGCGTTCCGAACGCCCCAGATTCGCGACGCCGCGTCGAAAACAAGGCCGCGGCAGAGAAGCTCCTCGGCGAGAAGGCCGGTCGTGAGAAACGTCACCGTGTCCTGCCAGCGAAGAAGAGTGACCTTGCCGATTCCCGCAAAGTGAACGGCGGCGAAGGCTCCCGCCAACCAGAGCGCCGTCCACGTCAGGAGTCTGCGGTCAGGCAGGGCGAGGTGCCACCCCACCCTGGGACGCGTCATCAAGGCGACGGCTCCGATTGCCAGGATCGAGGTCAGGCGGAAATCCGCGAGAGCGGCGAGGGCTTCGTTGTGCGGCGCGAGGAGGCGGTAGAGGCTGGTGTCGACGCCGCGAAAGATGATGAGGGCACCCGCCGAGAGAAAGACCAGCCGAACCCAATCCCGCGTGACTGGTCGGCTGACGTCTTCACTTTCGAGCACGGGGGCGTTCACCGGCCGCTCATACTCTCGTTGAACGCGTCGTTCAGTATGTTGCTGAGCTTGCGGCCTCTTCAACTGCTCGACGGAGGAGCAGGCGCTAGGCTGCGCGGCGCATGTTCCTGGTCATCATCAGCATGGTGTTGTGCACCACCCCGCCCCTCGTGCAGGCGCCCCCTGCGCCCCACTTCGACCGTTCGTCGTACCTCGCGCCGACCGTCAAACCCAGGCCAGTCAAACCGCCCCCCGAGCCGCCGGCGCCTGCGACGTTGGGGTTGTTCTTCGCGCCGCTGAGCCTCTTCTCGCTCACGTTCTGGGTCGAAGCCGATCTCGCGCTCATCGGGGGCCTCGACGTCTTCGCGAACGTCGGCGGAGGGCCGCTGGGCCAATTCGGTTTCGACGCAGGGCTTCGCTACTACGTGATGGGCAGCTCGCTCGACGGCTTCTACTTCGATGCGCGCGCCTCGGGCTTTGCGCTGCCGGGAAGTGCGTTGTGGATGATGGGCCCCGGGCTGCAGATCGGCCACGGCTGGCGCATCAAACGGTTCACCCTGTCGATCGCCCTGGGCGTGACCACCTGGTACGCGCTGAGCCGGGCCAACCTGGGCAACACCTTCATCTTCGGCCCGACCACCGATGCAGAGGTGATCGCCTTCCCGGGGATCAGCCAGCCTCCCGCGGGCCGCGCAGGGGTTCAGCCCACCATTCGTGTCTCGCTGGGGCCGTGGTTCTGACTACGAAGGCGTGTTGGACGCCGCGGCGATCATCCGCCCCACCATCGACTTGGTGGTGTTGCGCAGGCGTCGCGCCAGCACCCGAATGATCTCTCGCGCAATCTCCGGCCGACGCTCCATCACCGCATCGAGGTCAGCCCCGCCAATCTCCAACAGCACGGTCTCTTCGATGGCGACCGCATCGGCCGACCGCGGCTCTTGATCGAACAGCGCCAGCTCGCCAAAGAAGTCGTTGGGCTTCTGCGTGGCGATGATGGTCTGCCCGTCGCGAATCGCCACCAGCCCACTGACCACCATACACAACATGTCGCCGGGATCTCCCTCGCGGAAGATGACGGCGCCTGCCGGGTGATGCGACGAGGTGGCGATCTCCGCCAGCTTCATCAGATCTTCCGGGCTGAGCTCCTTGAAGACGGGCACGCTGCGCAGAAACCGAACTCGTTCGACCAGTCGGAGCAAGAGATCCTCCTCGTTCGTCAATGAGGGCAGGTGACCCAGCGCGCCCTTGAATGAGCTGTAGGCCACCAGCTTGAGGTGTTCGTCGCCGAGCGAGAGCAGCGCCGCGAGCGGGTCGCTCGAGAACGAGGCGGGGACCTTGAACTGCTCGACACCGATCTTCGCCTTCTTCTCTGCGCTCTGGCGCTCGAGAAACGGCATCACCAGCGCAGCCAGGCGGGGGTCGAGCGACTGCTCCACCAGCTCGAGCACGCGCGCCGCCACCTGAGGGCTCGCATCGCGCAGGTGATGAGAGAGCCGGGCGATGCGCGGGTCCGCCACCACGCCCACCAGCGCGAGCAATCGGCGCTCGGTCTCCTGGGCGCGCGACTGCAGCTCGCCCGCAACGAAGCGCATCTCTGCGTCTCCCGCCTCGAGCTGCGCGGCGAGCCCCGCCAGCGCGGCGTGGTACCGGTAGCCGGTGGCGAGCTCGGCGTGAATGAAGCGGAGCAACACGGCTTCTCCGGGAGGGCGCCACGTCGAGCTGCGACGCCGCTGAACCAGGGCTCGCGTGGCGCGGTACCGAACCTGGGGCGCTTCGTGATCGAGCCACTTCTGGAGCACGTCGGTGGCGCGCTCCCCGCTGCCCTGGGCCAGGGCCGCGGCCGCTCGCGACACCAGGTCGGGGTTGGCGCCAGCGAGCACCTTCTCCACGCTGCTCACGCCGTCGTCTTTGAGGCGGGTGAAGGCATCGAAGGCGGCGTTGGAGATCGCCGGCTCATCGAGGGCGGACACCAGCTTTCGCAAGATGTCTTCATCGGCGAATTGCCCGGAGGCACCGATGGCCGCGCGCCGGACCTCGAGAGAACCGTCACCCAGCAACGGCGCGAAGCGCTCCCGGAGATCACCCGTGTGCACCGGAATGCGACCGATCGCCCAGGCTGCCGCTTCCCGCTCGTCGTCGTCGCCCGACATCAGCATCGCCTCGATGGTGCCCAGCTCTGCTTCCGCCGGGGGCTTGCCCGCGACTTCCAACAGCCGCACCCGGCAGACCCGCGCCAGCGCGCGCACGGAAGGCGAGCTCGCGTCACACAACGCGGTGACCGTGGGGATGGCGGCCGCAGCCCCGAGATCCGCCAGCGCCTCGAGGCAGGCCGCGCGCACGTCCTCTTCGGTCGCCGCGGTCAACGTGGTGATCAACGGCGTCGCGTCTTCGGCCTGGCCCGCCTTGCCCAACGTGACCGCGGCCAGCGCCCGCACCTCGGCCGACGCGTGCGTCAACGCTCGATGGAGCAACGGCCGGGTGGTCGACGGCGCCGCGGTGCCGAGCACTGCGACGGCGAGCAGCGCGCGCCCTTCGTCGCCGCTGGCCAGGTCATCCTCGAGCATCGACAACTGCTCGCGATAGAGCGGCCGCTTCGCGTCGAGGCCGTCGAGATCGACTCGGCTGGTATCGACGGAGCGTTGAAGTGCCGTGAGGTACGACTTGCGCAGGGTGCGGGCGGTGAGCACCACCAGGAACACCAGCAACACGACCGCGCCGAGCGAGAGGTGCTGCACCGGCATGGTCGGCGGCAGCACCTTGAGCACCACCGCGGCCACGGCGCCGAAGAAGGCAGCGAGCACGCCTCGCAGCAGCGCGCCCGCTTGAGCCCGCCGCTTCGCCGGCATCGCACCGAAGATTTGCGAGCGCGCCGGGGCGGTGAGCGCCTGCTTGATGACCCGGTCTCCACCCGTGAGCAGCACCATCACACCGAAGAGAGGAAAGACGAGGAAGGCCACGGCGCCGACCAGCAGCCAGAGCTGGCCCGCGACCAGGGCTTTGGTGCTGCCAAAGGTCGTCAGCAGGCGGCCGGAGACCAGCGGGGCGAGCAAGGTGATGGCGCCGGTGACGCCGAAGAAGAGGCCCATGAACGCGGCCACGCCGCCCGGCTGCCCGGCGAAGTGTTGCTGCGCGAGCGCGAAGAGCTGGAAGTCGGTGAGCTTCTCCACCACCAGCTCGATGGTGATGATGGCCGCGAGCACGCGCGTGAGCGGCTCGGTGAAGATCGAGCGCAGACCCGAGACGAGCCCGCTGAAGAAGGGCTCGGGCGGAGCCTTCCGGCGCTCAGCGACGATGTCGCGTCGCGCGACCAGCTCCATCGTACCCAGTGCGCCGACCAGGCAGCCCGCGCCCAGGAGCAACAGGCTCGAGGGGCCCAGACGCAGCGCCAACCCTCCGACCGCGAACCCGCCCGCCGTCCACGCCACGCCGGCGCCGAGCCCGATGACGGGGAGCAGCCGCTTGGCACTGCGCACGTCGACCGCCTCGCTGGCCACCGCCCAGGCTTGGCTGAGCAGGAGCGAGAAGAGCACCTCGACGGTGACGTAGATGAGCATCGGCCCACCTTCTGCCCAGGCACGCCCTGCTGCGAAGGCGAGCACCAGCAGGGCCGCACCCAGGAAGAGCAACCCGCGCATCAGGCGCACGAGGCTGACCCGTTCTGTCAGCGCACTGATGGCCAGGGAGGCCACCGCCAGCACGCCCGCTGAGAGCAGGAACGCGTCGGGGATGGCGCTGCGCGGGTACGCCGCGAGGAACAATTCACGCTGCGCCGACTTGGCGAGCACCGCAGCCGAGGTCAGCAGAAAGATGAACGTGAACAGGCGGGACGTGCGGGGCCCTTCGCCGTCTTGCAGCCCCAGCCATGAACTCAGAGATGCCGCCACGTCACGGGCGACCATAGCCGGGCCCGAGGGCGAAACCGGCGTTTCAAACTCGCCAGAGCGAGGCGGAATGAAGAGCTCCGTCCGAGGCGAGAGCCCGACCCACGGCCACCGACGCGGTTCGACAGCTGCTCACAGGGCGGCGAGTCGCGTGAACCAATCGCGAAAGTGCGGGCAGGACGAGCAAATCGCATCGAGTCCTGTTTCGAGAATCGCGATCGAGCCTCCGAGCACCTTGTCGTAGCCCGGCACGATCGCCCGGATGCGCGCAGCGGGGTGCGTTGTTGGGCCATCGTTGATCAGTTCGACATCTCCGCCGTAACTGGCTGCGATCGCGCGGAGTTGAAGTTGCTGAGCGCGGTCGAAGACCGTCGTGGCTCGTTCAGGGCTGACGAAAAGAAGCGTCTCGAACTCGTGAACGCTCAAGTAGGGCATGAGGCGCGCGGGCGAGCCCAACTCCCGGGAGATTGCGGCTTCGATGTGCGTGGCGCGGTCGCGAGCCCGCGCTGTCGCATTGTCTGCTCCGGGAAAGTCGTCTGGCAGGCGATAGAGGTCGATCAACGTCGTCACGGCGACCGCGCTCGTGTCATTCAAGAGGCGGCGCAGATCGTCTTTCACCTGCTGGAACGTTCCGATTCCTCCCTTGAACTTGCCGCCCGACTTCACCCGTTTGGTCGCGAGGATCACCGGTGTCAGAGAGAGCGCAGGAAGCGCTGGCTGCATCACCTCGTTCACAAAGAGTTCCTCCGTCTGCCCTTCGACCAGAACGTGCACTCGCTTCACCGCGGGCGTCCCCCAAGAATGTTCTTTTCCCAGAGTTCGCCCAATGAGTAGCCATCGAGCCAGCCGGTCAGATTCGCTTCATCAAGGCGGCGGAACGTGGAGCCCTCCTGCTCGCCCCGCTCGACGACCAGAATGTCTTCGGGGGTCAGCTGGCTGACCATGACAGTGCTCTGAGTGGCGGCGACGATCTGAACCCCGAATTCGCGCGTCACGCTTCTGAAGAGCGAGGTCAGCACCTGAATGGCTGCGGGGTGCAAGCCGAGTTCGGGCTCATCAATCACGAACAACTGCGGCCGCTCGGGCTGAAAAAACATCGTGGCGAGACAGATGAATCGGAGCGTGCCGTCGCTCAGCGCGTGCGCGTCGAAGAGCGTGTCGCTCCCTCGCTCGAACCATCCGAGGCTCACGAAGCCGTTTGCAGGCCGAAGTTCAAAGTCCCGCAGGAACGGAGCCACGAGACGAACGGTTTTGAGAACGCGTTCGTACGCCGCGGCTGAGCCTTCGCGCATTCGAAGAAGAATGGCCGCGAGATTCCCCGCGTCGTGTTTGAGCGCGTGGTTGTCCGTCACGGAGCAAGGTTGCTTCACCGCCGCTTCCCGAGAGACGTCGTGGAAGTGAAAACTGCTGATGCCGACGACCCCTGCCCAGATGCGTGCCGCATCACCCTGAGGATCGCGACGCGCTGCTGACTCGAGGGAACTCTCGGGCTGCATGAACTGAGGCGTGGCGCCCGTCCCCTGATACCCCGCTGCGCCTCGCGTGTTCTCTGTGAGCACCAGTTGGTTGGCGTCCGTCGCGAAGAAGACGGTCTCCCAGGTGCCGACGCTGAACCGTGTCTCGAGCCTGAACTCTTTGGTGACCTTGCGACCGTTTCGGAGAAAACGTTCTGGCCCGCCACGCTCTGTAACGATTCGCTGAAGGCCGGTCTGGCTCACTCGCCGGAGCAATTCGAAAACAGAGATGAAATTGCTCTTCCCGCTGCCATTCGCTCCGATCAAAACATTGAGAGGAGCCAACGCGATTTCGGCGCGCGCGATCGACTTGAAGCCCTCGACGAGGATGCTTTCTACCGGCGTTCCCATTCGGGATGAGAGTACACGAGCTCAGCTCCCTGAAGGCTTGAACACGAACGGGTAGGTCACCTTGTAGCCGGCCGACTGCTTGCCCACCGGGAACTGCCAGGTGCGCACGCGGGAGACCAGACACTCGCTGAGCGCTTCGCTGCGCGCCGAGCTGTTCTCCACTCGCGCCTGGGCCACGAAACCAGAAGAAGCCACCGCGAACTGCACCGACACTTTTCCGGCGAGGGCAGGTGCCTGCTGCAAGGCGAGCTCGTAACAGAAGCGGATCTGATCACGATGCCCGTTGATCACCTTCCGGATGAGCTCCTTGTCGATGCAGGAGGTGCCGACGCAATCGATGGGCGGCTCACTCGGAAGCTTCGGCCCATCTGAGATCTTCTTGCACGGCCCGGGGCCCAGACAGAGCTCGCCGATGCCCTTCTTCGAGTCGACCCCCGAACGGGGAATCGCGCCGATGCGCTCTGGATCTCCATTGGCGCCACCAGCCCCATTGCCCTTGATGGACCAGCCGCCTTCACCCGTGCCGCTGTTGGCCACCACGTTGCCCAGTGCACCGGTGAGATCCTTGCCCAGCCCACCCGGCCCCAACACGTTGTTCGCGCCCTTGCCGCCGAAGATCGAGTTGGCGATCTGCAGCGCCGTCGGCGGCGCAGCCCCACCGCCCGGATCTTTCTGCGGCTTGTTCGGCGGCCGCGGGCTGCCTTCCGCAGCGTCACGTTTCACCGGCTTTCGGGTCACCTCCGCGACGATCTCGGTGTTGCGCTTCGGCGGAGGCGGCTTCTCTGTCTTCACCAGGATGTGGCGCATGCGCGTCACCTCGCTGGACACCGGCGCATCACCATCTTCCGCTTCGCTCAGCTGCGCCTGCACCGCGAGGCCGAAGAACAAGGCGAAGCACACCAGCAGCGTGTTGAGAAAGCGGTAGTCGACGTCGAGCGAGCCCAGCGCTCGCGGGGGCGCACGCACCCGGAACGCTTCCACGCTCACCGGCCCGTTGCCCAGGCGCAGCACGTCGGCGCGGCCGATGTCGAAGCTCCAGCCCTTCTGCTCTTCCACCGCCAGCCCGCGATGCACCGCGTCGCCCAGGGTCAGCGGCGTCTCGCCGTTGCGCAGCAACTGGCCCACCACGCCCTCTTGAAACGCGAGCGAGAAGTGCCGCGCTCCGGCTTCGAACTGGAGCGGCGCTTCGGTCGCAGCCACCGACTCGCCGGTCGCTCCCAGAGACAGCTTGCCGCCGGCGTGGATCAGATGGGTTGCGACGCGGCGCTCACCCCAGAGCACCCGGACACACAACGCTTCACCCCGCGGCTCGATGTTCGACATGCCGCTACGGACACCGGCTCGAATTGAGGGTTCCGCGTCGTCAGATCGACGCGTCGGCGTGTGGCATCGAGCGGGGGCGGTTGCGCGGCTCGCGAATCAGGAGCACCCACAGGCTCAAGGCCCCCACCAGCGTTCCGATGGGCACGTTCGCGATGTGCAGCACCGAGGCGATGATGGTGAGCACGTCACCCCACGGCTTCTTGCGCAAGAGCCCGATGCCCGCCGCCAACGACAAGCCGCCCGAGATGGCCAGCACCGTCAACACCACCATCAACACCACCCCGAAGGTGACCCCCAGAATGGCGGAGGCCTGCGGATCCTCGGTGCCCATGGTGACCAGGCTCCAGACGCCGCCGAAGACCAGCGGGAGGATGAACGCCGGCAGCAACGTCAGGCCGCCGAGCACGATGTGAGTCCAACCGATTGCGGGGCGGTAGCGAGTCATGGTGACTCATACGTAGCCAGCTCCTGCCTCATTGCCAGTGCGCCCCTGCCCAGCCGACCTGCTAGAGGCCCCGCCATGACGTTGCTGCGCGCCGCTGAGGTGTCTCTTTCCTTCGGGAGCCGCACGCTCTTCGAGAACATCGAATTCGTGATCGAAGCAGGCGAACGCGTGGGCCTGGTCGGGGTCAACGGCAGCGGCAAGTCGACCTTGATGAAGATCCTTGCCGGTCAGGTGAAGGCCGACAGAGGGGTGCTGCAGCTGCAACGCGGCGCCCGGGTCACCTTTCTTCCGCAAGAGCCCACCTTCGATGAAGGCGCCACCGTGCGCTCCGAGCTCGAGTTCGCCCAGGCCCCGCTCAAGGCGGCGATGGCGGCCCATGCGCAGCTGAGCCAGGAGCTCGAGAGCTCGCACGACGACAAGGCGCTCGCCCAGCTCTCCTCGCTCTCGGAGCAGATCGACCGTCACGGCGGCTGGGACACCGGCCATGAAGCGAAGAAGCTGCTCGATCGCCTCGGCGTGAAAGATTGGGAGCGGCCCATCTCTGAGCTCTCCGGTGGTTTGCGCAAGCGAGTGGCCATCGCGCGCGCGCTGCTCTCGAAGCCCGACCTGTTGATGCTCGACGAACCCACCAACCACCTCGACGCCGAGACGGTGGCGTGGCTGGAAGACGAGCTGGATGACTTCGAAGGCGCGCTGCTGTTGGTGACGCACGATCGGTACTTCCTCGACGGCCTGGTGGAGCGCATGGTGGAGGTCGAGCCTCCGGGCAGCGCCAATGGCGGCGGCCTGGTGAGCTACCCGGGCAACTACGAGACCTACCTCGAGCAGAAGTACGCGACGATGGAGAACGCGGAGAACGCCGAGCACAAACGCGAACAGTGGATCGCGCAAGAAGTGGCGTGGCTGCGGCGAGGGCCTCAAGCACGGCGCACCAAGTCGAAGTCGCGCATCGAACGGGCGCACAAGCTGCTCGCCGAGCGTGGGTTTCAGCGGCCCCGCGTGCCGCAGCTGCAGATGGCCACCGCGCCCCGGCTCTCGCAGACCGTCATCGAAGCGAAGTCGGTCGCCAACGGCTTCGATGGCCGCACGTTGTTCAGCGGCGTCAACGTGATCATCCAGCCGGGTGAACGCGTGGGCATCGTCGGCCCGAACGGCGCCGGCAAGACGACGCTGCTGCGCACGCTGCTGGGCGAAATCCCCCCCCTGGCCGGCAGCGTGGTGCTCGGGCCCCGCACCAAGGTGGCGTATTTCGATCAGCAGCGGCTGCAGCTCGATGAAGAGGCGACCGTCGCGGAGAGTGCCTGGCACGACGAGTGGGTGCAGCTGGGCGGGCAGAAGGTGCGCCTTTCCGACTACCTCGAAGATCTGCTCTTCCCGGTGTTGATGCAGCGCCAGAAGGTGAAGGCGCTCTCAGGTGGTGAACGCAACCGCCTGCTGCTGGCCAAGCTCTTCCTCGAAGGCGCGAACGTGCTGGTGCTCGACGAGCCCACCAACGATCTCGACCTGGTGACCCTCAACGTGCTCGAGCGGCAGCTGGTGCAGTTCACCGGCGCGGTGCTGGTGGTCACGCACGATCGGTACTTCCTCGACAAGGTGGCCACCTCGGTGCTCGCGGTGGAAGGTGACGGCAAGGTCACCCGCTACGAAGGCAACTGGTCGATGTACCAGCGGCTGCGCCCCCCGCGTGCGTGGATGGAGGTGGCCAAGCCGGCTGCTCCCGCAACGCCGAAGCCGGTGGCCGCGCCTTCCACCGAGCCGAAGAAGGCCGGGCGGCTCTCGTACAAGGATCAACGCGAGCTCGACGGCATGGAGGCCGCCATCGAAGTCGCTGAGACGAAGAAGAGCGCGCTCGAGGCCAAGCTCGCCGACCCCGCCGTGTTCACCCGCGCGGGTGAAGTGGCCACGCTGTCCGCTGAGTTGGAGCTGGTGACCAAAGAAGTCGAGCGGCTCTACGCGCGGTGGCAAGAACTCACCTCCTGATCTCCCTCGCCCTGCGAAGCGGGGAGAGGGTCGGGGTGAGGGGCTCAGCAGAAGCCACTTGCAGCACGAAGCAGAGGTGGCATCTCGACGGCGCTCGATGTGAACGGTGGTCTGTTTCCCTGGGAGGAACTCGACGGTGAAACCGGCGTCAGTACGACGCCTCTTCTTCGCCCTTCGCGCAAATCATGCAACCCGAGCAGCTACCGCACGACTGCTGCCAGCTCTGCGAAACGCAGGCCTGCGCGGCGTTGCAGCGAAGCCCGGTGCAGTTCTGAGTGCGCTCACAGCTGCAGTCGCAACCAGCGCCACAGATGCCACATGAAGGCGCTCCGCAGTTGTTGCCATTCGTATTCCGGGTACACCCGGTGACGTCGGTCTCGGTGACGTTGTTGGTGTTGCACGCGCTTCCACCGCACGTGTAGCTGGTCACGGTGCGGGTGCGGCTGCCGCCGTTGGCGCAGATCTGAGGGTAGCTGCAGCCGCCGTAGGCGCCAGTGACGGTGGTGCCGCAGCTGGTGCCGTCCTGGTTGCGAGCGCAGCCCGCCGTGTCCGTCTCCGTGCTCGCGGCTGAGTTGCACGTGCCGCCGCCGCACGTGAACGTGGTGACCGGGCGCGTGCGTGAACCGCCATTGCTGCAGCTGTTCGCGTAGCCGCACGCGGTGTAGCCGCCGAAAGCGGTGGTGCCGCAGGTCGTGCCGTCCTGGCCGCGGTTGCAGCCGACGGTGTCGGTCTCCGTGACGGTGTTGGGGTCGCAGCCGCCTCCCGCGTTGCAAGCGTACGTGGTGACCGTGCGCGTGCGGGAGCCCGTGTTCGAACACGCGTTGGCGTAGCTGCACGCCGTGTACGCGCTGGTCTGCGTGGTGCCGCAGCTGGTGCCGGTGGTGCTGCGGCCACAACCGCTGGTGTCGTTCTCCGTCACCGTGCTCGTGTTGCAGGCCCCCGTACCGCACGTGTACGTCGAGACGGTGCGCGAGCGCGTGCCGGTGGTGGAGCAGGTCGCCGCGTAGCTGCAGGCGCCATACGCGCCCGTCATGGTGGCGCCGCACGAGGTGCCGCCGGTGGTGCGCGTGCAGCCCGCGGCGTCGGTCTCGGTGGCAGTGGTCGAACCACACGCACCACTCTGACAGACAGGATCGGTGCGGGTGCGCGTGCGGCTCCCCGACTCGGCACAGGTCGAAGCGAAGGTGCAGGTGCCGTACGGCCCGAAGCTCGCCGCGCCGCAGCTCACGTTCGTGGTGGAGCGCGCACAGCCCGCGGTGTCGGTCTCCGTGACCTGGACCGCGCTGCAGGTGCCACTGGCGCAGAGAGGATCGGTGCGCACCCGGGTGCGGGTGCCCGTGGTCGAGCAGGTCGCCGCGTAGGTGCAGGCGGTGTACGCGCTGAAGGTGGTGGTGCCGCACGCGATGCCTTCGGTCACCCGCATGCAGGCCTGGCTCTCTCCCGTGTCGATGCTGCCGCACGCGCCAGTGCCGTTGCACAGCCGGTCGGAGCGGGTGCGCGTCTGATTGCCGCTGCTCGCGCAGGCAGCACCACCGTCGCACGTGCTCCATGCGGTGAAGGTGGTGGTGCCACAGCCCACGCCCGCGTCGGTGAAGCCGTTGGAGGGACAGGTGGCAGCGGTGCCGTTGCAGCGTTCCTCCTGATCGCAGGTGTTGGTGGCACCCCGGCAGATGCGGCTGGGGCCGAGCAGGCCACAGGTGCCGTTGACCGCTGCGCCCTGCGCCACGCTGCAGGCGTCGCAGAGCTCGCCGCAGGCCGCATTGCAGCACACGCCGTCGACACAGAAGTTCGATTGGCACTCGGTGGCTGCCGCGCAGCTCACACCATTGGTCTTCTTCGCGGAGCAGTAGGTGCCGCTGCAGAACGTCGTCGTCGGGCAGCCGCTGGAACAGAGAATGGGGCAGTCAGCGAGCGTGCCGTTGCACACCACCGCGCCGCCACAAGCCGGGCTGCCGGGATCCGAAGCGGGCGCGGGGCTGCAGGTGCCCACGCTCCCGGCGAGGTTGCAGCGATCGCAGCTGCCACTGCAGGCCTGGTCGCAACACACGCCGTCGGCGCAGAAGCCCGACTGGCACTCCGCGCTGGAGCCGCACGTCACGCCGGGAAGCTTGAGCGTCGTGCAGACGCCACTGTTGCAGAAGCGGCCCGGGGAACATTGCCGCGAGGTGGTGCAGGTCGCCGGGCACGAGCCGCTCACGCCGTCACACGCGTAGTCGCCGCAGGCCGCCGGGGCCGCCGCTTCCGCGAGAGGCGCACACCGGCCTTCGGTGCCCACCGCGTTGCAGCTCTCACAGTCACCGGTGCATGCGCTGGTGCAGCACACGCCTGCTGCGCAGAAGCCCGAGGCACACTCGGCGCCGACCACGCAGGTTCCACCGTTCGCGTTGAGGGGCTGGCACACCGCCGCCTGGCAGCGCGTTCCGCTGGCGCACGCGGCACAGGTCATCCCTCCCTGACCGCAGGCTGCCAGCTCATCACCTGAACGGCAGACACCGGTGTCGTCGCAGCAGCCGGTGCAGGTCGAGGTGTTGCACACGCCCGCGCCGCCTCCAGCGCCACCGCCCACGTCGCCACCGCCGCTGCCGCCACCCTGCGCGGTGCCGCCACCCGTGGTGTTGCTGCCACCACCGGTCGCAGTGCCACCGCCGGTCGTGCCGATCGGCGCCTTGCAGCGCCCGGCGTCGTCACACTCGAAGCCGGTCAACGTGGTGACGTCCACGCACGCAGATCCGAACGCAGTGATGAGAACCGCGAGCCCCAGACGATTGCTGAACGCTGCGGGAGACAGAGGCGAGCGCAGCGGACGGCTGGCTGAGGTGGAGCGACCCAGGAGCATGACGACCTCAGTCCTTCAGGAAGAAGATGGCGGCCGCGGCCGTGAGACCAGCGCTCACGATGCCCGAGGTGAGTGCCACGGCGGCGTTGGTGTTCGCAGCGTCGGCCAGCGCGCGCGCCTGGTCTTCGGGCAACCGGCTGCCCCGGGCGCCTCCGCCGAGATCCACCAACGATGCGTCGAACTGCGATTTCGCGTTGCCCGACATCACCCCGAAAGCGACGGCCACGCCCGCGGTGGCAGCAGCCCCGCCCGCGAAGACCCACGCGGCGACCTTCGGCGGCTTGCCATCACCCTGCTCGACCACGTTCACCGGACCTTCAGCTTTCGGAGCGGGCACCAGCTCGGTCTTCTTCGGCGTATCGGTGCGCGCCACCTCGAGCGGCGGGGTCGGCGGTGGATCGGCCGGCGCCTTCTTCTTGAGCTCGAGCCCTGCTTTCACGTCGCGCACGAAGACCACGATGGGGGCCGACATCGCATCGCTCCAACCGCTCAGCGACGACGAGACGTCGAGCGTACCGAGCGACTCTTCGCGATCGGCCGACACGGCCTCCAGATGAATCGCGAGCGTCTTACCGACCTTACCCACGTCGATGCCCACCACCACGGCGCGGGGCCCGAGGAGAATGGCGAGCTTGCTCAAGCACGCGCGCGTGCCCTGGCAGGAGCGTGGATCGGAGAAGCCGGCGGCGCGCAGCTCTTTGGCGGTGGCCGCGTCATCGAGCAGACCCACCACGCCCTCGCGCTTGAACGAATCGAACACGCGCTGCGCGATCTTCGGGGCGGCCGTCTCGGCGCCGGGCCTCTTACTCGTCATCACCACGGCGACGGGTCCGCGCAGGTCGGAGGCCTGACCCAACGCCAGCTGCATCATCAGGAGCGAAAGCACGCTGCCACCATAGCGTCATTCCCGGTGTGGGCCGGTGTAGTCAGCGCTTCAACTGGCCTTCGATGTCGCCCAGAAAGCTCCAGGCGGCCTTGCGGTCAGCGTCGTTGGTCGCTTTCTGGATTTCCTTGCGGGCCTGGTCGACGAACTGACGCAGCACGTTGTCCTTCTGGCCGGTCTCCGCTTCTTTGGCGGCGAGCTGCGCTTCGATTTTGCGCAGACGGCTGACGAGCTGCTCGGTGGTGATCACCCGGCCCTTGGGCTTGGGCGGATCGACCTTGGCGACGGGGTCGGTTTTCGGCGGATCAGTCTTCGGAGGATCGACCTTGGCGACCGGATCGACTTGCGGCGGATCGGGGTCGACCTTCGGGGGCGGATCCACCTTCACCGGAGGCTCGACCTTCACCACCGGGGGCGGGTCGACCTTCACCGGGGGATCGACCACCGGCGGCTGATCTGTCTGCGCAGAGGGGCCGACCGCGAAGAACACCACCACCGCCAGCAAGAGCACGCCGACCACCCCTGCGAGCACCACCGGAAGCTTCGACTTCGGAACGACCGGTACTTCGGGATCGGTGAAGTTCTCCGGGGCCTCGACGCGTGCTGACTCGGCGGGCGAAAGGCCCGTCATCGCCGTCAGCGGCTGCATGCGGGTCTCGTTCGAAGCCGCGACCGGAGCCTGCGGCTGCAGCTTCGTGCGCGTGGAGATCGGCGGCTGCCCCCCGCTCCTCGAGCCGACGGGCGGCAAAGAACCCGAACGAGGCGCAGGGGTCGAGCCCACCACCTTGTTCCGCCCCGAAGGCGGCGGCGTCAGCGCGATGGGCCGATGGCCACTCGAAGTGATGGGCGGCGGCGTGAACTGACCGGTGGGCGCGAGCTGCGACTTGATCACCAGCAGGCGCTCTCGCATGTCGGCGGCGCTGGGCGGGCGGTTGGTCGACTCCTTCTCGAGAGCCCAGAGGATCAGCTCGTCGAGCTCGGGCGGGATGTCGGGGCGGATCGACGAGGGCACGGCGGGCTTGTCCTCGACGTGCATCCACATCGTCTGCAGCGTGTTCTCGCCGCGGAAGACGCGCTCACCGGTGAGCATCTCGAAGAGCACGCAGCCCAGCGCATAGAGATCGGTCTGCGGGCTGATCGTCTTGCCGCGCGCCTGCTCGGGGCTGATGTAGTCGGGCGTACCGAGGATCACCGAAGCGCGCGTCTGCGGAGTGGCCTCTCCATTGATGGCGCCCAGCTTGGCGATGCCGAAGTCGAGCAGCTTCACATAGGGCCGGCCACGACCGGTGTTCACCAGGAAGAGGTTCGACGGCTTGATGTCGCGGTGAATGATGCCCGCCGAGTGCGCCGCTTCGAGCGCGTCGAGCATCTCGTCGGCCCAGCCGAGCACCTCGCCCATCGGCAAGGGCGAGCGCTTCTTGATGATCTTGTCGAAGGCCTCGCCCTCGAGGAACTCCATCACGAAGTAGCGCGAGCCCTCGGGGAGCTGCCCGAAGCTGAAGATGTCGACGATGCCGCGATGGCGGATCTCGTTGACCGCGCGAGCTTCGGCCAGGAACCGCTCGACCAGCTCGGCCTCGTTGGAGAGCGAGGGCAACAACACCTTCACGGCGACGCGTTTTCCGATGAGGGGGTGGCGCCCTTCGTACACTTCTCCCATGCCACCGACGCCAACCCGCGCGACGATCTCGTACTCGCCGATGGTCCGGCCGCTCAGATCGGGAATTTGGGAACCCACCGCGGCGCGACCTTACCGTGGGATCGTGCTTTCCGCCTTACTGGCGACTAGACGCCGCGCGCATGACCCCCGCCGTTACGCCCCTCGATGGAAGCCTTTTCGGCCCCGGTCAGCCCTGCTTCGGGTGCAGCCCTGACCACCCGGCTG
>JANODF010000150.1:0-2637 GCA_031412555.1 Archangium sp. | reverse complement strand
GGCCACGGCCGCGGCCACGTCACCGTCGTCGATCAGGCGAATGCGCGCACCGGCCACGCGGACTTCTTTGATCAGATCGAGGTGGCGATCGCGCTCCATGATCACCACGGTCAGCTCTGAGACGGACCGGCCCATCGCCTTGGCGATCTCGCGCAGGTTTTCGGTCGCCGATTTGCTCAGGTCGATCGCGTTGCGGGCCGCGGGGCCCACGGCGATCTTCTCCATGTACGTGTCGGGCGCGTTGAGCAGCATCCCGCGCGCGCCGATCGCGATCACCGAGATCGCGCCCGGGCGGCCGAACGCGCAGAGGTTGGTGCCCTCGAGCGGGTCGAGCGCGATGTCGACGGGCGCGGCGCTGGTGGTGCCGTTGCCGACCTTCTCGCCGATGTAGAGCATGGGCGCTTCGTCGCGTTCGCCTTCACCGATCACCACGGTGCCGTCGATGTTCAGCATGTCGAAGGCCTTGCGCATCGCATCGACGGCGGCTTGATCGGACTCGTTCTTGATGCCCCGCCCCATCAACTTCGCCGAGGCGATGGCGGCCATCTCGGTGACGCGCACGACTTCCATCGCGAGGTTGCGGTCCATGGTCTTGGGAACGTCGCTCATGGCCTGAGCAGTTTCACCAGCGACTCGGGAAGTCCAGTCGGTTTTCCGGAAGCGCCGACGCAGGCGTGCACGGTGTGACCGGTGGCCAGCACCACCCCGTCGGCCTCACGCCGCACCTCGTATTCGAAGCGCATCGAGGCGCGCCGCAGCTCGGCGATGTGCACGTCGACGATCAACACCTCGTCGTACTTCGCCGGGCGTTTGTAGTCGCAGTGCGCAGAGACCACCGGCAGCCCGAAGCCCGACTTCTCGAAGTCGGTGTAGCTGCCCCCGCGGGCGCGCAGATACTCCGAGCGGCTGAACTCGAAATAGCGAAAGTAGTTCGCGTAGTAGACGACGCCCATCTGGTCGGTGTCGCCGTAGATGACTCGCAACTTCGCCAGCACGTGGGGGGACGGCTCATTCATCGGCGCTCCTTCTACGCGGGATCTCAAACGAAGCGGAACCGGTAGCAGCGGAACGCTGCGCGAGACAGACGGGAGCGAAGCGGACGGCTGGCCGAGGTGAAGCGACTCAGAAGACAGCCTCTGGAAAGTTCTTTTGGGGCAGCCGCTCAAGAGATGCGAAGGTTCACCGCATAAAGCGATGGCTCGTGACGATCCTTCTCGTGGTGTCGGGCGTGTCGATGGCCAAGCCGCCCCGGCTGACGGTGTTCATCAGCGTCGACGCCCTCGGCACCGACGTGCTGCAACGCAACCGCTTCCGCTTCAAGGGTGGCTTTGCCCGCCTGATGAACGAAGGCGCCGTGTACCCGACCGCGCGCTACGAGCTGATCGAGACGGTCACCGGCATCGGGCACGCCACGCTCGCCACCGGCGCCTGGCCGCACCGCCACGGCGTGGTGGGCAACAAGGTCTTCAACCGCACCACTGGCAAACTCGAGGCCTGCTTCGCCGACGCGACGCACCCGGTGCTCGAAGCGCCGGCCTCCAACGATGACGTGTCACCCGCGAACCTGATGGCCGAGACCGTGGCCGATCGCCTGCGGCAGACCACGCAGCTGCGGGGCAAGGCGGTCGCCGTGGCAGGAAAGGGCCGCTCGGCCGTGGCCATGTCGGGCCGGCTGGGCGACGCGTGGTGGTTTCACGAGCAGGTCGGCAAGTTCGTCACCGGCACCTGGTACCGCAAGGAATTCCCCGCGTGGGTGAAGACCTTCAACGATCGCAAGCTGCCCGACAGCTACCACGCCAAACGATGGGAGCTGCTCTCCCCCGCCAAGGACTACGTGGGCGATGACGAGCGGCCCTTCGAATCGGACTGGTATGGCATGTCGAAGATCTTCCCCCACCCGCTCGCCGGTGGGCTGCCTTCGCCCGGGCCCGCGTCGTGGAGTGCGTTGGCCTCGTCACCGATGATGAACGAGGTGATGGTGGAGTTCGCCAAAGCGGCCATCGACGGCGAACAGCTCGGCAAGGACGAAGTGCCCGACCTGCTGAGCATCAGCTTCTCGTCGCTCGATCGCACCTACCACCTGTACGGCCCCACCTCGTGGGAGATGCAGGATCACCTCGCCCGCCTCGACAAGCAGCTGGGCGATCTGCTCGCCGCAGCCGAGCGTGCCGCGGGCGGCAAGGCGAACCTGCTGGTGGTGCTCTCGGCCGATCACGGCGGCGCCAACATTCCCGAGGAGTGGGCGTCGATGGGTCTCGACGGTGTGCGCGTGGTGCCTGCGAACCTGCAGAAGGCGCTCAACGACGAGTTGGAGAAGAAGTTCGCCCTGCCCGGCCTGGTGCTGGCGATCGAGGAGAGCGATCTCTATCTCGACCTCAAGGCCATCGAAGGCAAGAAGCTCGACGCGATGGTGGTGCGCCGGGCGGCTGCTGCGTTTCTGCAGAAGCAGCCTGATCTCCAGACGGCGATCTCGCGCGACGACGTCGGTCTGACCAACCCTTCGGGGCTCGGCCGCCACTTCGTCAACAGCCTGTACCCGGAGCGCAGCGGCGACGTGTTGATGGTGCTCAAGCCCTTCCACGTTCTCGAATCGGAGAAGGCGGGCACCTCGCACGGCACGCCGTGGAGCTACGACAC
>JANODF010000149.1:0-4885 GCA_031412555.1 Archangium sp. | reverse complement strand
CACCCAGCCCGCGTAGTTGTAGTGGCCGGGGCTGTTGGAGAAGGTGCGGTACTCCGCGAGGCCGAGGTTGGACTGGCCGGTCTCGAGCAGCGCGATGGTTCGGCAGTTGCCGGCGTTGCCCCCGCCCGTGCCGCCGCCGGTGGTGGTGCCGCCGCCGGTTCCCCCGCCCGTGGTTCCGCCACCCGTGCCTCCGCCCGTTCCCATGCCGCCGCCGGTGCCTGAGGTGTTCGCCCGGCATTCACCGGCCTGGCAGAGCGTGCCGGTGCCGCAGCGGCCACAGCTCGCGCCGCTCACACCACACGCGTCGGCCGTCGAGCCCGATTCGCACTTGCCGGAGGCGCTGCAGCACCCCCCACAATTGGCGGTGGTACAGCTGGCGGCAGGGCTGCACGCGGCGAGCGTGAGGCCGCCGGCGAAGCCAACGACGAGCATGATGAGGGTGCGGGGGTGCATGACTGCTCCAGTCTTCGGGTGGTTGCGCGAGAGGGGAATCGAACCCCTACGATCCATCAAAGGATCTGCGGATTTTAAGTCCGCTGCGTCTGCCAATTTCGCCACTCGCGCGTTCGGTGAAGACTGTTTAGCAGGGTCCGATCCGTGTAGGAGCGCGCCATGCTTGAAACAGTCACCAAGGGTTTTCGGGCGGCCAAGAATCGACTGCTGGGCAAGGCGGAGCTGACGCCCGAGCTCATCGACGAGTCGCTGCGCGACATTCGCGTCTCGCTGCTCGAGGCCGACGTCGCCTTCGAGGTCGTCAAGAAGTTCGTCGCGCGGGTGCGCGAGCAGGCCGCGGGCGCCGAGGTGAAGACCTCGGTCACCGACAAGTCGGGCCGCAAGATGAAGGTCTCGCCCGGCGATCACTTCGTGAAGATCTGCCACGACGAGCTCGAGGCCTTGATGGGGCCGGTCGACACGTCGTTCAAGCTCAAGGGCAAGGGCCAGGTCAGTGGCATCATGATGGTCGGCCTCCAGGGCTCCGGTAAGACGACCACCACCGGGAAGATCGCCTTCAAGCTGAAGAAGGAGGGGCGCTCGGTCCTCCTGGTGGCCGCCGACATCTACCGGCCCGCCGCCGTCGATCAGCTCAAGGTGCTGGGCGCCAAGCTCGACGTGCCCGTCTTCCACCAGGCGGGGCTGCAGCCGCCCGAGCTTGCTCGCCTGGCCTACGAGAAGGCGCGTGCCGAGAAGATCGACACGGTGATCATCGACACCGCCGGCCGTCTGGCGATCGACGACGCGCTGATGACCGAGTTGGAGGCGATCAAGGACATCGTCAAGCCCGACAACATCATCCTGGTGACCGACGCGATGATCGGCCAGGACGCCGTGAAGACGGCCGCCGAGTTCAACCGGCGCCTGGAGATCGACGGCTTCATTCTCACCAAGCTCGACGGCGATGCGCGTGGTGGCGCTGCGCTCTCGATCAAAGAAGTCACCGGCAAGCCGATCAAGTACCTCGGCATGGGTGAAGGCCTCGACAAGCTCGAGGAGTTCCGCCCGGCGGGTCTGGCCTCACGCATTCTCGGGTTCGGCGACGTCGTCGGCCTGATGAAGGACTTCGAAGGCGTCGTCGACCAGGACAAGGCCGAAGAAGACGCGAAGAAGCTGCTCTCGGGCCGCTTCAACATGAAGGACTTCATGGAGCAGATCCGCACGGTCCGGAAGATGGGGCCGCTGAAGGATCTGATGGAGAAGATGCCTTTCCTCGGTGAGATGAGCGAGCAGCTCAACCCGAACGAGGGCGAGCTCGACAAGATCGACTCCATCTACAACTCGATGACCGAGCAGGAGCGCAAAGAGCCGCACCTGATCGCCAAGGGCCGCGCCGAGCGCATCGCCAAGGGCGCCGGCCGCAAGCCGCAGGAAGTCGCGGAGCTGATGCAGAAGTTCGCGGGCATGCAGCAGATGATGGGCGCCATCGGCCAGGATCCCGGCATCCTGGGCAAGCTGCCCTTCTTCAAGCAGCTCGGTCAGATGAACCAGATGAAGAACATGGATCTGGGGGCGCTCTTCGGGAAGGACCCGATGATGGCGCAGGCCATGGGCATGGGTGGTGGCATGGGCGGCATGCCGATGCAGATGCCTCCCGGGTTGCCCCCTGGCTACACGCCGCCGATGAGCAAGGCCCAGCTCGCGCAGGCCCGCATGCAGGGCTACTCGCTGGGGCCGCAGAAGAGCGGGCAGACCGACGCTGAGCGCAAGGCGCTGAAGGAAAAGCGCAAGCGCGAGAAGGACAACAAGAAGAAGAACCGGCGGAAGTGAGTTGTCTCCCTCTCCCTGCGCCAGCGGGGAGAGGGTTGGGGTGAGGGGCTCACTGCGTGCCCCGAAGGCCCCTCACCCGGTCCTTCGGACCGACCTCTCCCCGCTGCGCAGGGCGAGGTTTCCTACGCTGACTTCTTCAGCAAATATTCGGGCAGCCAGGGGAAGAGATTCCCCACCGCGCCCACCAGCTCGCGCACCTTGCGCAGCACCTTGCGATCCTTGCTGGCCACCAGCGCATCGACCCACTGCCGAAGCGCCGCGTTCGCGCTCTCTTCGGTCAGCTCGAGTTCGAGCGTCGTGTCTCGGCCCGCGGCGAGATCGAAGAGCAACACCCCCAGACCTGCTTCGGGCTGCACGCTGACCAGCTGGTGCGCGAGTTGTTCTGACGCCGCCAGCTGACCAGACGCGAGCAACGCCTGCGCGAGGCGCACGGCTGAAGGACCCGCGGGGGGCACTCCGGCAGCCCGGCGAAACGAGCCGACCGCACGTTTGTGATCGCCCGCGGCCAATGACGCTTCGCCGATCGCCCAATCCAGCTCGGGACAAGACGGCTCGAGCGAACGATGCGCATCACTCCACAGTTCGAGCGCGGCCCTTCCTTCGAGCTGGCGGGTGAGACTGGCCACCGCGAGCAGCGCTTCAGGATTGCGGGGGCCTGCCTCCAACGCGCGCCGGCTGAGCTGGAGCGCGGCCGCTCCGTCGCTGCGGGCCAGCGCGAGGCGGGCGAGGCCCAGCCGAGGCGCGACGGGATCGTCGGACAACGCCGCTTCGTAGTCCTCCCGAGCCGCCTCGTGCTTCGACTGATGTTCCCGGAAGAAGCCGCGGCGCAGCCGGTATTCGCTCGACGGCTGAAGGTGGGGTGACCAGCCCTCCAGGTACAGCAGCCCCGCGGCCGCTTCGGGAGTGAACAGCCCCTCGGCGATGACCGCCACGAGGGCGCCGCCAAACGCCTCGGTGGTGAGCACGCTGCGCCCCGCGAGCTCGAGGGAGTCGGTCGCTTCGCGGGCCGCCTCACGCCACAACGTCTCGTCTTGATGCACGCGCGCCAGCTCGAGCAGCTTGAGCCAACAGAAGAAATCCCGAGGCTGCGTGGCGAGGTGCGCCCTCAAGATCCCCGCGTCGCGGCGTTTCTGATCCTGCAGGGCATCGCGATGGCGAACCGCGCCCAGGTGAAGCACGGGCGCATCGATCAGCTCGCAACGCCGCGCGCCGACGTCCACCTCTTCCCGCACGGGGTGGCGAAAACGAATGGTGTCGTCACGCCGCCAGGCCCTGATGGCCGACGACTCCGCGCGGTGACCGTAGGGAAGCGGGGTGGTGAAGCGCACTTCGAGCGCCTCGAGCTCCGGGCGGGCGATGGCCGTCAGCAGCTGCGCCTTGAACTCCGGCGTCACCCGTTCGTCGGCGTCGAGCACCAGCACCCACTCACCGGTGACGTGCGCGAGGCCCAGGTTGCGAGCGGCCGAAAAATCATGCGTCCACGCAGCGTGAAACACGCTCGCTCCGGCGGCCTCGAACGCCGCGACGGTGCCGTCGGTCGAGCCGGTGTCGATCACCACCAGCTCGTCCCACAGGCCTTCGATGCTCTCCAGAAAGCCCGGCGCCATCGAGGCTTCGTTGGCGACGATCATCGCCACCGAGAGCTTCACGGCGCCTGCTCGTACGCCTGGGCCGCGCGGCTGGTGGTCGCGGTGCGGCGAAGTTCATCCTGCAGGCTGGCCTTCAGCTCCATGCCCAACCGCTGGCAGTGGGCGAAGATCGGCCTCAGGCGTTCATCGGCGCTGGGCTCGGTGGTGACGGCGAGCAGCGCCAGCACCTTCTCCGTCGCGGTCTGCGACGCGATCGCATCTTTCGCCTCCAGGGTCTGCTGGAGCGCCTCGAGCGCCGCGTGAACCTCGTGGTGGCGAATCATGGCGCGGCCGGGGCGCCCATGGCGGCGACGGCCTGCTGGAACGCTTCGACGATGGGCGCGAACACCCGCTCGGCTTCACGCAACGCGGTGGGGTCGCGGAACGAAGCGGCGCGGGCGAGGCGCTGGGCCACGAAGAAGTAGATCTCGCCCAGGGTCTGGGTCAGCTCGGGCGCCTGGCGCGAGTCGAGGGTGTCGGCCAACTCCAGGATGATGTCGCTGGCCCTGGTCATGATCGGCAACGCGTCGATCGCCTTGCCTTGTTCCAACAGAGTGGCCGCGTGGCGCATGTGACGGAGCGCGGCTTCGAACAACATGACCATCAGTCGTTCTTTCGACGCGGTCTCCTGGCTTGCACGGGCATAGGCGCGGCTGGCATTCATCGGGCATTACTCCTTCGACCTGGATTCCTGGCTCGTGAGGTAGTCGCCAATCGACTTGAAGCTGCTGACGATCTTTTCCATCGCCGTGAACTGACCAATCAGCTTCTTCTTGTAACCCTCGAGCCTGAGCTGCAGCGAGTCGATCTGGGTTCCGATTTGTTTGACCGACTTGTCGTAGCTCTTGCTCTTCGACACGAGGATGCCGTCGCTTGAGTTCGTATAGCCATCGACCAGCGACTTCACCTTGGCCGCCACGCCGGTGGACGACTTCTGGAAGAGCTCGTTGACCGCGTTGGGATCGGTGCCCAGTGCCTTCTCCAGCCGGCTGGCA
>JANODF010000148.1:0-5020 GCA_031412555.1 Archangium sp. | reverse complement strand
CCTTCGTGGCCCTCGACTTTCCCGACGGCGAGATGTTGTCGGCCCGGGGCGAAGAGCGCCTCGACAACGAGCTGCTCCTCAAGCTGGCCGCGCAGCTGTCTGACGCGCTGGCCACCGTGCACGCGCAGGGCGTGGTGCACGGCGAGATGAGCCGCGACTCGGTGCTGATGGTGGAAGGCGGCAAGGCCAGCCTGTGGGACATGCCCCTGGTCATCGCCAACCGCTTGAGCGATCGCCGCGGTGAAAACCGGCTGATGCAGAACCTGCCCAAGACCGCGCCGTACCTCTCGCCTGAACGCGCGCGGGGTGAAGGCGCGAGCCAGGCCGGTGACGTCTACGCGCTGGGCGCCATCCTCTGCGTGTCGGCCGGTGCGCCGTTGCCGACGGCCTCCACCACGCTGGGCGTGGTGAACCTGATCTCCTCGGGTGAGTGGGTGCCCCGCGTGCCCGCGTCGTTGCCCGAGCGGTGGGCTCAGATGTTGAGCCGCATGGTCTCGGTCGATCCCGCGGCCCGTCCTTCGTCGCTCGAAGTGGCCCTCGCGTTCGCGCACGTGCCCGGCCAGAACTCGTTGCCCACCGTGCCTGAGCTGCAGGCCGTGAAGCTCCCGCCCGAGATCATCGCTGCCGCTGACGCGCTGATGAAGCAGCAGCTCGAGGCGATGCGCGCTCCGACGCGTGAGATGCCCCTGGCGCAGGTCGAGGCGCAGTTGGCGATGGCCGTGCCCGCCCCCCTTCCCGTCGCGTCGGACCCGATGCCTTCGCTCGAGCTGAAGCCCGCCGAGCCCGTGGCTGCGCTCAGCGTTCAGGCGAACACCCTGGACGAAGTGAACGAGCCTGCGCACGACGTGGTGCGCATTCCCACGCTGGAGATCGAAGCGGTCCGTGCGGAGATGCTCGCCGCGGCGCCGGTGGTCGAAAGCAAGCCGGCGGTGGCGCCCTCGGTCGTGATGAACGACTCGCTCTCCGTCTCCGCCGATCTGCTGGCAGACGGCGCGACGACCTTGTCGGCCGAAGAAGTCGCGGCGATTCAGGCCAACAACCGCAAGGTGTGGATGGTGTTCGGCGGCGTGGTGGGTGCGGCGATCGCGCTCATCGGCGTGGTGGTGATGTTGGCCACCCAGGCACCGGCGCAGCAGACCGCCGCTCCGGTGGCCGTGGTGGTGCAGCCGAAGAAGGTGGCCGCTCCCGTGGCGCCCCGCGTGCTCGAAGAGCTCACCCCGCTGATCAAGCTGCCGGTGAAGGCCTCCGTGAAGAACGTGGCCCGCCCTGCACGCGCTGCCGTCGAGGCCGAGCCCGTCGCCGAGACCCCGGCCGTGGTGGAGACCGCTCCGGTGCCTGCACCTGCGCCCGAGAAGTCGGCCGCTGCTGACTTCAACTTCCTGGAGAGCGCCGAAGCGCCCGTCAGCGAGCTGAAGCGCCCCAGCACGGAAATGTGAGTGCGTGTCACCGGTGGGAATCGGTGATGCGGGAATGCTTGCAGTGACTGCCGCAGCGCGGCAGACAAGCGCTCCCTTCGATGCGCGCGCCCCTCACTGAGGCTGAGCTGGATGGTCGCCTGGCCGCGTTGGGCCTCGTGCGCGACCCGTCGGTGACGTCGCCGCCGCCGTCGAAGAACCGCACCGTGGTGTGCAAGGCGACCACCGGCAAGAAGCGCGTGCTGGTGAAGATCGCCGACGGCCCGGGCAACGTGGGCGTGCTGCGAGAAGGCAGCGTGCTGGAGCGCGTGGAGCCCCTGTCTCGTGCACCACGCAGCCCGCTCCACCTGCCGCACGTGTTCGCGTTCGACCCCGCGCACGGGTTGTTGGGGCTGGAGTGGATCACCAACGGCGAGACGCTCCACCACTTTCACCGGCGCTCGGGCGACTACCCCGACGGGCTCGCCGCCCAGGTGGGCAATGCGCTGGGGTTTCTGCACCGCATGAGCCGCGAAGGCCGCTCGCACTACGCGCTGGCCGACGCGTTTCGCGACGAGTCGGATCTGCTCGAGTGTTTCCTGCGCATGCGCCCTGATTTCTACGCGCGCCTCTCCAGCGCGGGCATCGACTTCTTCGCCAAGGTGCAGGCCGATGGGCAGGCGATGGTGGGGCTGCAGGCGCTCTCGGCGCAGCAGCTGAGGGAGAGCGAGAACGCCCTGCTGCACGGCGACCTGCGCCAGGCCAACCTGCTGCGGGTGAGCAAGGCGAACAAGGGGCCCGCCTCGGTGGTGTTCCTCGACTGGGAGCTCTCCTTCTGGGGCGACCCCGCGCGTGACCTGGGCAGCCTGCTGTCGGACTACGTGCTGGGCTGGCTCGCGCCGGAACATCGAAGCGAAGTGCTGGGCCGGCCTGTGCTCGAGGGTTTCGCGCACGAGTTGATCTCCGCCTACTCGCGGGCACGCGAGCCGAGCTTCAAACCCGACGGTGATTTTCAGGAGCGCGTGGTGCGGTGGATCGGCACGGCGCTGCTCATCTCGGTGTACGGCATCACGCACTACGAGCAGGTGCTCGACGCGCGCGCGCTGGGCGTCTCGAAGCACGCGCTGGAGATGCTGGGCTCGCCCAAAGAATGGCCTTCGGTGTTGTGGGGCGAGGTGAAGCGATGACCGCCGCCTCGACCGACCCGAAGGTGCGCTGGTTTCATTCGCGCCGTTTCAAGCTGCGGCCCGGTGAAGGCCCTGAGCTACACCGCGCGTCGGGTGACTCGGGCTTCGTGGCGCACATGACCGCGTGCACCCAGGGCGCGACGGGGTGGGATTGGGCGTTTCGCCTGGTGCGCACCGGGCTCGACTGGGCGTTCGTGAGCGACGGCAAGCTGACCTTGTTCGTCGACGAGCCGGGGCAGTACGTGCCGGCCGACGCGAAGGCGGGCGACGTGGTGGCGCTGCGACTGCCGCGGGCGAGAGAGAACCTGCACCCGCATCGCTTCTCGCTCTACGGCGGCCAGGGCGGCTGCGTGGTGGGGCATGGCTACGCGAAGCTGTTCATTCCGGTGACGTACGAGGCGGCGCCTGCGCTGGTCGAAGCGTGCGCGAGCAAGTGGGCGGATCAGCTGCGGTTCTCGCTCTACGTGGCGAACTCGCCGCACGACTTCGATCGCGCCGATTCGGCGTTGATCGACGTGGGCCCGCAAGATGAGCCCGGCGTGTTGCGGCTGTTGGAGGCGTTCTTCCGGCAGCACCCGGCGGCGATCACCGGGCGGGGCATTCCGTTCGGCACGGTGGCGGGGCCGCTGCACCTGGCGCGGGCTGACGCGAAGGATCGCGGCGATCTCGCTGATGGGTACGGCTGGCGGCGCAGCACCGAGGCCGTGGACACGAAGTCGTGATCCCCTCTCCCTTCGGGAGAGGGTCAGGGTGAGGGCTGTGTTCAGATGCGCCGATGCGCTGGCTCATCGCACTCGCCACGGTGATAGCCCTGTCGCTCGCAGCAGCGCTCGCACTCCGCACGTTCAAGCCGGTGAGAGTCGAAGCCGTCGTCCCGGTCAGCTGTCCCGACGCCACGCTGCTCCCCACCGCCGTGTTGCCCGAGACCGCCGCCGCGCCGCTGCAGCTGGTGGTGGATCCTTCGGTCGTGCTGATCATCGACGGCGCCGAGCCGGGCCCGTCACTGCTCGAAGGCGAACACACCATCCTCGCCACCTCGCGTGGGCAGAAGCCGGCGAAGTTGAAGCTGCACGTCGACGCGTTCAACCCGGTGCTGCTCGAGGTGCGGGCGAGCTCAGGCGCGGTGACGGTGTTGATGGTGGGCGTCCGGTGCGCGAGCTGCGCGGCGGCGGTGACGGATCTCGATCTCAAATACCGCCCCGGCACGCTCGGAGATCTGAGCGGCGTGGCGAAGGCGCTGGCGGAGGGAGACTGGCTCGAGGCAGGTCACATGATGCGCGGCATCGCGCCGTCGGAGCGGGAAGCCCCCGAGCCGACCCGGTTGCTCGCGGTGCTCTACGCGTTCGTGGGCCGGCCGACCTTGGTGCGCGAACAGCTCGCGGCGCTCGATGACAAGGCCCTGCGCGAGGCGCTCACCCGGAGGGATGCGCTGGAGGAGCTCAAGCCGGTGCGGCAGCTGCAGACGGCGACCGCGCGGTGGAACGCGACGACCGAGCGGTTTCAGCGGGTGACGGACCGGTTCGTGGCCGAAGCACCGCAGCCGCTCACGGCGCTCACGCGGAAGTTCGGGGAATTGTCGGGGAGCTTCGGGAGCGCTCAGGAAGCGAAGGATGCGATCGGGTGTGAGGCGGCGCTGGAGGCGGCGAACGGGGCGCTGGGTGAATCGATTCTGAGCCTGCGCGCGATGCGGCCGGAGGACTGTGCGTGGCAGCGGCGGATAACGGACGCGTTTTGATTTGTTCACCTCTCCCTGCGCGCGGGGAGAGGTCGGTCCTGAGCCTGTCGAAGGGCCGGGTGAGGGGCTGACTTGATTGCCTACTTGACCCTCACCCCGACCCACTCCCAAAGGGAGAGGGAGACAAGGTCAGCGCATCGAGGCGGATGACAACGCGCGGTGCACGGCCTCGAGGGCCTTGCGCGCTTCGAGCAGCTCCGCCCGTTCCCGCGTCAGCTCAGAGACCTGCCTCGCCAACGTGTCGCGCTCGCCCTTGAGTGCATCCGAGCTGCGGCGCAGCGCGCCCATGGTCTCCTGCGCACTCTCCAGCTCCGCCGCCAGCCGCTCTTCTTCCGCGAGGCTGTCGTCGATCTCCTGGTCCTTCTTCGCGACGAGCTCCACCAGCTCCTGCTTCTCGCGTTCGCGCAGCTCCAGCACCTGCCGCGACTCCTGCAGGGCCAGCAGCGACTCGTTGCGTTCGCCCTCGAGCGACTCCAACTCACGCTCCAACTCGGAGAGCAACGTCACGCGCCCATTCATCTCGCTGGAGAGCCGCTTGGCCTCGTCCATGCGCAGGCGGGCCTCTTCGGTCGCGCGCTCAGCCTGACGACGCGCGGCCTCGAGATCCTGAGCGAGCGCCAGGTTCATCGCGCGCGCCTTGGTGAGCTCCGACTGCAGCGCCGAGATGCGCTCGACGGCCAGCACGCCCGCTTCGGCGACGGTGT